>JAJXUC010000028.1 GCA_021783435.1 Pseudomonadota bacterium | reverse complement strand
CGGCAGGAAATGGCCGCCCGCCTGCGCCAGGATGGCGTAATCGCCATCCTGCGTGCGCAGCACCGCGCTGCTCGGCAGCGCCAGCGCGGTTTGCGCCTGGGCCTGCACCGTGGCGTTGGCATACATGCCCGGGCGCAGCGTGCCGCCGGGGTTGGCGAAGCTCAGGCGCGCGGTGATGGTGCGGGTTTGCGGGTCCAGCGTGGGGTAGAGAAAGTTCAGGCGCCCATCCCAATTCCGCCCGGGGTAGGCCGGAAGCTGGAGCTGCACGCCGTCGCCCAGGCGCACCCACGGCATCTGGTAGTCATACAGCGCCACATTGACCCAGACCCGATCCAGATTGGCGATCTCGAACAGGCTGTTCTGCGACGAGACATAGCTGCCCTGGCGAACGTTCAGCGCCGTCACCACACCGCTCTCGGGCGCCAGGATGGGAACGTCGCGCATCGGCTGGCCCGAGGCCTCCAACTGCTTGAGCGCAGCCTCGGGCAGGCCCAGCAGCAGCAGGCGCTGTTTGGCCGCGGCCAGCAAACCCTGGCTGTCGGGGTGACTGCCGGGGTGGCCATCGGTCGCGCCGGCTCGCTGGCGCGCAATGCTGTATTCCTGCTGCGCGCTGTACAGCTCGGGCGAGTAAATCTCTGCCAGCACCTGGCCGCGCGCCACCGGGTCGCCCACGGCACGCACCTTGAGTTGCACCACCCAGCCGGAGAAGCGCGGGGTGACGGTGGTGATGCGGTTCTGGTCCACGGCCACGGTGCCCACGGTCTGGATCGCCTGGCCCAGGGGGCGCATCTGTGCGGTCGTCAGGCGCACGCCCAGGTTTTGCGTCAGGCGCGGGTCGATGCGCACCCCGGCTTCGGCCCCACCGGCTTCGGCCTGGGCGTAGACCGGCACGTAATCCATGCCCATGCTGTCCTTCATCGGATGGTCCGAATGGATCGCCGGATTCATCGGGCTGGCCCAGTACAGCACCCGGCGCTGCGGCGTTGCAGCGGGGGCATAGACCGGCACATAGTCCATCCCCATGTTGTCCTGCATCGGGTGGTCGGCGTGGATGGCGGCGTTCATCGGGTTGGCCCAGTACAGCACCCGGCGGCTTGCCGGCGCTGCCGCCGAGGCTGCCGCGGAAGCCGAGGCCGTCGCGGTGTTCACCGTCCCGGTTTGCGAGGCGCCGTGCGGCAGCCAGCGGCTGCTCCAGAGGCCCGCGCCGATGCCTGCCAGCAACAGGCCGAGGCCGAGAGTGAAGGTTCGCAATGTCATGGCTGCTGCTCCGAAGGCGTTGTCAGGTAGTCGAGTTCGGCCTGGGTGGCCAGCAGATCCCGGCGCTGTTGCAGGGTCTGGAGTTCAAGGGCCAAAACGGCTTGCTGCGCCTTGAGCACGTCGCCCATGCTGGCGCGGCCGTTGCCGTAGGCGGTGAGGGTGGAGTCGTACGCCTCATGCGCCAGCGGCAGCATCTGCGCGTGCAGGCGCTGCCATTTCTCCTGCTGGCTGCGCATGCGCGCCGTGGCCGAGCGAATCTGCTGCTGCAAGGCCAGCCGCTGGTCCTGCTCGTCGTAGCGGGCTTCCATCACCTGGGCGCGGGCGCTGTCGAGTTCCTGGTCCAGCCGATGGCTGGAGAAAATCGGCAAGTTCATCGACACCCCGGCGGAGAAAAAGTTGGGAGAGCCCGGAAAAAAGCTCTTGCCGTAGGAGGCGCCAACCGTGATCTCCGGCAGGTAATCCTTCTTCGCCACCTGCACGCCGGCCTGGGCGATGCGCACCTTGGCCTGGGCCATGCGCAGCAGCGGCTGGGTCGGGGGCGCCTGCGCGGGAGTCGCCGCGCCAGACGACAAGCTCGGCCAGTCGGGATCGATCTGCGGCGTTTGATCGCTGCCGAGTGCCTGGGCAATGTCGGCCAGGGCCACCGCTTCATCCGCGGCAAGCGCGCTCTGGTCGTTGCGCAGTTCGTCCGCGGCGAGACGCGCGCGCAACACATCGCTCTGCGCTGCGTTGCCCGCGCGGTAGCTGGCCATGGCTGCGTCGACGTTCTCGCGCGCCAGCGTTTGCTGCCGCTGCACCGCCGCCAGGGCCTGGCGCGTGTACACCGCCACGAGCCAGGCGCGGCGCAAGGCGAGAACCAGTTGCGCCTGCTTCGCTTCACGGCCGAAGTGCTGCTCCGCGGCTTGCGCCTGCAGCTTGTTCCCTTCGAGGGCCAGCTTGCCGATGGGCGGAAAGCTCTGGCTGACGCCGACGCTGAGCATGGTCATGCTCTGCTGCGTCAACGAGAAGCTGTTGGTGGGCAGGTTGACGGCGTCGAGCGACACATGCGGGTCGGGCAACTGCGTGGCCGCCGCGGCCCGGTGCTGGATGGCGCGGATGCGCTGCGCGGCCGCGGCCAGGCTGGGATTGCTGCGCGCCAGTTGCGCCTCGGCGGCACCGAGGGTCAGGGGCGCGGCTTGCGCGGGTGCGGCCAGGCCGGCGAGCAGCAGCAGACCGACAAGAACGGGGATGGCCGCCGGGTGTTCAGATCGGACGGATGACAACCGCCGGGCTTGCGCACGGCGGCACTGCAGAATGAAGGACATCGCTTACCTCTTCGGCGGATGGAACGCTGCAAGGTCGCAGCGGTGTTCGCGAGGCGAACACGGACATCGCCCGGTGAAGAGTCACCGGGGCGGATGCTGCCGAAGGGGTCAAACCTGGAGGCGAGCCGCGAGGAAAGGCGGTCTGGAGGGGGGTGGGGGCTCGATCCTCAGGGACTGCCTGGCGGGCGGCCTGGGTCGAGTCTGCAACAGCAGCACGACGCGTTGAACCAGCGCCGCTTGGGGTGTGCCCAGGCCCCGGGTGGGGCTGGCTGCAATGGTGGCGCTCAGGTTATTGCAGGCTGCCTGGCAAAACGCACGTTCGACCTGCCTGCTGACTGGATTGGCGAGCGCGATGAGCTGGCTGGCTGCTTGCATCGGCATGGAGGCCATGTCCGGCGCCGCTTCGCAGCACGAGGTTGGAAGGGGGACCGCCCGGGCCATTGCCGCTTGCGTCCAAGGCAAAAATGCCAATGCGCAGACCAACGCCCAGATGCGGGGGAACGTTCGAAAGGAGGGCATGGACTCGGGTCGGGGCAAAGCGGCTAAAACTCGGTGGGAGTATCTTAACCAAGCGTTCGGGCTTGTCAATAGGGGGCGAAGAGAGGGTCGGGATTGCGCCGCGGAGTCGTTCAGGCCGCGGTGATCTTGCCGGTCTGCTTGAGGAATTGGGCCCAGTCTTCCAGTTCGCGCGGCTCGCCGAACAGATAGCCCTGCATGACCCGCAGGCCCAGCGCGTGCAGGGCTTCGGCGTTTTCCTGGGATTCAACACCCTCGGCCACGATCATGATGTTCAGGCGCTGCGCCAGGGCGACCAGCGAGCGCACGATTTCCTGGTTGCGCACGTCGGTGTTCAGTTCGGTGGTGAATCCGGCGGGAATCTTGATGTGCGCCGGGCTCAGGCGCTTGAGGTATTCGAACGAGGCGTAGCCCTCGCCGAAGTCGTCCATCGCGATCAGGATGCCGGCTTGCTGCAGGGCGGTGATGTTGCGCAGCACGCTCGGAAACACCGGAATCGGGCGGCGCTCGGTGACTTCCATGATCAGCCGATTGGCCGGCCACTGGTTGCGCTGCAGCACCTGGTCGATGCGGCGCACGAGGTCGGGGTCGCCGAGCTGGTCGGCTTCGATGTTGACCGAGATGCAGCCGCGCCAGCCGGTCCAGTTCGACAGCACGCGGGCCTCGGACACCGATTCGTCCACCACCCAGAAGAACAGCTCGCTGGTTTGCGACGGCGACAGGCGCGGCAGGAAGGTGAGTGGGGAATGGCGCTTGGGTGCGGTGTCGGCGCGCCAGCGAAACAGCACTTCCAGGCCGACGATTTCGCCGCCCGGATATTGCACCTGGGGCTGATAGGCAAGCGAGGGAGAGCCCGTGCCGGCATGGATGGCAATTTCGCTGAACACGTCACGTTCCATGGCTTCCCTGTGGGTCTTGCGTTGTGTCCAGCCAGATTAGCATGGCACCGCCGGTTTCGAAGGCTGGAGATCAAACAGAATCCGTTGTTGCGAAAAATCGTGGCGAGATGCGAACAATGCCGGCATTCGGGCGGCGGTTTTGCCGCTCCACCAGGGCCGCGCCAGCAGCCCTCTGCGCGTGAAACGGCCCGAGTCGCGCCAACTCCCAGGATCACGCACCGCCACACGAACGTCCAACGCCACGATCACCCATGACACCGTTTGCCGACATTGCAGCATCGCGCCCCCGCTCCGTCGGGGCCAGACCCCCCGCGACCACAACCGCGCAAGGCCCCTGCTACAGCGTGCGGATGGACGACATCCACGCCCACCTGTTCGCCGTGGAACTGCAACTGGCCACGCCCAACCCGCAGGGCCAGGAGTTCTGGCTGCCGGTGTGGATCCCCGGCAGCTATCTGGTGCGCGAATTCGCCCGGCAGGTGTTGCGGGTCGAAGCGCGTTGCCAGGGTCAATCGGTGGCCGTGCGCAAGGTGGCCAAAAACCGCTGGCGCGTCGCGCCATGCCAGGGGCCGCTGCAACTGAACTGGGTCGTGTATGCGCGCGACGCCTCGGTGCGCACTGCTTGGCTCGATGCCTCGCGCGCTTTTTTCAACCCGTCGAGCCTGCTGCTGGCGGCCGCAGGTCGGGAAGCCGAGCCGCACCTGCTGCGCATTGTGCCGCCTGTGTCACTGCCCGACTGGAGCGTGGCCACAACCCTGGCCGCAGTGCAGTTGGACTCGCGTGGCTTCGGTGTGTATCAGGCCAGCGACTACGACCGGCTGATCGACCATCCGGTGGAGATCGGCCGCTTGTTGCGCCTGAAGTTTCACGCCCATGGCGCGCCGCACGAGATGGTGGTCGCCCATGCCGACCGGTTGCGCGGCGAGGTGGACGCGAAGCGCCTCACGGCCGATCTCCAGCGCATTTGCGAAACCGAAATGGCCCTGTTCGAACCCGAGCGACCGCGTGCCCCATTCAAGCGCTATGCCTTTCTGCTGGCACCCACCGCCGACGGTTACGGTGGTCTGGAGCACGCCGATTGCACCGCGCTGATCTGCGCCGAATCCGACTTGCCGCACCCGCGCGATGGCGTCGAGCGCAGCGCCGGGTATCGTCAGCTTCTCGGCCTGTGCAGTCACGAGTATTTCCACGCCTGGAACGTCAAGCGCATCCGGCCACAGGCCCTCACGCCCTACGACCTCGAGCGCGAAAACACCACCGGCCTGCTGTGGCTGTTCGAAGGTTTCACCTCGTACTACGACGACCTCATCCTGCGTCGCGCCGGGCTGATCGAGCCGCAGCAGTACCTCGACCTGCTGGCGCGTGCGATCAACGCCGTGCAGGCCACGCCGGGCCGGCAGGTGCAAAGCCTGGCCGACGCCAGTTTCGACGCCTGGATCAAGTTCTATCGGCCCGACGAGAACACCGCCAACGCCACCGTCAGTTACTACACCCTGGGCGGATTGTTCGCCCTGGCGCTGGACCTGACGCTGCGCTGCCGCAGCCCAAGCACGCTGGACGACGTGATGCGCCTGCTGTGGCGCCGCTACGGCCGTGACGATGCGCCCTTGCAGAGCCAGGGTGTGCCCGAGGACGCCTTGCCCGCGCTGGTGCGCGAAGTCAGCGGCCTGGATTTGCGGGGCTTGTTTGTCCGGCATGTGCATGGCTGCGACACACTCCCGCTCCGGCGTCTGCTGGCCAGCGTGGGTGTACGCTGGAATCAGGGCAAGGCCGACGCCCTCAGCAGTCTGGGGCTAAGGCTCGACGATGCGCACGGCTGGCCGCAAGTGCGGCAGGTGTTGGCCAGGGGATGGGCCGAGCAGGCGGGCCTGGCCCCTGGCGATATCCTGCTTGCCATCAACGGCCAGCGTGCCAACCCGGACCAAATCAAGCGCCTGCATGCGCGCGCACGCACGGGAGATGCCTGGCAGGCGCATGTCATGCGTGATGCACGCCTGGTGCAACTTCAGGCGGCGTTTCCTGCGCCGGTGCCTGGGCCGGTGACGCTCAGCGTGGCGCCGTCTGCCACAGCCGCTGCAGCACAGCGGCGCAAACGCTGGCTGGGGGTTTGAGTCATGCCGCGACACTGCCGAGACTGGTTTGCGCTTGAAGCCGGCACCGTCCGGCCCGCGGCACCGCGCCGCACCGAGGCCGACACTGAGCGCTTGTTCCGCCGCGCCGCGCGAACCCGCCAGGAGGCCGTTGCGCACCCCGCGGGCGACCCCGGTTTCCGTCCTATGCTTGCGGCATTGTCAGCCCCCAGACGGAACCCGCCATGCCTTACGAGCACCTGCTCACTGAAACCCAGGGCCGCGTCGGCCTCATTCGCCTCAACCGGCCGAAGCAGCTCAACGCGCTGAACGACGCGTTGATGGATGAACTCGGCGCGGCGCTGTCGGCGTTCGATGCCGATGACGCTATCGCCTGCATCGTGCTCACCGGCAGCGACAGGGCTTTCGCCGCCGGCGCCGACATCGCCGCGATGGCGAACAAAAGTTATACCGAGGCCTATCGCCAGGACTTCATCACCCGCAACTGGGAGCGCCTGCGCACCATGCGCAAGCCGGTCATTGCCGCTGTGGCTGGCTACGCCCTGGGCGGCGGCTGCGAATTGGCGATGATGTGCGACTTCATCATCGCCGCCGACAACGCCAAATTCGGCCAGCCTGAAATCAAGATCGGCATCATCCCCGGCGCCGGTGGCACCCAGCGCCTGCCACGCGCGGTCGGCAAGAGCAAGGCCATGGATCTGGTGCTCACCGCCCGCATGATGGATGCGGCCGAGGCCGAGCGCGCCGGTCTGGTGTCGCGCGTGGTCGCCGCGGACAAACTGCTCGACGAAGCGCTCGGCGCGGCACAGATCATCGCCAGCCACCCGCTGCAGGCCGTGATGATGGCCAAGGAATGCGTCAACCGGGCTTTTGAGACGCCGCTGGCCGAAGGCATGTTGTTCGAGCGCCGCAGCTTCCACAGCCTGTTCGCCACGCACGACCAGAAGGAGGGCATGGCCGCTTTTCTCGAGAAGCGCGCGCCGCGTTTCGAGCAGCGTTGACGTCGAGAGCCCTCCGGATGCGCTGCCTTGTGCGCGCTCAGCGGCGCATCGCCATGTTTATAATTCCAGGTTTGGCGCTTTAGCTCAGTTGGTTAGAGCGACGGAATCATAATCCGCAGGTCCGGGGTTCGAGTCCCTGAAGCGCCACCAGCACATTCGAGAGGGGCACGAGAAATCGCCGCCCCTTTTTCTTTGTGCTCCGCGCCGCGCCACGTGGCGTTCCCCCGTGGGGAACAAACGGCGTCTGGCCCTGAGGTTGCTCAGAGCAGCGGAGGTTCCTGCATCAGCGCCACTTGCTCGCGCAACTCCAGGATGCGGTCCTGCCAGTAGCGGGTGCTGCCGAACCAGGGGAAGGCGGCCGGGAAGGCCGGGTCGTGCCAGCGGCTGGCGATCCAGGCGCTGTAGTGGATGAGGCGCAGCGTGCGTAGCGCCTCGACGAGATGCAACTCGCGGTCGTCGAACACGCGGAACATGGCGTAGCCGCGCAACAGTGCCGCGAGCTGGCGCCGCATGTCCGCCGCGTCGCCAGAGAGCAGCATCCACAGATCCTGCACCGCGGGTCCGCTGCGACTGTCGTCGAAGTCGACGAAATGCGGGCCGTCGTCGGTCCACAGGAGGTTTCCGGCATGGCAGTCGCCGTGCAGCCGCAGCGTCTGCACGTCGCCGGCTAGCTGATAGGCGCGGCTCACGCCCTCGAGCGCCTGGTCGGCGATGCTGATCCAGGCCGGCCGCAAGTCCGCGGGCAGCCAATCTCCGGCAACGAGCACATTGCGTGGCTCGAGGCCGAAACTCTGGATGTCGAGCGAAGGCCGTGCCTGATACGCGCCGCTGGCACCAACCGCATGCATGCGGCCGAGGAAACGCCCCAGCCATTCGAGTGTCTCGTCGTGCTCGAGCTCCGGCGTCCTGCCGCCCTGCCTGGCGAACAGCGCGAAACGATGGTCCTCGCCATAGTGCAGCGTTTGCCCGTTGAACGACAGCGGCGGCACGGCGGGAATCTCCCGCTCCGCCAGCTCGAGGGTGAACGCATGCTCTTCGAGGATGGCAGCATCGCTCCAACGTCCGGGCCGGTAAAACTTGGCGATGCGCTGGCTGCCGTCCTCGAGCCCGACCTGGTAGACGCGGTTCTCGAAACTGTTCAATTGCAGCAGCCGGCCATCGCAACGCGTGCCGAGGGTGTCGATGGCGTTGAGTAGGCGATCGGGCGTCAGGTCGACATAGGCAGTGTCGGGAGTCACGTTGATTGATGGTCAGAGGTGCGCCAGGGCTTGGGCGTTTGAGTGAACGAGTCGGTGTCCTGCTCCAGCACCCCGAACGCCGACGCTGTCTCGCTCGCAGCAAGATAGCCGAATGCTGCAAACGAAGGGCTGCACCCACCTGCACAACCTGGAACACGCTCGCCTGTCGGCACGGCGCCAATACCTCGACCCCCGATTTGTCATACACGGGGGCACAACCGGAAATCGGGCATTCATCGATCGCCTCAGGCGCCACCCGATGGGGCTTCAGTCCACAAGGCGGGCGTTTAACATCTTCTACCCATTGCGCGCCCGAGTCGGCCGTGTTTTGTAAGCTCCTGGTGCCCCCTCACTCCCATCGCATGCAACGCGGATCGTTCATGAACTTGCCCCAGTCACGCAAAGGCCTCATCCTCGCCGGCGGCTCCGGCACGCGGCTGTACCCCGTCACCCAGGCTGTGAGCAAGCAACTGCTGCCGGTGTACGACAAGCCGATGATCTACTACCCCTTGAGCGCCCTCCTGCTCGCCGGCATCCGCGACGTGCTCATCATCTCCACCCCGCAAGACACCCCGCGCTTTGCCCAACTGCTGGGCGACGGCAGCCAGTGGGGCCTGAACCTGCACTACGCCGTGCAGCCCTCCCCCGACGGCCTGGCGCAAGCCTTTCTCATCGGCCGCGACTTCATCGGCAACGCCGCAAGCAGCCTGGTGCTCGGCGACAACCTGTTCTGGGGCCACGACCTGCAGGCCTCGCTGAAAACCGCCAACGCCCAGAGCGTGGGCGCCACCGTCTACGCCTACCACGTGCACGACCCCGAGCGCTACGGCGTGGTCGAGTTCGACGCCAGCGGCCGCGCCATCAGCATCGAAGAAAAACCCCCCAGGCCGAAGAGCAGCTACGCCGTCACCGGCCTGTACTTCTACGACGCGCAGGTATGCGACATTGCCGCCAGCCTCAAGCCCTCGCCGCGCGGCGAACTGGAGATCACCGACGTCAACCGCGTCTACCTGGAGCAGGGCACGCTGCAAGTGCAGACCCTGGGGCGCGGCTACGCCTGGCTGGACACCGGCACCCACGACAGCCTGCTCGAAGCCGGGCAATTCATCGCCACCATCGAGAAGCGCCAGGGCCTCAAAGTGGCCTGCCCGGAGGAGATCGCCTACCACGCCGGGTGGATCGACGCCGCGCAACTGCAGCGCCTGGCCCAACCCATGCGCAAGAACGGCTACGGCCAGTATCTGCTGCGGCTGCTGCAGGAGAGCGCATGAACGTCATCCCCACCGCCCTGCCCGAGGTGCTGATCCTGGAGCCCCGGGTGTTCGGCGACGCCCGCGGCTTTTTCTTCGAGAGCTACAACCGCAGGGCCTTCGCTGCCGCCACCGGGCTGGACGTGGAGTTCGTGCAGGACAACCACTCGCGCTCGGTGCGCGGGGTGCTGCGCGGTCTGCACTACCAGCTCGTCAAGCCGCAGGGCAAGCTGGTGCGCGCCGTGGCGGGTGCGGTGTGGGACGTGGCGGTGGACCTGCGGCGCAGCTCGCCGCGCTTCGGGCAATGGGTGGGGGTGGAACTCTCCGCCGACAACCAGCGCCAGCTCTGGGTGCCGCCGGGCTTCGGCCACGGCTTCGTGGTGCTGAGCGAGAGCGCCGACTTCCTCTACAAGACCACGGAGTACTGGTACCCCGAGCATGACCGCAATCTGGTGTGGAACGACCCGCAACTGGCGATCACCTGGCTGCTGGCCGGGCTGAACCTGCCGGATGATCAGCCTAGCCTGGCGGCCAAGGATGCAGCAGCGCCCAGCTTGGCGGGGGCCGAGGTGTACGACTGAGGTCGTGCCCATCGATCACCGCGGAGTGTCTGCCGGGACGCCACGGCTGCTACCATTTTGGCCAGTGCTGCGTGCCTGTCGGGCCCTGCGGCAAGTTCGGGTCGAACGACCTTCACGCCTCTGGATCAACACCATGAACCGCGTGTTTCGCACCACCAATTCCCTGCGTTCGGCAAGCCTTCGGCTCGGTCTTGCCATGCTGCTCGGCATGCTGAGCGCCGGCCTGGCGCAAGCCCAGATGGAGCGCCTGTTCCCGGGTGGCAGTCTCAAAGGCGTGGCCACCTTCGGCGCCTGGCCCAACATCACCATCAACTGCATCCCCTACACCCTGGGTCCGGGCGTGCGTGTGCTCGATGCCGAGCAGCGCGTGGTGCTGACCGGCCAATTGCCGGGGCTGGACAGCGCGGTCGTGTTTCTGCGCGACGCTTCGGGCAGCGTGTTCCGCGTCTGGCTCGTGAGTCCCAAGGATCCGTCGCTGGCCACGGTGCCCAGTGCCGCATCGAACTGCGGCTTCGGCGCGGGCTGAACCGGCCCCGCCCCCGCCCAAGCACTCCTGCCAGCCCGATCGCTCTCGCCGCTGCGCACCTGCTCGCGCCTCGGCGCTTGACCTGCATGCATCGCCATGAAAAAGCTCTACATCAAGACCTTTGGTTGCCAGATGAACGAGTACGACTCGGCCAAGATGGCCGATGTGCTCGACGCCGACCAGACCTATGAAACAACCGACAAACCGGAGGACGCCGATCTCATCCTGCTCAACACCTGCTCGATCCGCGAGAAGGCGCAGGACAAGGTGTTCAGCGACCTGGGCCGGTTGCGCGCGCTGAAGGCCGCCAACCCCGGGCTGCGTATCGGCGTGGCTGGCTGCGTGGCCAGCCAGGAGGGTGCGGCCATCGTCACGCGCGCGCCGTATGTCGATCTGGTGTTCGGCCCGCAAACCCTGCATCGACTGCCGGAGTTGTTGGCGGCGCGCGAGCGCACCGGCCAGGCGCAGGTGGACATCAGCTTTCCGGAGATCGAGAAGTTCGACCACCTGCCGCCGGCGCGTGCCGAAGGCGCCACCGCCTTCGTCTCCATCATGGAAGGTTGCAGCAAATATTGCAGCTATTGCGTCGTGCCCTACACCCGTGGCGAGGAAGTGTCACGGCCGCTGGAAGACGTGCTCACCGAAGTGGCGGAACTCGCGGCGCAAGGGGTGAAGGAAATCACCCTGCTGGGGCAGAATGTCAATGCCTGGCGGGCTCCGCTCGACGGCGGGGCGGACGCTGGTGAGGGTGATTTCGCCATGCTGCTGGACTATGTCGCCGCCGTTCCGGGGATCGAGCGCCTGCGCTACACCACCAGCCATCCCAACGAATTCACCGAGCGCCTGATCGAGGCGCACGGCCGCATTGTGCAACTCGTGCCGCATGTGCATCTGCCGGTGCAGCATGGCTCCGACCGCATTCTGGCGGCGATGAAGCGGGGCTACACCGCGCTGCAGTTCAAGCACATCGTGCGCCGGCTACGCGCCGTGCGTCCCGGCATCACCATCTCCTCGGACTTCATCGTCGGCTTCCCCGGCGAGACCGACGCCGACTTCGCGCAGCTTCTGAAGCTGGTGGACGAGGTCGGCTTCGATGCCAGCTTCAGCTTCATCTTCAGCCCGCGCCCCGGTACCCCCGCGGCCAACCTGGTCGACGGCACACCGGCCGCCGTGAAGCTGGCGCGGTTGCAAACCTTGCAGGCACGCATCGAGGCCCATGCGCAGGCGATCTCGCAAGCCATGGTCGGTACCTTGCAGCATGTGCTGGTGGAAGGCGCCAGCCGCAAGAACGCAGCCGAACTGCAGGGCCGCACCGGCAACAACCGCATCGTCAATTTCGCCGTGCCGGCGCACCGGGTGAGCCAACTGGCGGGCGCGCTGCTGCCGGTGCGCATCACCGCGGCGATGCCGCATTCGCTGCGTGGCGAGTGGCTGGAGCATGGGGCGGCCATCGCGGCGGGCGCTGGTGCCGCGCCCCTCCACTGAGCATTACTTGATCGCCAGGCGCAGTGAATCCCACACGCGCTTGAAGAAGCCGGCTTGCGGCACGGCGTCCAGCGCCACCAGCGGGTAGCTGGCCACGGGCTTGCCGTCGAGCGTGACTTGCAGCGTGCCGATGTTCTGGCCTCGGGCAATGGGCGCCACCAGAGGGTCGGGGCGCTGCACCGTGGTCTTGATCTTGGCGCCGTCGCCACGCGGCACGCTCACCGCCAGGGTGTCGAAGCTGCCGAGCTGCACCTGGTTCTTCGCCCCCTTCCAGACCGGGGCGTCGAGCACCGGCCTGTTCGCCGTCACCACATGGATGTCGTCGAAGTTCTGGAACGCCCAGTTCAGCAGCTTCTCGCTCTCGGCGCCGCGCGCGTGCTCGCTCGGCGTGCCCATCACCACGGTGAGCAGCCGACGCGGGCCGTTGGGGAAGTTGCGCTGCGCCGAGGTGATCATGCAGTAGCCCGCCTCCTTGGTGTAGCCGGTTTTCATGCCGTCCACCGAGGGGTCGGTGAACAGCAGGCTCACGCGGTTGGGCTGGGTGATGTGGTTGTAGGTGAATTCCTTGACCTTGAAGTAGCGGGCATAGTCGGCGGGAAAGTCGCGGATGATGTGCGCGGCGATGACGGAAAGATCATGCGCGGTGGTGTGATGGCCCGGGTCGGGCAGGCCGGTCGGGTCCATGAAATGCGTGCCCTTCAAGTCCCACTGCTGCGCCTGGCGGTTCATCATGCCGACGAAGGCCGAAACCGAGCCGCCCACGGTCTGCGCCAGGGTCATCGCCGCGTCGTTGCCCGATTGCACGATCATGCCCAGGATCAGATCGTTGACCGACACCGGCACGCGCGGATCGATGAACATGCGCGAGCCACCGGTGCGCCAGGCCTCGTTGGTTTCGGTCACCATCTGGTTGAGCTTGACGGAGCCGTCTTTCAGCGCCTTGAAGGTGAGGTAGGCCGTCATCAGCTTGGTCAGCGAGGCCGGGGCCTCTTGCTGGTTGGCATGCTGTTCGGCCAGGATCTGGTTGCTGGTCATGTCCAGCACCAGCCAGCTGCGTGCCTGCATATTGGGCAGCGGCACGGATTCGAGCAGCGCCGCGGTGGGCCCGGTGGGCACATTGCCGGCACCCGTGGCGACCGGGGCGGATGTGGGCGCGGGTGCGGCGGCGGGTTTCGGGGCGGCCTGGGCAAGGCAGGCGCAACTCAGCGTTGCTGCCAGTGCGAGCAGGGCCAGGGATCGGGGCATCTTGAAAGGCATGGTTCGGGTGAGAAAGATGGAAACAGTTGAACAAGGCGGCCGGGTGGGCGGGCTGCGGCGACCCGCCGCGGCCGGGTCGTGACACTGCGCACCATAGCAGCGCCACACATGACAAGCCGTTAAAAAGAATGTCGATTTGGAGTGCGGCGCCGGTGAAATTGTTCACCTGGGGCTGATGAGATTGCATCGGCCCGTGTCCACGGCAAGGATGCCTGCTGACGCTGCGCCGGGCGAGGCCGTATCAATCGCTCTTCGCGCTGCCATGCCAGGTTGTGACCCACTCTTTGAGTGGCGTGAGCAGGCCGTGGAAGAAATGTCCGGCCCCGGGCATCACCAGGACCGGCTGCTGCTGCGGCCGCGCCCAGTCGAGCACGGCGCTGAGCGGGACCACATCGTCTTGTTCGCCGTGGATGACGAGCGCGCGTTCGGCCAGTTGCGTGCCATCGCCCTGCCGCAGGGCTGGCACGGAAAAGTTGACCACCGCCGGGCCCACCAGTGTGAGATGGTCGATGCCGCGGTCCTCGGCGCGCATCGTTTGGGCGAGTTGCGCAGCGACGAAGGCGCCGAAGGAAAACCCGGCGAGAGCCAGCGGCAGCGCTGTGGCTTGCAGCTCGAGCTGCGCCGCCAGGGTGGCGCTGTAGTGGTTCACCAGGGCGCGCAGGTCTTGCGTTTCGCCGCGCCCGGCGTCATAGCTGCCCTCGCTGGCGCCGACACCGCGAAAATTCGGCCGCACGGTGCAGTAACCCAGCTGCAGCCAGGCGCGAGCGAGGGTCTGCGCCACTTTGTTGTCCAGCGTGCCGCCGTGCAGGGGGTGGGGGTGGGCGATCAGTGCCAAGCCGCATGGCGGTTGCGCCGGGGTGTCGATCGCCACCTCGATCCAGCCCACCGGGCCCGCAATGCGCTCGCGCTGCGTGTTGCGATTCATGGTGCGGGGGTCGAGACTGGCGCCATGTCGGGCAGCAGCAGGCGCTCGACCACTTGGCCGGCCTTGAGGTGGCGCTCGACGATTTCGTCGATGTCCTGCTCATCCACGTAGGTGTACCAAACCCCTTCGGGGTAGACCACGCAGGCCGGGCCTTCCTCACAGCGATCGAGGCAGCCGGCGCGATTCACCCGCACCTGGCCGGGGCCGGACAGGCCGGCGGCTTTGACCGCTTGTTTGCAATGGTCGAACGCGGCCTCGGCACCGCGCGCCGCGCAGCAGGACCGGCCGCCCTCGCGCTGATTGAGGCAGAAAAAGATGTGGTGGGCGTAGTAGCTCATGGGGTCGTGGGTTCAGGTTGTTGCGCCAGGGCGCACGACGCGCCCCAGCAGATAGAGCCCGGCGGTGTAAGGCCACAGCCAGCTCAACCATTGGGGCAGGCCGAACATGCGGATGAACAGGCCCTGGCTCCAGGTTTGCAGATTTTGCGCGTAATACGGATCGGGCCCGGCCTGGTTGACCCACCACAGGCCGCAGATCAGCGCGATCAGCGCCAGCGCGGCACACAGCCGGCGCGGCAGATGGGCGAGCGGCAGGCCGATGACCAGACCCAGCGTCAGACCGCGGATGGCTGCGGGGGTGGCCCAAGCCAGCGCGTGCTCGGGGCCGAAGCCCAGCGCGGCCGACAGGCTCATCGCCGTCAAACCGGCCAATGTCAGCGCCAGGCCGATGCGCACCCGTGGCGCCCCGTTGCGGGTCAGCGCCGCGCTGGCCCACAGCACTCCCATCAGCATGGTCGCGGCAATCCAGACCTGCTGCTGCGCACCCATGGGCTGCGGCGTGGTCAGGGCCAGCAGGGCGTCGGAATTGAACCAGCGCGCGAAGGGGGCCGTGACATCGGGCGCGGTCAGGCTGGTATCGATCACGCTCTGCGCCAGGGTTCCCGCCACCTGGCCGGTGGCGAACAGCGCCGGAGGCGGCCAGAGCAGGGCCAGCGGCCACGCCGCCAACAGCAGCAGCCCGAGGCTGGCATCGCGCGCGAACCAGCGCTCACGCAGTCGACGCACCCTCTGGCTGAGGGACAGCCGCGGCAACAGCCACACCGCCAGCGCCGCGCCCAGCACGCCACCCAGTGTGTTGGTGATCCAGTCGACATTGGACGACACCCGCACCGGCAGGAAGGCCTGCGAGGTTTCCATCGCGAACGACGTCAGGCTGCATGCGACCGATGCGAGCAGCCAGGCGCGCCAACCCGTCCAGCGCGGTCGCAAGCTGGCAGCCGCCAGCAGGCCGAGCGGCAGATAGCCGGCGACGTTGAGCCAGATGTCGCCAAGGGTGAGGTAGCGCGGCAGTGGCGCGGCGACGAAGTCGAGCGGACTCAGGCCCTGCCAGCGCCAGCCGGAGAAGGGATACAGACTGGCGTACAGCACCAGCAGCCAGTAAGCCGCCAGCGCGTAGCGCGAAAACACCGAAGGGGCGTGCTTCACCGCATGCCGGCTCAGAACGACGGCTTGATGACGACCAAGGGCACGATGATGAACATGGCGATGGTGGGCACCTCGTTGAACCATCGAAACCACAGGTGGCTGCGGGTGTTGCGGCCCTGCTCGAACTTGCGCAGCACGCGTGCACAGGCATGGTGGAAGCCCAGCAGCACCAGCACCAGGGTCAGCTTGGCGTGCATCCAGCCGTTGCCAGGGCCGCGCAGGCCAATGCCGTAGTACAGCCATAGCACCAGGCCGAAGCCGATGGCGGGAATCATCAGGATGGTCATGAAGCGGTAGAGCTTGCGAGCCATCAGCAGCAGGCGCTGGCGCTCGGCTTCGCTCCCGGGCGACACCATGGCCAGGTTGACGAAGATGCGAGGCAGATAAAACAGGCCGGCGAACCAGGAAATGACAAAAATGATGTGCAGAGCCTTGACCCAGAGGAAAACCATGACTGCTCCTTGTTGGTGGCCGTCAGTTTAAATTTCGCATCGGTGTGCCGTGTTGCCAAGGCCTTGGTGCGGTGCCCCAGCGCCGCCCAGAAGGGCTGGCTCATAGGCGCATGCACCGGATCCCAGCGGCAGCGTTGCGGCAAAAAAAACCCCGACAGGGGGTGTCGGGGTCAATAGCCTTGAAACCAAGGCCCCCGCTCAGGGAGGAGAAGCGGGAGGAAGCGCCTCGCGGCAACCACCTGTCCATCTTGAGTCGCGTAAGCTCAAGAGGTTCCCATCGTCACACAAGGATGCAATTTTTATGGTTACCGCCAACTATCCGGCCTTGCGCCTGCGCCGCCTGCGCCGCGACGACTTCACCCGGCGTCTGGTTCGTGAGCACAGCCTGAGCGTCAATGACCTGATCTATCCCGTGTTCGTGCTCGACGGCAAGCAGCGTCGCGAGGCCGTGGCCTCCATGCCGGGGGTCGAGCGCCTGAGCCTGGACTTGCTGCTGGGCGTGGCCGAGGACTGCGTCGAGCTCGGCATTCCGGTGCTGGCGTTGTTTCCGGTCATCGCGCCGGAGTTGAAGACGCCGGATGGCATCGAAGCCACCAACCCCGGCGGCCTGGTGCCGCGCGCGGTGCAGGCGCTGAAAAGGGAATTTCCACAGCTTGGCGTACTCACCGATGTGGCGCTGGACCCCTACACCTCCCATGGCCAGGATGGGCTGCTGGACGACACCGGCTATATCCTGAACGAGCCGACGGTGGCCATGCTGGTGCGCCAGGCGCTGGTGCAAGCGCAGGCCGGCGTGGACATTGTCGCGCCCAGCGACATGATGGACGGCCGCATCGGCGCCATCCGCGAGGCGCTGGAGGCCCAGGGCCACATCCACACCCGCATCATGGCCTACAGCGCCAAATACGCCAGCGCCTTCTACGGCCCGTTTCGTGATGCCGTGGGTTCCGCCAAGAACCTGGGCAAGTCCGACAAGAAGGTGTACCAGATGGATCCGGGCAACTCCGACGAGGCGCTGCGCGAGGTGCAACTCGACCTCATGGAGGGCGCCGACATGGTGATGGTCAAGCCCGGCATGCCGTACCTGGACATCCTGCGGCGGGTGAAAGACGCCTTCCGCATGCCCACCTTCGTCTATCAGGTGAGCGGCGAATACGCCATGCTCAGAGCCGCGGCGCAGAACGGCTGGCTCGATGGCGATGCCGTGATGATGGAGTCGCTGCTCGGATTCAAGCGCGCCGGCGCCGATGGCATCCTGACGTATTTCGCACGCGACGCGGCCCGCTTGCTGCGCGGGGCTTGAAGGAGCGCGAAGCCGCCTGGCCTCGGTGCTCAGTGCCAGAGCGTAACCAACGCGATGGCAATCCAGCCGAGCGTGAAATTGATCACCACCAGCTTGTGGATCTGCTGTAGCGACTGGGCCACCCGGCTCCAGTCCTGTTCGGCTGCCGCACGGCGTGCGCGCTTGAACGGCGCGAAATGGATGTGCCCGAACAACGCCATCATCACCAAGCCGATGCCGAACATGGCATGCCATGCCGGTGGAGCCTGGGCGAAACCCGTCTGCAGCATGAGCCACACCCCGCTGGTCAGCAGCAGCGCAATGCTGATCCAGACCAAAGGAAAGAAACGCCGCAGAGTCGCGAACACGAGGCGTGGCCGCAAGGGTGGCTCTAACTCGGCGAAGGCGGCGGGCCTGAGGCTCAACAGGACGAAGGCCATGCCGCCCATCCAGACCATCGCGCCCACGAGGTGAGCAAAAATCAGCAAACTGTTCATGGAATCTCCGGGGGCAGTCCCTACTCAAGGGCAGCAAACTTCGGGACCATCCCTTGGATGCGCGGGTGAGAGATCATGCATTCGAACATGCCCAGGCCCATGTCGAGCAGGCCGGACAGCGGCTGTTGCGCCGTGACCTCGGAAACCTTGACGGGCAACAAATCCAGGCCTGGGACATTGGAAAGCGATGAAACGGGGAAAGCCATCCCGTATACTTCCGCTGCTTTGTTTCCCCTCTGAATTGTTACAACTCAAACATAAATATACGAGTGGGCGGCTGCGCGACAGTGCGTTTGGGTCGACAGTGCACGAAGCGACAAATCCTGTCGGGCATCTGTCCGGTTAGCCGCCCCAGGCGGCGCCGCGTGTGGCTGACGAACGAATATCCCCTGGTCAAGTGAGACAAGTGCAAGCTTCCGATTCCTGGCAGGACGATGCCGACAAAGCCGAGCGCAAGCCGCTGACGCGCGAGCAGGCGCGCGCGTTGATGCTGGCCAAGCCAGGCGTCTCGGTGTGGGCCGTTGTCGGGCTCCAGGCCTTGGCGGGCGCGGTCGTCGCGATCGCGGCCTACGGTGTCGTCGGTTCTACGGCCGCGCTGTCGGCTTTGTACGGTTGTCTCGTGGTCATGGTGCCGGCCGCGTTGTTCGCCGGGGGCATGCGTGCCTGGCTGGTGAAGTTGCAACCTGCATTGGCGCTGTTCGGGTTTGCTTTTGGTGAGCTGCTGAAAATTGCGCTGACCGTGGTTCTTCTGCTCCTGGCGCCCCGCCTGCTTCCCGGCCTGAGTTGGCCGGCGATGTTGGCGGGCCTGGTGGCGGCCTTGCAGGTGTACTGGATTGCCCTTGTCTTGCGCGGCAAGCAGCGCAGCAAGACGCTCCAATCCTGAGACCGTGCTCTTCGAATCGGCCATTGAATTTAGTGTCCGCGATCGTTCAATCGACAGATCTACCCATGTCTGCAGACCAGCAATCCATCACCGCCGGCGAATACATCATCCACCACCTGACGCAATGGACCAGCGGTCCGCGTGCGGGTGTGATCGATTTCGGCATCGTCGACATCGACTCGATCATCGTCTCGGTGGCGCTAGGCTTACTCGCCTGCTTTCTCCTCTGGCGCGTGGCCAAGCGCATGACCAGCGGCACCCCGGGCCGCATGCAGGCCGCAGTCGAATTCCTGGTCGAGTTCGTCGATGAGCAGGCGCGCGGCATCGTGCGCAACGCCAAGTCGCGCGAGTTCGTCGCGCCGCTGGCGTTCATCTCCTTTGTCTGGATCGTGATGATGAACGCGATGGATTTATTGCCCGTCGACCTGCTGCCACGACTTTGGCAAGGTGCCGGCGCCATGGCCGGGCACAACCCCGAGCACATGTATCTGCGCGTCGTGCCGACCGCGGACCTGTCCATTGCCCTGGGCATGTCCATCACCATTTTGCTGCTGAGCCTGTATTACGGCATGCGGATCAAGGGCGTCGGCGGCTGGATCCACGAGCTGTTCACCGCCCCGTTCGGCAACCATGTTCTGCTGTGGCCGTTGAACTTTGCCATGCAGTTGCTGGAATATCTGGCCAAGACCTTGTCCCATGGCATGCGACTGTTCGGCAATCTGTATGCCGAGGAAATCCTGTTCATGATCATTGCCCTCATGGGGGCCGCGGGCCTGAGCAGCCTGACCGGATGGACACTGTTTTTCGGCAACATCGTGGCGGGTTTCGCCTGGTCCGTCTTCAGCTTGCTGATCATCGTGCTGCAAGGTTTCATTTTCATGATGCTGACCCTGGTCTACATCGGCCAGGCTCACGACCATCACTGATTCGGATTTGACGATCCTTTTTCCCTTTCTCACTGACTACCAACTTTTTCAACAGGAGCATTTCATGGAACACGTTCTCGGTTATGTCGCTTTGGCTGCGGGTCTGATCATCGGTCTGGGTGCCAATGGCGCTTGCATCGGCATCGGCATCATGGGTAGCAAATACCTCGAATCCGCCGCGCGCCAGCCGGAGCTGATGAACGAACTGCAAACCAAGATGTTCCTGCTCGCCGGCCTGATCGACGCGGCCTTCCTGATCGGTGTCGGTCTGGCGATGATGTTCACCTTCGCCAACCCCTTCGTGCTGAAGTGATTGCAGCGCACCACCCATCGACTGATTCAACGCAAAGGTTAGCGCCATGCATCTGGACGCAACACTGATTGCGCAGCTCGTGGTGTTCTTGCTGTTGGCGTGGTTCACGGCGAAGTTCGTCTGGCCACCCATCACCAAGGCATTGGACGAGCGCGCCAAGAAAATCGCCGACGGCTTGGCCGCGGCGGATCGCGCCAAGGCCGAGTTGGCTTCGGCCAACAAAGAGGTCGAGCAGGAGCTTGCTCGTTCGCATCACGAAAGCGCGCAGCGCTTGGCCGAAGCCGAGCGCCGTGCGCAAGCCATCATCGAAGATGCGCGCAAAAAAGCCGAGGAAGCCGGCGAGATCATCATTGCCCAGGCCAGGGCTGAGGCCGACCAGCAACTGATCAAAGCGCGCGAGAGTCTGCGTGATCAGGTCGCCGGGCTGGCCGTGAAGGGTGCCGAGGCCATCTTGCACCGCGAGGTCAATCCGCAAGTCCACGCCGATTTGCTCGACCGGCTCAAGGCCGAACTGTGATCGGAGCCCGCCATGGCTGAACTCGCTACCGTCGCTCGGCCTTATGCAGAAGCGATTTTCCAGGCTGTGCAAAACCAGCCCGCGTCCGAGTCGCTGGAGCATGTCGCCGCGTCGCTCCATACACTTGCCCTGATCGCGCGCGATCCGCAAATCCGAACGCTCGCGAGTGATCCGCAGCTTGCTGCCGACAAGCTCGGTACCCTGCTGCTGTCAGCCCTGCCGCAGCAAACCGGCGCTGCCGTGCGCAATTTGCTGCAGGTGGTGCTCGAAAATCGACGCCTGGCCGCCTTGCCTGAAATCGCCGAGCAGTTTCACCAGCTCAAGGATGCCGCGCAACACCGTGCCGAGGCCGTCATCAGCAGCGCCTTCGCGCTGGAGCCGGCGCAGATCGAGGCCCTGTTGCCCGCGCTCGAGCGCAAGTTCGGTTGCAAGCTCTACCCCCGTGTCGAAATCAATCCCGGGCTGATCGGCGGTGTGCGCGTTGCCGTGGGCGACGAAGTGCTCGACACCTCGGTGCGCGCTCGACTCGACGCCATGCGCGTCGCACTCACAGCCTGATCAACACCGATCGTCCAAGCCATCACCGCCTAAGTCTCTCGAGGCCACCATGCAACTCAATCCCGCAGAAATTTCCGAACTCATCAAAAGCCGCATCGAGGGCCTTGGTGCCGCTGCCGACGTCAAGAATCAGGGCACTGTGGTGTCCGTGTCCGACGGCATCGTGCGCGTGCACGGCCTGTCCGACGTGATGCAGGGCGAAATGCTCGAATTCCCGGCGAACAAGGACGGCCAACCCACCTTCGGCCTGGCACTCAACCTGGAGCGTGATTCCGTCGGCTCGGTGGTGCTGGGTGAATACGGCCACATCTCCGAAGGCGACACGGTCAAGTGCACCGGGAAAATTTTGTCCGTCCCGGTTGGCCCGGAACTCATCGGCCGGGTGGTCAACACCCTGGGCGTGCCCATCGACGGCAAGGGCCCGGTGAATGCGAAGATGACCGACGTGGTCGAGAAGGTCGCGCCCGGCGTGATCTGGCGCAAATCGGTCTCGCAGCCGGTGCAAACCGGGGTCAAGGCGATCGATGCCATGGTTCCGGTCGGACGTGGCCAACGCGAGCTGATCATCGGTGACCGCCAGACCGGCAAGACGGCGGTGGCGGTGGACGCCATCATCAGCCAGAAGGGCAAGGACCTGATCTGCATCTATGTCGCCGTGGGCCAGAAGGCTTCGACAGTGGCGAATGTCGTGCGCAAATTGCAAGAGTATGGGGCGATGGACTACACCATCGTTGTCGCCGCCACGGCGTCCGACTCAGCCGCAATGCAGTACCTGGCGCCTTATTCCGGCTGCACCATGGGCGAGTATTTCCGCGATCGCGGCCGCGATGCCCTGGTGATCTATGACGACCTGACCAAGCAGGCCTGGGCTTATCGCCAGATTTCCTTGCTGTTGCGCCGCCCTCCGGGTCGCGAAGCCTACCCCGGCGACGTGTTCTACCTGCACAGCCGTCTGCTCGAGCGCGCTGCCCGCGTCAACGAGGAATATGTCGAGAAATTCACCAACGGCGAAGTCAAGGGCAGGACCGGCTCGCTCACCGCGCTGCCCATCATCGAAACCCAGGCGGGTGACGTTTCGGCCTTCGTGCCGACGAATGTGATCTCCATCACCGACGGTCAGATTTTTCTTGAGACCGATCTGTTCAACGCCGGTGTGCGCCCCGCCATCAACGCCGGCGTGTCGGTGTCGCGCGTGGGGGGGGCGGCACAGACCAAGATCATCAAGAAGCTGTCGGGCGGTATTCGGACCGACCTGGCGCAGTACCGTGAGCTCGCGGCCTTCGCCCAGTTTGCATCCGACCTCGACGACGCCACGCGTCGCCAGCTCGAGCGCGGCCGCCGCGTGGTCGAGCTGCTCAAGCAACCCCAGTACCAGCCGGTTCAGGTGTGGCAACTCGCGGCTTCGCTCTATGCCGTGAACAACGGCTACCTCGACGATGTCGACGTCAAGCAGTTGCTGGGCTTCGAGAAGGGCTTGCACGACGATCTGCAGTCCAAGCATGCTGCCCTGGTGGAGAGCATCGAGTCGAAGAAAGACTTGGGCAAGGACGACGAAGCCCTCTTGAAAACGGCCATCGCCGAATTCAAGAAGAACGGCGCGTATTGATGCATTCCACCCTCCACCCTGAGCCAGTCCATGCGTGCCCAGATCGCGTCGTCGCCGCTCGCCGAGCCAGTCCGGCTGCTTGCGACCGCATGGCGCCGCGTGGCTGAAGGAGAACCTGAATGCCTGGCATGAAAGAAGTTCGCGTCAAGATCAAGAGCGTGCAGAACACGCGCAAGATCACCAAGGCCATGGAAATGGTGGCTGCCTCCAAAATGCGCAAGGCGCAGGAACGCATGCGTGCAGCCCGCCCTTACGCCGAGAAGGTGCGCTCCATGACCGCCAACCTGAGCCAAGCCAATCCCGAGTACAGCCACCCCTTCATGGTGACGCGCAGCCCGGTGCGCAAGGTGGGCGTCATCCTGGTGACCACCGACAAGGGCCTGTGCGGCGGCCTCAACACCAATATCTTGCGTGCCCTGACCCAGAACATCAAGGACTGGCAGTCTGAAGGCGTTGCGGTCCAGGCCTGTGCCATTGGCAACAAGGGTTTGCAATTCTTCAACCGCCTGGGTGTCAATGTTGTATCGCAGTTGGTGCAGATGGGCGACAAACCGCATCTGGACAAGCTCATCGGCCCCGTCAAAGTGGTGCTGGACGCTTATGAGCGCGGCGAGATCGATGCCATCCACATCGCCTTCAGCAGCTTCGTCAACACCATGAAGCAGCAACCGCGCGTCGAACAACTCATCCCGCTGTCCAAGCAGGCCCTGAGCACGTCCGAGGCGGAGCGCAAGCAACACAGCTGGGATTACATCTACGAGCCCGATGCCAAGCCGGTGATCGATGCGCTGCTGGTGCGTTACATCGAGGCGCTGGTTTACCAGGCCGTGACCGAGAACATGGCGTGCGAGCAATCGGCCCGCATGGTGGCGATGAAGGCGGCGTCTGACAACGCCAAAACCGTGATCAGTGAACTGCAACTGGTCTACAACAAGAGCCGCCAGGCTGCCATTACCAAAGAATTGTCTGAAATCGTCGGGGGCGCAGCCGCCGTCTAAGGCGCTGCCACCCATCACTGCATATTGGAGAACTAGATGAGCACGGCCCAAACCCAAGGCAAGATCGTTCAGTGCATCGGCCCTGTGATCGACATTGAATTCCCGCGCGAGCACATGCCCGTCGTGTACGAGGCACTGCGTCTGTCCGACAACCAGGACATGGGGTTGGCGGAAAAAGGCATCACCTTTGAAGTGCAACAACAAATCGGTGACGGTGTCGTGCGCACCATTGCCCTTGGATCGACCGACGGCCTGCGTCGCGGCATGACGGTCGACGCCACCGGCGAGCCCATCACCGTGCCTGTGGGCAACGGCACCCTCGGGCGCATCATGGATGTGCTGGGTCGCCCGATCGACGAAGCCGGCCCCATCGCCTGCGAGGAACGCCGCTCCATCCACGCCAAGGCGCCGAAGTTCGATGAGCTGTCGCCTTCGGTCGACCTGCTCGAAACCGGCATCAAGGTGATCGACCTGGTCTGCCCGTTTGCCAAGGGCGGCAAGGTCGGCCTGTTCGGCGGCGCCGGTGTGGGCAAGACCGTGAACATGATGGAACTCATCAACAACATCGCCAAGCAGCACAGCGGCTTGTCGGTGTTTGCCGGCGTGGGTGAACGTACCCGCGAAGGCAATGACTTCTACCACGAGATGGAAGAGTCGAACGTGCTCGACAAGGTGGCCATGGTGTTCGGCCAAATGAACGAGCCTCCGGGCAACCGCTTGCGCGTGGCCTTGACCGGCCTGACCATGGCGGAGAAATTCCGTGACGAAGGCCGCGACATCCTGTTTTTCGTCGACAACATTTACCGCTACACATTGGCCGGCGTGGAAGTCTCCGCGCTGCTGGGACGCATGCCTTCCGCCGTGGGCTACCAGCCGACGCTGGCCGAGGAGATGGGCGTGCTGCAGGAACGCATCACCTCCACCCGGACCGGGTCCATCACGTCGATCCAGGCTGTCTACGTCCCTGCCGACGATTACACCGATCCGTCTCCGGCCACCACCTTCGCCCACCTGGACTCCACCGTGGCGCTGTCGCGCGATATCGCTTCGCTGGGCATCTACCCCGCCGTCGATCCGCTCGACTCCACCTCGCGCCAGCTCGACCCGAACGTCGTGGGCGAAGAGCATTACAACACCGCGCGGTCGGTGCAGGGCATCCTGCAGCGCTACAAGGAACTGCGCGACATCATCGCCATTCTGGGCATGGACGAGCTCTCGCCCGAAGACAAGCTCACCGTGTCGCGCGCCCGCAAGATCCAGCGCTTCCTGTCGCAGCCGTTCCACGTTGCCGAAGTGTTCACCGGCTCTCCCGGCAAGTATGTGCCGCTGAAGGACACCATCCGCGGCTTCAAGATGATCGCCAACGGCGAGTGCGACGCCTTGCCCGAACAGGCCTTCTACATGGTCGGCACCATCGACGAGGCCTTCGAGAAAGCCAAGAAACTGAACTGATCGCTGCGTCCGCCGGTGCTAGCAACCGGGTCGCTCGCCGACCCGGCAGGCAGGCGCAGTCGGAGGTACACCCGGAGTCATTATGAACACTTTTCAAGTCGATGTGGTCAGTGCCGAAGAGCTGATCTATTCCGGGCAAGCGCGCTTTGTCGCCTTACCGGGCGAGTCCGGTGAACTTGGCATTCTGCCCGGCCACACGCCCCTCATCACCCGCATCAAGCCGGGCGCGGTGCGCATCGAGCGCACGGACGGCACCAAGACCGAGGACGATTTCGTCTTCGTCGCCGGTGGTGTGCTTGAAGTCCAGCCCAAGCATGTGACGGTCCTGGCCGACACCGCCATTCGTGGCAAGGATCTGGATGAAGCCAAGGCGCAGGAGGCCCTCAAACTGGCGCAGGACAACCGTGCCAGCGCCAAGGATGCCCAGGACATTGCCGTCGTCGAAGGCGAGCTTGCCATGTTGGCCGCGCAACTCGCCGCGATTCGCAAGCTGCGCAATCGACCCCATTGAACCGGCATCCGTCCCGGCAAAAAGCCCGCTCAGCGCCCGCCAGCGGGCTTTTTGTTGGAACTCAAAGCGGCTGCGGGGGCTGCGTTGGAGGCCAGCATCTTGCGCTCAAGCACCACCGACTGAGCCTGCGCTCGGCACCGTCACGTGGTCCGAAGCGCCGGGTGACTCCTGGGCAATCCATCGCCGTCTGATGGCATCGCCCCGCCGATTCAGTTCACGCGTTCCACCGCGAGGGGCGTTTTCTTTCCGTGCACGAACATCGAGAGGGTGATGCTGGGATGCACCAGCTCGCCGGTCGAGGTGAAGCGGATGTGGGACTTGGTGATGCCGTCGTCGTCCACGTCCCGGATGGTGTGGAGGTAAACCTTGGGATCCGCCGATCGGGCCTTCATCATGGCATGGGCCAGCACCATGGTGGCGTCATAGGCGTAGGGCGAGTAGAGCTGGAAAGCGCCCTGGCCGAAATGCCGGATGTAATCGGCCTTCCACGCCTGGCCCTTGGGCAACCGGCTCAGGGGCACCCCGCCCTGGGCGCAGATCGTGCCATTGACCGCCTGGCCCGCGAGTGTCGCCATGGCTGGCGCGCAAATGCCGTCGCCCCCCATGAGCGTGGCCTTCATGCCGAACTGGCGCATCTGCCGCAACAGCGGGCCGGCCTGGCTGTACATGCCGCCATAGAACACCACATCCGGGTGGAAGCCCCTGATGCGGGTGAGAATGGCGGAAAACTGCGTGGTCTTGTCGTCGGTGTATTCACGATCCACCACCGTCATGCCATCGCGTTTCGCCGTGGCGGCAAACACATCGGCGACGCCTTCGCCGTAGGCCGTGCGATCGTCCACCACCGCAACGCGCTTGGCCTTGAGCGTGTGGTCGGCATAGTTGGCCAGGCCGGCGCCGAGCGCGTCGTCATTGGCAATCATGCGGAAAAATGTCTTGTAGCCTTGCTGGGCGATTTTCGGGTCGGTGGATGATGGCGTGATCTGCGGGATGCCCGCTGCGCTGTAGATGCGAGCCGCCGGGAAGGTGCAACCCGAGGTCTGGTGGCCGACGACACCGTTCACATGCTCGTCCACCAATTTTTGCGCCACCAGGGTGGCCTGGTTGGGCAGGCCCTGATCGTCCTCGGCGTCCATCACCCAGCGCACCGGCTGATCCGCGATGCGCGCATGCTCAGCGTTGAGCTTGTCGATGGCCAGTTGCACGCCGTTCACGGCGTCCTGGCCGCTGGCGGAAAGCGGCCCCGACAGGGGTACCGCCACACCGATGACCACGCGCATCTCGGCAGCCTGCGCCGTGGCGGTGCACAGCATCGGTGCGAACAGGGCGGCGAAAACGGCGAGTCGACGTCGAACGGCAGGGGCATGTGGCATGGCGATCTCCGGAAATCAGGTCATCTGGCCAAGGTGGGGCAGACTGGCAACTGCAGTGGTGCGATGCATGTGAAAGGCAGATTCAGCGTAAGCAAAATTCGGACGCGCGGTGTCGCCATGCGGCATGTCCCGCCGCTGCGACGGGACATGCCACGCGTAGGGCGCGACGAATTCGCACCATACGCAGCAGTGCTGTGACGCCGCTGCAGTCAGCCCACCAGCCTGCCACGGCGCACGCGCAGGCCACGCAGCTGCGCCGCACTCAAGGTTCCTGCCGCAGCCAAGTCTCTGGCAACCTTGCCGCTGCCCGGGCTGGCGACCTGCAGCGCGGTCAGCCCGCGATGGGCGTGGGCGTGGCAAATGGCCAGGCCCAGCGCATCGGCCGCATCCGGGCCTGGCTGCCCGGGCAGTGCGAGCAGGCGCATGACCATCGCCTGCATCTGTTCCTTGCTGGCCCGACCGTAGCCGACGACGGATTTTTTGAGTTGCAACGCCGTGTACTCCACCACGGGCAACCCTTGGGCCACAAGCGCTGCAATCGCCGCCCCGCGCGCCTGTCCCAGCAGTAGCGTGGATTGCGGGTTGACGTTGACGAACACGATTTCCACCACCGCGATATCGGCTCGCGCCTGCTGCGCCACGTCACGCACGCCCTCGAACAGCGTTTTCAGCCGGTCCGGCAGCGAGCCCTTCGGAATACGGATCGCCCCGCTCGCCTGGTAATGCAGCCGCTGGCCCTGGGTTTCCAGCAGGCCATAGCCGGTGACGTTGAGTCCGGGATCGATGCCGAGGATGCGCATGGCGTGTATTGCACCACGGCGGGGGTCGGTGGCTCGGCTTCAGTGGCGGAAGTGGCGCACGCCCGTGAACACCATCGCCAGGCCGTGTTCGTCGGCAGCGGCGATGACCTCCGCGTCGCGCATCGAGCCGCCAGGCTGGATCACGGCCTTGGCGCCGGCGGCGGCGAGCACATCGACGCCGTCACGGAAGGGGAAGAAGGCGTCGGAGGCGACCACACTGCCGCTCACCGCGAACCCGGCGTTGGCGGCTTTGATGGTGGCGATACGGGTGGAGTCGACCCGGCTCATCTGCCCCGCGCCGACGCCGATGGTCTGGGCGCCGCGTGCGAACACGATGGCATTCGATTTGGTGAACTTGGCAACAGTCCAGGCGAACAGCAGGTCGGCAATTTCGGTCTCGCTCGGGGCGCGCTTGGTCACCACTTTGAGGGCAGCCGCGGTGAGCGCGGCGTTGTCGGCCATCTGCACCAGGATGCCGGAATTCACGCGCTTCACGTCTTGCGCGTTGCGGCCCTGGGCCCAGGGGGTGGCGCCTTGGCGGTCCACATGGTCGAGGTCGATGGCGAGCACGCGCACATTGACCTTGGCGGCCAGCACGCGCAGCGCGGCGTCGCTGTAGGCGGGGGCGATGAGCACTTCGACGAACTGGCTGCACACGGCCTGGGCCGCGGCTTCGTCCACCGCCTGGTTGAAGGCGATGATGCCGCCGAAGGCCGAGGTGGGGTCGGTGGCGAAGGCCTTGCGGTAGGCGGTTTCGGCCGTGTCGCCCAGGGCCACGCCGCAGGGGTTGGCGTGCTTGACGATGACGCAGGCGCCGGTGGCGAAACTCTTGACGCATTCCCACGCCGCGTCGGCGTCGGCGATGTTGTTGTAGCTCAGCTCCTTGCCCTGCAGTTGTCGCGCCAGCGGCAGCGAGGCGGGGGCGGGATGCAGGTCGCGGTAGAACGCGGCGCTCTGGTGGGGGTTCTCGCCGTAGCGCAGGTCTTGCAGCTTGACGAAGCTGGAGTTGAGCTGGGCGGGATAGGGGGCTTGCGTGCCATCGGCCTGCAGCGCGGATAGATAGTTGGAGATGGCCGCGTCGTACTGCGCGATGCGGTTGAACGCCGCCACCGCCAGGGCGAAGCGCGTGGCTTGCGAGACTGTGCCGCTGGCCTCGAACTCGCCCAGCGCGGCCTCGTACTGCGCGCAATCGGTGAGCACGCTCACGCCCTGCCAGTTCTTCGCCGCCGAGCGCACCATGGCCGGGCCGCCGATGTCGATGTTCTCGATCGCATCGTCGAGGGTGCAGCCGCTCTTGGCCACGGTCGCCTCGAAGGGGTAGAGGTTGACCACCAGCCAGTCGATGGCCTCAATGCCGTGCGCGGCGATGGCCTGCATGTGCGCCGGCACATCGCGCCGCGCCAGCAGGCCGCCGTGGACCTTGGGATGCAGAGTCTTCACGCGGCCGTCGAGCATCTCGGGGAAGCCGGTGTGCGCCGCCACCTCCGTCACCGGCAGGCCGGCTTCAAGCAGCAGCTTGGCGGTGCCACCGGTGGACAGCAGCGTCACACCTTGGGCGTGCAGACGGCGCGCGAGGTCGAGGACGCCAGTTTTGTCGGAAACGGAGAGCAGTGCGTACATGGGGATCGGGCAGAACTTGGGTCGATGGATTGCAGCGGGACAGGGCAGGGCAGTCGGTGTTCAGGAGTCGTCAGGGATGCTGTGGCGTCGGCGAGGTGAGATGCTCTTGGAGAGGACGCTCGGGGCGGTGTGCGGCCTCCAGGCATGCGTCCGGCATGTTCCGCTCAGGCTGCGCGGGCCATGCGCGCACGCCAAGCATGCTGTGCGCAAGCCGGCCGTCATCAGATGAGCTTGTGGTCCTTGAGCTTTTTGCGCAGCGTGTTGCGGTTGATGCCCAGCCAGTCGGCCGCGAGTGATTGGTTGTCCTGCGTGCGGCGCATCACGGATTGCAGCAATGGCTTTTC
>JAJXUC010000176.1 GCA_021783435.1 Pseudomonadota bacterium | reverse complement strand
CGCGCGGTTGAAATTGGGGATCAGCGACACCACCAGGTCAGGCTCGGTGCGCAACCAGTGCTGCTGCAGCACCTTCATCAAGGTCGGGTGGAGCAGCCGGATCAGCGCCTGCAGCAGCTTGAGTTCGGAGCGCAGCCCCAGGGTCAGGCCGCGCGCCAGGCGGGCGTTGTAGTAATCCTCGGGTGAAAAGGCGTACTTGCGGAAGCTGCCCAGCGGGTCGAGCACCTCGGTGAGGTTGACCAGCCGCACCGTCCATTCCAGCCCCCTTTGCGCGATGGCCTGCTGCAGGGCAAGGGCCGAAGCGCGGTGTCCGCCGCCGGCGTTGAAGTAGACGAGATCAATGGTGGTCATCGGATTCGGCAGGTCGGGCTTGCGGCATGGGCGCTGGCGGATTCAACCGGCCAGGCCTTCGGCCTCTTCCTCGCCCGGGTTGTCGAGGCTGAACACGTCGGCATTGTCGTCGTAGGCGTAAACCTCGGCGTAGCGCCCCCAGTCGATGGCGGTGTCGAGCACGCGCTCGGCCTCCTCCTCGCTGAAGTGGTCCTCCAGTTCGGTGCGGAATCGCGCGCCGGGCGCGCGGTGGTTGTGCCGTTCGTCGAGCACGGCGCGAATCCGCGCGGCCAGCGGCACACGCTCGATGAGATGGCGCGCGAACAGCGGCTTGCGTTCCTGCACGTCGGCTTCCACGAACAGGCGGCCGGCGGGGCTCAATTCGATCTCTCCGTCGGACACCTGGGCGAAACCCAGCAATTCGACGGTCTCGATGAGGGGAAACAGATCGTCCACCGAGAAGTGCATGTCCTCGGCCAGTTCGGGCAGGCTGATGCGCGCGTTGCCGGTGTTCTGCTCCAGCGCCGAGAGCTCCTCCAGCAGGCCGGCGAGCTGGTTGACCGAGACGTGCGGCAGGCGGTGGCCGATGCTGATGGCGCCGCGCTGGGCGACGTTGACGCTGGCCGCGGGGCGCGCGGTCATGATGCCGTAGATGTGCTCGACCAGGTCGCGGAATTCCTGCGACTCGCGGTCGCGCGGATGCGGCAGCGCGACCGGAATCTCCGCCCGCACCCGGCCCGGGTTGGAGCCGAGGATGAGGATGCGGTCGGCCATCAGCGCCGCCTCCTCGATGTTGTGCGACACCAGCAGGATGCCCCGCGTCGGGATCTTGCGCTCGATCCACAGATCGAGCAGATCGGTACGCATGGTCTCGGCGGTCAGCACGTCCAGGGCCGAGAACGGTTCGTCCATCAACAGCACGTCGGGGTTGATGACCAGGGCGCGGGCGAAGCCCACACGCTGGCGCATGCCGCCGGAGAGTTCGCGCGGGTAGGCCGACTCGAAACCGTCGAGACCGATGAGGTCGATGGCGGCGAGCGCGCGCTGCCGGCGCTCTGCCGGCGGCACCTTCAGCGCCTCCAGCCCCAGTTCCACGTTCTGCAGCACGGTGAGCCAGGGAAACAGCGCGAAGCTCTGGAACACCATGGCCAGGCCCGCAACCGGCCCCGTGATGGGCCGGCCGCGATGCAGCAGCGTTCCGTCGCTCGGTGGCACCAGCCCGGCCAGCATGCGCAGCAGGGTGGACTTGCCCGACCCCGAGCGCCCCAGCAGCACCAGAATTTCGCCCTCGCGCAGGCGCATGTTCACGTCGTCGAGAATCAGCAGCTCGGTGCCGTCGGGCGCCTTGAAGGCCTTGCGCACATGCTCGGCGAGAAAAATGTCCGTGCCCACGCGCGGCTGCTGCGCGGGCTGAACCCCAGGTGGGTCGGGTTGCAGGAGGTGCGGATCTGCGGCCATGCGGCGTCCTCGAAAGTGTTCAATCCAGGCGCACGCGGCGCACGGACAGTTCATACAGGCGATGCCAGAACAGGCGGTTGACCAGGATGACCAGCAGCGACATCACGCCCACGCCGAGGGCGATCTGCGCGCTGCGGCCCTGCGCCGTGGCTTGACTGATGAAGGCGCCCAGGCCCGTGGCCACCAGGGTCTTGCCCCCCCAGGCCACCACCTCGGCGACGATGCTGGCGTTCCACGCGCCGCCCGAGGCCGTGATGGCCCCGGTGATGAAACCCGGAAAAATTGCCGGCAGGTACAGCCGCCGCCACAGCAGCCAGCCTCTGAGGCCCAGATTCTGCGCCGCTTCGCGCATGTCGGTGGGGATGCCAGACGCCGCGCCGACCACCGAGAACAGGATGTACCACATACTGCCGAGGATCATCAGTGGCGCGGTGAACACGTTGACGCTCAGGTGCCAGTGCACGATGGCCACCACCACGAGCGGAAACAGGAGATTGGCCGGAAACGCCGCGAGGAACTGCGCCAGCGGCTGCACCGCCTGCGCCCAGCGCGGGCGCAGGCCCACCCATACCCCGATGGGCACCCAGATCAGCGCCGACAGCAGCACCAGGATGAGCACCTTGAATCCGGTCACGCACCCCAGCCACAGCACATGGCCGACCATGGGCCAACCGAAGTCGCGCGGCAGCACGCGCAGCAGGCCGGCCAACGCCCAGATGGAAAAGGCCATGATGGCGGCATAGAACAATCCGTCTCCCCAGCGCCTGCGCGCGGCTGGCGTGGCTGGCCGCTCGGGCACGCGCGGTGCCAGGCGGACCGAAAGATCCCACAGCGCTGCGGGAATCACCGCCAGTTGTCGCAGCGCGCGCGTTCGTCGCATGAAGTCGAGCACGGCGGAGCGCGGCGCCTCGCCGGAGGCCGACATCTCAAACTTGAACTTGTCGGCCCACGCCACGATGGGGCGGAACAGCAGCGTGTCGTAGAGCAGGATGATGACGATCATCGCGCCGATGGCCCAGGCGATGGCACCGAGGTCTTTGACTGCGATGGCCTGCGCGATGTAGGAGCCGATGCCCGGCACCGTCACCGTCTGCCCCCCCACCGTGATGGCCTCGGAGGCGACGACGAAGAACCAGCCGCCCGACATCGACATCATGGCGTTCCACAGCAGCCCCGGCATGGCGAAGGGCAATTCCAGCTTCCAGAAGCGCTGCCAAGCGTTGAGCCGGTACAGCGTGGCGGCCTCCTGCAGGTCGCGCGGCACGGTCTTGAGCGACTGGTACAGACTGAAAGTCATGTTCCAGGCCTGCGAGGTGAACACGGCGAAGATCACGGCCAGTTGCACACCCACCAGACTGCCCGGGAACAGCGCCATGAACCCGGTGACGGTGATCGACAAATAGCCGAGGATGGGCACCGACTGCAGCACGTCGAGCACGGGCACGAGCAAGCGCTCGGCGTAGCGGTTGTGCGCCGCCAGCCATGCATAGCCGAGGGTGAACACGAAAGACACCACCAGCGCGGCGAGCATGCGCAACACGGTGTACAGCCCATATTCCGGCAGATTGGCCGGGGACAGCGAAATGGGAATCTGTTGCCCGAGGCGATAAGGCACGGACATCTCGTGTCCGGCGTGGCTGACCATGAAAAACAGCGCAATGATGACCGGCAGCGCAAGCAGATCGCGCCGGTTGGGCACCGGCAGCGGCAGGGGCAGACGGCGCAGATCGAGGGTCATGGCGGACGCGGGTCGGGCGGCCGTGCGCGCGGCGCGCAAGTGATGTAAACCTTGAAGTCTATCGGCTCCATTGTGACAAGCCCCAGGCGTCGCGATGGCTGGAATTCGGGCGGCGTCGAACGAGACCCATTGAATGCAAAAGAGAATGGCCCTTGTTTCTTGATGCCCTTCTGCGCACCTTTGCGCGCATGCACAATCGTGCCATGCACATACGTCGTTATCTCTATGTTTCGCTGATCGCCGCGGTCGTGGTGATCGGACTCAAGATGCTGGCATGGAAACTCACGGGCTCGGTGGGTTTCCTGTCGGACGCGATGGAGTCGCTGGTCAACGTGGTGGCTGCCGGGTTCGCGCTTCTGATGGTCAGCATCGCGGGGCGTCCTCCCGACACCGACCATCCCTACGGTCATTCCAAAGCCGAATATTTTTCCAGCGGCATCGAGGGCCTTCTGGTGGGCTTGGCCGCCGTGCTCATCATCATCGAGGCAGCTGGCCGCTTGATGGCGCCGCGCCCGGTCGAGTCGGTTGCGGCCGGGGTGGTGCTGACGACGCTTGCCACCGTCATCAACGCCGCGGTAGCGTGGTGGATGCTGCGCGGTTCAAGGAATCTGCGCTCCATCGCGCTGGAGGCCGATGCGCGCCATTTGCTGACTGACGTATGGACCAGTCTGGGTGTGATCATCGGAGTCATGCTGGTGCCGCTCACAGGCTGGCTGTGGCTCGACCCGGTGGTGGGTATCGCCGTGGCTCTGCACATTCTGCGCGAGGCCTACAGTCTGGTCGCGCGCTCGGTGGACGGTCTGATGGACAAATCCTTGCCCGACGATGATCTCGCTGCCGTGGAAAAAGTGCTCGAGCATTACCGCAGTGTCGACGTGCGCTTCGACCATGTCCGTACGCGCCGCGCCGGGACGCGCCGCTTCGTCAGCATGCACATGCACATGCCGTCGCAGTGGTCGCTGGGCCACGCCGCGCACTGCCGTCTGGCCGTGGAGAAAGCGCTGATGGACGACATTCCAGGCATCGGCGTCACCATCGAAACCCTGCCGCAGGGGGAAGAGAGCCACCAGGAGGAGTGCGGCCAGCCCGAAGCCAGTGCGCATCTGCCTGAGTAGTGCGCAAATACCCAGTGTGCGAACCGCCGGCATCGGCCTTGGGCAAAAATCGTAGGCTCCGTCTTCCCGCAGCGCGTGCACGGCATGGCCCGCTGCGCTAAATTGAAGTCCAGGCCTGCCCAAACCCATCCGCCGCAAGAACCGGAGTTCGTCATGCAACTCAGCAGCACGTCTTTCCACGACCAACAAGCCGTTCCGACACGGCTTGCGTTTTGCAAGCCATCCGCCGTGGGCCATGTCGCGCTTTCGGACAACCGCAATCCACACCTGGCCTGGTCGGGCGCGCCTGCCGGCACGCAAAGCTTCGCGCTCATCTGCCACGACCCGGATGTCCCCAGCCGGGCCGACGATGTGAACCGCGAGGGCCACTCCGTTGCAGCCAATCTGCCGCGTGTGGATTTTTTCCACTGGGTGCTGGTCGACATTCCAGCCAACTGGCACGAAATCGGCGAGGGCGCGATGAGCGCCAAGGTCGCCCCGCGCGGCAAGGGACCCCTGCCGGCAGGCGGACCACGCCACGGCATCAACGACTACACGGCCTGGTTCAAGGGCGATCAGGACATGGAAGGCCTCTACCACGGCTACGACGGTCCGTGCCCGCCATGGAACGATGAACGCCTGCACCACTACACCTTCACCCTGTATGCGCTGTCCATCGCGCATTGCCCGGTCGACGGCGCGTTCACGGGGCAGCAAGTGCGCCAGGCCATTGGCGGTCATGTGCTCGCCCAAGCCTCCCTGACGGGCACCTACACCCTCAACCCCTCGCTGTCGAACAGGGTCAAGGCTTGACGGCGAGGCCAGCCCTTAAACTTCGCCATCCTCATTTGTCCAAGCAGCAGGCATTGCCGCACCATCCCCTATGACCCAGGAAACGACCACCAAGAAGCCGCTCAATGTGCAGCTCCAGGGCCTCATCGGCATCGGTGTGGGCGCTCTGGTTCTCGCCCTCATCCTCGGCTTGCTGCGCCTGCGGCGCGACAGCCTTCCGGTGGATGCCGCCGAGCTGCAAATGAGCGCTTCGACGCCCTGCATGCAGCAGGCCATCGCCAAGGCGACCGGCGGCGGCAAGCCGATCACCTACAGCCAACTCGACAGTCTGAAGACCCGGTGCGGGGAGTGAACCGTGGCGCGCCTGCGCCACGGCATGGGTCAGGTCACTTCTTGCCCTTGATGCTGTCGAGGTAATCGGCGATCACGGCCACCTGGTCGTCCGGAATCGGCGCCTTGAAAGCGTTTTTCATCTTGTTCACCTCCACCAGCCAGGCCGCTTTGCCCAGGTCGGGCTGGTTCATGACCATGCCGACCGAATGGCACATCAGGCAATAGCTGTTGGCGGCCTTGGCGCCGGCCGTGTCCCCCGGGAACACCCGGGTGCTGGTGGGCAGTTTGATGCTCTCGTTATGCAAGGTGATCGCCTGCGCGGGGCCGCTGGCCAGCAGAGCTGCGAGGCCGAAGGCGGCGGTGATGGCGGCGCCGAGTGCGAAGATGCTTTGATGCGTTTTCATGTGGATCTCCAGGATCAAACGGCCAGCACGGAGGTGGACTCGACCACGTTGCGCATGAAGCCGCCTGGGTTCCAGTTCGGCGTCATGGGCTGCTGCAGACCATCGCTGTTGGTGCAGCGGACCAGAAGGGCCTGGTCGCCCTTGTCCAGCTTCACATGGGTGCTCCACTGCCGGAAGCTAAACTTGCCGTAATCGCGGCCTAATTGCGTGGGCATCCAGGTCTTGCCACCGTCGGTGGACAGTTCGACGGCCTTCACACCCGTATCCCCGCCGAAGGCGATACCGCGCACCAACTCCGGCCGGCCCGCCGGCACCTTCGCGCCCGTCGTGAGATTGGTGATGAACGAGCGCGGCACCATGCGGTTGATGGGCACGAATTTCACGTCCTTCTCCCCGGGCGTCATGTTGGCGTGCGGCCAGTTGTCGGGGATGGTGTAGGCCGTGTGCATCCAGAAGTTGGTGTCCACGTGATCCAGGACCCTGATGTGCTGGAGCGCCTTGGTCCAGTAGGTGGCGTACCAGCCAGGGACCACCAGACGGAAGGGAAACCCGTTGAGAAGCGGCAGGGTTTGGCCGTTCATTTCCCAGGCGATCATCACGTCGCCATCGCGCGCATGATCGACGCTGAGCGATTTCTTCAGGTTGGGCGCGGTGGGGATGACCGGACGCTCGGAGCCCTCGAACTGCACCTGTACCGCACCGGGCTTGACGCCGGCTTCGTCGAGCACGTCCTTCAGCCGCACGCCGACCCAGCGCGCGTTACCCATGGCGCCATTGCTCCACTCGCCGCCCGCCACGCGCGGCTGGAAGTAGCCACGCGAATTGCCGGAGCACTGGTTCACCGCCGCCAGTTCCACATGCTTGAACTTGCGCATCAGGTCGAACACGGTGAACTTGAGTTCCTTGCCCACATGCCCGCTGATGGTCACGGTATGGGTCTTGGGGTCCATGTGGGTCGGGATATCGGCCCAGTGCCAGCGCACGTAAAACTCGTTGACCGGAGTGAACACGCCCTTGTCGAACACCGACCATGGCGTCTCCAGCAGCGGCGGTCGGGTCCGTTGCAAAATCATCGTGCCTTTTTGCGGAAATGCCGTGGTCAGCCGGCGCTCATCCGGCCCTCCGGGCAAGGGCAGCTTGATCATGTCCGCAGCAAAACTGCGCGGCGCCAGCGCTGCCGCGCCAAGGCCGAGCACGCCGGCCTGCAACAATTGCCGCCGCACGGCGGCGTCGATTTGGGGCTTGTTTGATGCCATGGTGCAATCTTCCTCCAAGGTCGCTCGCGGTCCGGATGGGCCGCGAATCCGCGCGATCG
>JAJXUC010000175.1 GCA_021783435.1 Pseudomonadota bacterium | reverse complement strand
TCAGCCGCATCTGCTCGATATGTTCGTTGATGGCGCTGTCCTTCTCGATGAACAGGTCGCGTTGCGGCACGTAGGCCTCGGGCTGGTAATAGTCGTAGTAGCTGACGAAGTACTCCACCGCGTTCTTTGGAAAGAACTCGCGGAACTCGCTGTAGAGTTGGGCCGCCAGGGTCTTGTTCGGCGCAAACACGATGGCCGGGCGCCCCAGACGCGCGATGACATTGGCCATGGTGAACGTCTTGCCCGAACCCGTGACGCCGAGCAGGGTCTGGAAGCTCAGGCCGTCTTGCACCCCCTCGACCAGCTTTTCGATGGCCAAGGGCTGATCACCCGCCGGCGGGTAGGGTTGATGCAGCTGGAATGGCGAGCCTTCGTAGCGCACCAGCGGCGGCTGCGAGGAGGGTTCGACGATGGCAAGGCTGGGCATGGAGTTCTCTGGGAAAACGCGCGGGCGTTGCGGGTCGGCGACATGGATGGGACAAGTTCGGACCGGAAATCCAGCGGCGGCCTAAAATCCCCCTCATGTCAGGCAATGCATGCGAAAGACGCACACTGCGTTCATTTTGCGCCGGCAAACTCCAAACCACCTTCCCCAGCAAGCAAACACCCATGAGTGCATCGCTATTCGCCAGCGTGGACATGGCTCCGCGCGACCCCATCCTCGGCCTGAACGAACAGTTTCAGGCCGACCCCAACCCGAACAAGGTCAACCTGGGCGTGGGCGTGTATACCGATGAAAACGGCAAGCTTCCGTTGCTGGCCTGCGTGAAGGAAGCCGAGAATGTGCTGGCCGAGATCCCCAAGCCGCGCGGTTATCTCCCGATCGACGGCATCGCCGCCTACGACAAGGCCGTGCAGTCGCTGGTGTTCGGCGCCGACAGCGAAGTGTTGCGCGCGGGCCGCGTGGTCACGGCGCAGGCCCTGGGCGGCACCGGAGGACTGAAGGTCGGTGCGGACTTCCTCAAGCGGTTGAATCCGTCCGCGCGGGTGCTGATTTCCGATCCAAGCTGGGAAAACCATCGCGCATTGTTCGAATCCGCGGGATTCGACGTGGGCAACTATCCCTATTACGACGCCGCGGCACGCGGCGTCGCGTTCGAGGCCATGCTGGAGGCTCTGAACCAAGCTCAGGCCGGCACCGTGGTCGTGCTCCACGCCTGTTGCCACAACCCCACCGGCTATGACCTGACGCCCGCGCAATGGGGACGCGTCATCGCCGCCGTGCAACAACGCGGTTTGGTGCCTTTCCTCGACATGGCGTATCAAGGCTTCGGCGAAGGCATTGCGGAGGACGGCGCCGTGATCCAGCAATTCGTTGCCAGCGGTCTGGACTTTTTCGTGTCCACCTCGTTCTCCAAGAGCTTCTCGCTCTACGGCGAACGCGTGGGCGCCTTGAGCGTGGTCTGCGAGAGCAAGGACGAGGCCGCCCGTGTCCTGTCGCAGCTCAAGCGCGTGATCCGCACCAACTATTCGAATCCGCCCACGCACGGCGCACAGGTGGTGACCACCGTCCTGTCCACCCCCGCGCTGCGGGCGCAATGGGAACAGGAGCTGGCGAACATGCGCGAACGCATCCGCGGCATGCGCGCGGCCCTGGTCGACCGGCTCAAGGCGCATGGCGTGACATCCGACTTGCGCTTCATCACCCGCCAGAAAGGCATGTTCAGCTACTCGGGCCTGAATCCGCAGCAAATGGAGCAACTGCGCGCCGAATATGGCATCTACGGCGTCAGCACGGGCCGGATCTGCGTGGCTGCGCTCAATACCCACAATATCGACTATGTCGCCAAGGCCATGGCGGCGGCCATGCACTAAAGCGGGCTACGCCACGCCAGGCGAATGCATGTCCGGCATGGCTAAACTGAACCGGCCCCGGACAGATCGATGATTCCCGGCCTAGAATTGGTGCATCGCACAAGGAATCGAGATGGTTTACGACTGGTATGAATCGCAGCGCGCCATGCTCAGCCCTCTCGCCGAGTTCGCGCAAGCCGCGTCCAAGTTCTACAACAATCCCCTTTGGCCCCTGTCGCAGACACCGGGTGTGCAGCGCATGTCCGCCAGCTATGAGCTGATGCACCGCCTGCTCAAAAGCTATGAAAAACCGGCGTTCGACATCACCACGGTGAACGTGGCTGGACATGATGTGGCGATCCAGGAGCAGGTGGCGATCAACAAGCCCTTCTGCCGTCTGCTGCGCTTCAAGCGCTTCAGCGACGATCCCAAGACGCTCGATCGGCTCAAGTCCGACCCCACCGTGCTGATCGTGGCGCCCTTGTCGGGTCACCACGCCACGCTGCTGCGCGACACCGTGCGCACCATGCTGCAAGATCACAAGGTCTACATCACCGACTGGGTGGATGCACGCATGGTGCCCGTCGAGGACGGTCCGTTTTCGCTCGACGATTACGTGAACTATGTGCAGGAATTCATCCGCCACATCGGCGCCGACGTGCATGTGATGTCGGTGTGCCAGCCCACGGTGCCGGTCCTCGCCGCGGTGTCCTTGATGGCATCGGCCGCAGAGCCCACGCCGCGCAGCATGGTGATGATGGGAGGGCCGATCGATGCGCGCAAATCGCCCACCGCCGTCAACAACCTGGCGATGAACAAGAGCTATGAATGGTTCGAGTCCAACGTCGTCTACCGGGTGCCGGGGAACTATCCCGGAGCGGGCAGGCGCGTCTATCCCGGCTTCCTGCAGCACACCGGCTTCGTTGCCATGAACCCGGATCGCCACTTCAACTCGCACTACGACTTCTTCCTCAACCTGGTACGCGGCGATACCGACGACGCCGATGCACATCGCCGCTTCTACGACGAGTACAACGCCGTGCTCGACCTGCCGGCCGAGTATTACCTCGACACGATCCGCCTCGTGTTCCAGGAGTTTGCCCTCGTCAAGGGCACCTGGTCCGTGAACGGCGAACTGGTGCGCCCGCAGGACATCCGCAATACCGCGCTGATGACCATCGAGGGCGAACTGGACGACATCTCGGGCGCCGGCCAGACCGAGGCGGCGCACGATCTCTGCACCGGCATCCCCGCAGCGGACAGCACCCATTTCACCGTACCCGGGGCGGGACATTACGGCATCTTCGCCGGGCGCCGCTGGCGCGAGCTTACCTATCCGCGCGTGCGCGACTTTATCGCCTCGCACCGCGAAGGCGTTGCGCAAAATCGCCAACGCCGGCGCACGGCCTGAATGCCCTCGCCCGCACCGCGCGAACGTCCGTCTGCCTTGGTATTCGGGTCTGCCAGCACCGTGCCGCAGGCCGGCTTGGCCGAACGCATCGACGCGGCCCTGCCGCAAACCCAATGCACGCGCTGCGGCCACCCCGATTGCCGCGCCTACGCGGAGGCCATCGCAGCCGGAAGGGCCGGCATCAACCAATGCCCACCCGGCGGGGCCGAAGGCATCGCCAGGCTCGCGGCGATCACCGGGCTCACACCCACCCCGCTCAACCCCGAGCATGGCACCGAAGCCCCCCGGAGACTGGCCGTGATCGACGAGGCCTGGTGCATCGGCTGCACCCTGTGCATCCAGGCCTGCCCCGTCGACGCCATCGCCGGCGCCCCCAAGCGCATGCACAGCGTGCTGGCCGACTGGTGCACCGGATGCGAACTCTGCCTGCCGCCCTGCCCGATGGACTGCATCGAATTGCAACCCCTGCCGGATGAAGCGCTGGCCGGTCGCACCGGCTGGGCGGCCTGGAGTGCAGCGCAAGCCCAGGCCGCCCAGCAGCGCTATGCGGCGCGCCAGCAACGGAAAAACCTGGCGGAACGCGAGCGCCACAACGCCCCACACGGCAGGGAGATGGAAAACCCGCCGGACCGCGCGCGGCCGTTCGACGCACCGTCCGACAGCAAGACCGCGGAACAGCAACGCAAACAGGCCTTGGTCGCCGCCGCGCTGGAACGCGCCCGCCAGCGCCAGGCCGAACGCCGACGCTGAAGATGGCGTGCGACCGTTCGGCGCGCCAGCGACAATGGAAGCGATGAACAAGACCGACATCGAAACCCTGTTCTCCCGGCTGCAGGCGGCCAATCCAACCCCCCGCAGCGAGCTTCAATACCGCAACGCCTTCGAGCTTCTGGTTGCCGTCGTGCTGTCGGCCCAGGCCACCGACGCCAGCGTCAACAAGGCCACTCCGGCGCTATTCGCCGCAGCGCCCACACCTCAGGCCATGGCGGCCCTGGGGGAGGACGACGTCGCGCCCTATATCCGCACCATCGGCCTGTACCGCACCAAGGCCAGGAACCTGGCGGCGCTCGGCCGCATCCTGACCGAGCAGTACGGCGGACAGGTGCCGCATACGCGCGAAGCGCTGGAAGCCCTGCCCGGCGTGGGCCGCAAGACGGCCAACGTGGTGCTCAACATCGCTTTCGGCCAACCCACGCTGGCGGTGGACACGCACATCTTCCGTGTCGCCAACCGCCTCGGACTGGCGAAGGGGAAAACGCCGCTGGAAGTCGAAGTCAAACTGATGAAGGTGGTGCCCGAGGCCTATCTGCACGACGCCCACCACTGGCTCATCCTGCACGGCCGCTACGTGTGCAAGGCGCGCAGCCCCGACTGCTGGCGCTGCGCGCTCGCGGACCTGTGCCCACATCAACCGAAGACTGCGAGGCCCGCAGCATGAACATGGTGCGGCACGCAAACCGCAGGGGGGCTGCGCAGCCGGCGCTTTCCCGCATATTGCGGGGCCCTTCGCGCATGCGTGAAGTTTTGCGCCGGCTTGTGCCCGCCCTGCTCCTGGCCAGCCTGCTGCCCCAGGCCCGCGCCGACATTGAAGTCCATGACGACGCGGGGCGCGCCGTCGTGCTGCGACATCCGGCGCGGCGCATCGTCGCGCTGTCTCCCCAACTCGTGGAATTGAGCTTTGCCGCCGGGGCCGGCGGCCGGCTCGTGGCCACCATACGTGGCGCCGACCGGCCACCGCAGGCACGCCGTCTGCCACGCGTAGGCGATGCCTTCGCGCTCAACCTCGAATCCATTGTCGCCTTGCGCCCCGACCTGATCCTGGCGTGGAAATCCGGCACACCGCCGCGCCAGGCGGACACCCTGCAGCGCCTGGGCATCCCGGTGTACTGGAGCCAAACCAACTCGCTGGAATCCGTCGCCAGGACCGTGCAGCGCATCGGCGAACTGGCCGGCACGCAAACGCAGGCCGAGCATTGGGCGCGCGCCTACGATGCGCGGCTGGCTGCGCTGCGCGCGCGTTATGCGCATCAAGCCCCGGTGCGCGTGTTCTATCAGGTCTGGGCCGACCCTCTGATGACCGTCGGCGGGCCGCAACTGATCAACCAGGCCATCCATCTGTGCGGCGGCGTCAATCCCTTCGCCCCCCTGCCCGTTCTGGCGCCCACGGTCAGCCGCGAGGCCGTAATCGCCGTCGATCCGCAGATCATCGTCGCCGCCAGCCCGAACGCCAGGGCGCTCGACGCCTGGACGCGCTTTCCCGAGGTGAGCGCCGTGCGGCGCGGCCATCTTGTGCTGCTGAATCCGGAGCAGCTCCCACGCATGGGCGCGCATGTCCTCGACGGCGTGGCCCAGTTGTGCCAGGCCATCGCCGGCGCACGGCGCACGATACCCAAACCCTGATCACCGCGTTCAAACCGGCAGCCACAAATCCGGGCCGTCGGGCCGCGCCACGCGCTGCCAGCCGCAGCCGTACAGACGCTGGAGGGTCTGCGCATGCAAGACAAACTCCACCGGCCCCGCGACCCATTGCCCTCCAGGGACGAGGCCGAGCACATGGGTGGCGACATGGGCCACCCAGTTGATGTCGTGCGCGGCGAACACGACGCCCTGTTCCGGCAAGCTGCCGAGCAGGCGCGCCACCAGGCCTTGGTGGGCCGGGTCCTGGAAAGTGACGGGCTCGTCCAGCAGGAGCAGGGGCGTGCGCTGCGCCAGCACCTGGGCCAGCGCGACGCGCTGGCGCTCTCCCGCGGAAAGCTGCAAGACATGCCGGTGCACCAGATGCGCGGCATCCACGCGCTCCAGACAGTCGAGCGCGGCCCTTTCTTCGGGCCTGTGCTGTGCCAGCATCACCGCGTGGAGCACGACGATGCCGAAGCGGTCGCGCGGCTGGCTGGGCAGATAGGCACGCTGCTGCGCAAGCTGAGCGGGCGACATGGTGGACAGGGCCACGCCTCCCAGCCGGACCGGCAATGGATCTCCACCGAGTCCGGCCAATTGGCGCAGCAGGGTGGACTTGCCGGCGCCATTGCGCCCCAGCAGGGCCCAGCGCTCGCCGCACCGCACCGCCAATGACAGGTGGCGCAGCAGGACGCGCACGCCGACGCGCACGTCCATCCGCTCGGTCTCGAGCAAGACCGCCGCGCTCATCGCGGTTGCTTGATCAACAGCACAATGAACACCGGGGCGCCGAGCAGCGCCGTGATCGCGCCGACCGGCAACTCATAAGGCATGGCGACGCCACGCGCCAGCGCATCGGCAGCCACCACCAAGGCCGCCCCCAGCAGCGGCACGGCCCAGCTTTGTTGGCGCATGCGCACGACGCCAAACATGCGCAGCACGTGCGGCACCACCAGCCCGACGAAACCCACCGCTCCGGCTTCGGCCACCGCGGCCCCGGTGGCCAGCGCTGCCAGCAACACCAAGCCGAGGCGCAGCCGATGTACCGGCTCGCCCAGCAGCCAAGCATGCTCGCTGCCAAGGGCCAGGCGGTCGAGCGCACGGCACGATGCCGCCAGCGCCAGCGCCAACACCAATGCCAGCAGGCAAAGCCAGTGGCCGAACCGCGCGCCGGACAGGTCTCCGACCAGCCAGAACACCGCGCCGCGCAGGCTCTGCTCAGGTACGAGAGCCAGCAAAAGCGTGGACCCCGCGCCGAACACGGCCGAAAGCATGGCGCCGATGAGAATGAGCTGGGCGGGCGCCTCGTCGTCCGGGCTGGCCATGGCCTTGCGGCCCAGCAGCAACAGCAGGCCAAGCGCCGCCAGCGCACCACCCACGCTGCCCAGCCAGAGCTGGCTGCCGAACGCCACCAGCATGGCGATGGCGCCCATGCCGGCACCGGCCGAGGCACCCAGCACATAAGGATCGGCCAGGGGGTTGCGCAACACCAGTTGCATCGCCAGCCCCGCCTCGGCCAGCAGGGCTCCGGCACCTGCGCCGGCCAGCACCCGCGGCAGGCGCAACTGCTCGATCAGCAGCCAGTTCCATCCCCCCGCCCCCACGCCGATGCCCAGCAGCAAGGCAAGCAGGCTGGCACCGCCGACCACGGCCAGGAGCCTCAGGTCGTGCGGCTCGAGACGCCGGCCGGGCAGTTCGGGGGTGGGGACGATGGCGGGGCTGGACATGGCAAGGGGCATGGCCCGGGTTCAGGTTCCCAGCGGCCGCCAGGTCAGACCCAGAAATACACCAAAGGGTTCACGGTTATAGCCCCACGCCGTCTGGTACTTCTTGTCGAACAGATTCTGCACCCGCGCGTTCCAGCTCCACTGCGGGCTGATCTGGCCGCTGGCGGTGAGGTCGACGGTGGTGTAGC
>JAJXUC010000174.1 GCA_021783435.1 Pseudomonadota bacterium | reverse complement strand
GTCGTGCCGAGGCCGTCAAGGCGTATCTGGTGAGCAAGGGCATTCCCGCTGACAAGATCTACATCGAAGGCAAAGGGAAGACCGACTTCCGTGTCGACCCCAAGAGCTGCAAGGGAACCTTCAAGAAGCAGGTCGAGTGCCAGGCACCCAACCGCCGCGCTGTGGTCGAAATTGTTGGTTCACGCACCGTGACCAAGTAAGCCAGGTCCATCTCGGTTCAGAATGCCCCGCCTCGGCGGGGTTTTTTTTTGAGCTGTGCGCTTAGCATAGGGCGCTGTCGGCCATTGTTTGGCATGATCAGAGGACATCAAACATGAATGCTGAAGCTGCGGAACTGAAAAAATTCGGAGATGCGGCGCATCGCTGGTGGGATTCGAGTGGCGAGTTCAAGCCGTTGCATGACATCAACCCGGTGCGGCTGGCATGGATGCGGGGGCATGCCAGTTTGTCTGGCCAACGGGTGCTGGATATCGGCTGTGGCGGCGGCATACTCTGCGAGTCGATGGCCATGGCCGGGGCGCTGGTCACCGGGATCGATCTGGCGGAGAAAGCGCTCAAGGTGGCGAGTCTTCACGCGCTGCAATCCGGCCTGTCCGTGGATTACAGATTGATCTCCGCCGAGCAACTCGCGTCCGAGCAAAAAGGAGCATTCGACGTGGTCTGTTGCATGGAAATGCTGGAGCACGTCCCGAATCCAGCCTCGGTCGTACAAGCCGCAGCAATGCTGGTGCGTCCAGGTGGCTGGGTCTTTTTCTCGACCATCAATCGCAATGCCAAGGCTTTCGTCATGGCCATTCTGGGTGCTGAATATCTTTTACGCCTGCTACCCAGAGGCACCCATTCCTATGCCAAATTCATCCGGCCCAGCGAGCTTGCGAGCTGGGCTCGGAACTCGGGCCTGGAGCCCGTTGAATTCAAGGGTTTGGAATTCAACGGGCTAGACCGGACGTTTCGCCTCGGCACGGATGTCGACGTGAATTATTTTTTTGCGTGCCGGCGCCCGACATGACGCCGACATTCCAAGCCGTTTTATTCGATTTGGACGGAACCCTGGCCGATACGGCACCGGACTTAGCTGCCGCACTCAACCGCATGCGCCAGGATCGAGGCATGGAGGCGTTGCCATTGGCGTCGTTACGCCCCATGGCTTCCCATGGTGCGCGGGGCCTGATTCAGATTGGGTTCGCGTTAGGGCCGGATCATGCTGACTATCAATCGTTACGCGATGAATTTTTGCGCAATTACGCGCATGACATCTGTGTTCATACCCGCCTGTTCCCCGGTGTTGAATGGGTTCTGCGGCAACTGGTGGATCGGGCTATCCCGTGGGGCATCGTCACCAACAAGGTCGCCACGCTGACGCAGCAGTTGTTGGCCTGCATGTTGCTGCCGTTCCCGCCGGGCTGCGTCGTGAGTGGTGACACGACAGCCAAACCCAAACCTGCACCCGATCCGCTTCTGCATGCGTCGGCTGTGCTCGGCGTGCCAGCGCATCGGTGCCTTTATGTTGGAGATGATGTGCGTGACATACAGGCCGCGCATGCAGCCGGCATGGGAGCCGTGGCGGCTGCTTATGGCTATTGCGGTCACCAGGAACCGCACCATTGGGGCGCGCAATTCATTCTGGAAGAGCCCACGCAGCTACTCCAGCTTGGTGTGATCTGATCGCCCCGAGGGGCTCGGGAAGTTTTGGGCATGGCCCGCCCGCCATTCGTCAGTCCGCGACGGGAACAATCTGTTTGCCGTAGGGGAACAATGAAAGTTCGGCAAGCTTGATGTGTTGAAGCGCAAAGGGTATGCCGATGATGGTGATGGCACAGAGTACGGCCGAGACCAGGTGCCCCAGCGCCAGCCACCATCCGAAGATAACGGCCCAGATCAGATTGCCCAACGTGGACAAGCCCACGGCAACGGCACCCTCTGGCTTGTCGATGACGCGCTGGCCGAAGGGCCAGAAACTGAACGTGCCAATGCGGCATGCCGCGACCGCCCAGGGAATACCGACGACGGTGATGGCGCAGAGCAGGGCCGCCAACCACCAGGCCAGGCCCATGAAGAAACCGCCCAGAATCAGCCAGATGATGTTGCCGATGAGTCGCATGGCTGGGTTAGGAGTGTGGCGCGCGAGAACCGTACGCTGGAGTCTACCCACCTGATGCATCAGGCTTGCAGCACATGCACGGCTTGTGCCGCAAGGTGCAAGCAAAGCACGTGGCCAGGCGCCAACGGCCAGCCCCGCAATTGCCAGGGCAGAGCATAGGCCAGGACGTCGATGTTGTCGCGCAAGCGACAGCGCAGTTGCACGACCGAAGCCAAGTCGGTGCGATCGACAAGTCGCACCTCGAGTTGGTTCGGGCTGTCCGGCGCTGCTTGGCCTGGAGCGATGAGTTGAAGATCGGCAGCGCGCACGCACAGGCTCACGCGGTCCCCTATTTGCAGAGCGTCGTGCGTATCATCGCGCAGGGTTTCGATCCAACAAGCCTCGGATTCCAATCCAAGGCGTATCCGCACCTTGTCGTTGCCCGGCAAAGCCGCAACGACACCCTGCCAGATGTTTTCAACACCCAACAGTTGGGCCGATCGTAGACCGGCTGGGCGTGAGAACATGGCAGACGCCGGGCCGATTTGCAGCAGTTCGCCCGCATCCATCACCCCCACCAGTTGCCCAAGGGCCAGGGCCTCGCCCGGATCGTGTGTCACGACGATGGAGGGAGCGGGACAGGCGAGCAAGTGGCGCGCGAGCTCGTCGCGCATGGCTGGCCGCGTTGCTGGGTCAATGGCCGAGAGTGGTTCATCCAGCAGGACCGCATTCGGGTCGCCAGCCAGGGATCTCGCCAAGGCCACGCGCTGACGCTCACCGCCGCTCAATTGCCCAGGACGGCGCGCGACCAGGTCGCGGAGCTCGAAGCGGTCGAGCAGGGTGTCGAGGTTCTCGCTGGCAAGTCGCCCGAATTGCAGGTTTTGGCCGACGGTCAGATGCGGAAACAAGGCGTCTGTCTGGAAGAGATAGCCAATGCGCCGGTCTTCGGGAGGTGCGCTGGAGCAATCCCGTCCTGCCAACAGAACCTTGCCCGCCTGCGGTTTCAGGAAGCCGGCGATGGTTTCGAGCAGCGTGGTTTTGCCTGCGCCATTGCCGCCAAGCAGTGCCAAGATCTGCCCAGGCTCCAGGCGAATGCTGATGGGCTGGCTGCGGTAGCTGCCCACGGCTGTGACCAGAGCAGCCAACTCGAGTGTCTGCTGTGGGCGTGATGGGTTTGTCAATTCATCGTGCCGCGGCAGGTTCGACGCGGCGGTCTGAATGGCGCCCATAGGCCAGCAGGCGCAGAGCCCAGAAGAGGCCAAGCACGATGACGAGGAACAGGACCGAGGCTGCCACCGATTCGTTCAGGCCGACCTGCAGGAACAGATCATAGATTTTTACGGGCGCTGTCATCGGGTAGTAGGCGAGCAGAACCACGGCGGCGAACTCGCCAATCGCACGTGCAAAGCAAAGCGTCAGCCCCGTCATCACACCCCGCCAGGCCAGGGGCATGCTGACACGGCAGAACGTGGTCCAAGGCCCCGCCCCCAAGCTGCGCGCAGCCTTTTCGATATGCGGATCGATCGCTTCGAAGCCGACACGCGCGGCATTCACGGCATAGGGCAGGCCGACATAAGCCATGGCCAGCACCACACCGGCGAACGTGCCCCAAAACGTCAAACCGATGCTGGCAGCCACGGGACCCAACCAACCGTTGCGCGAAAACACCAGGAGCAGGGCGATTCCGGCAATGGTGTGGGGAATGGTGAGCGGCAAATCAACCATGGCTTCGACCACCGCTTTACCGCGAAAGCGCTGGCGAGCCAGCACATAGGCAAGCGGCAAGCCAAACAGCATGGAGAGGGATGTTGCCAGCGCCGCGCCTTCCAGACTCAGCAAAAACGAATCGCGAATGCCGGCGTGCATGGCAGCGTCGCGAAGTTGCCCCAGCGTTGGCCGTAGGAGCAGTGCCAGCAGTGGCAGCGAGATGAAGCCCAGGACCAGGCAACCCGAGAGCCAGAACATCCAGAACATCAAGCCGCGCCGCGATGTCATGAGGGCCTCGATGTCGACGCCTTACTCCGGAGTTTCGGCCTGGGTGGCGCAAGCGATGACGCCGCTGCTCACTGCCCTGGCCATGCAACCGTCATGCCGCGCAAGGAGGCCGGCATGTGGGCGGCGTTTTGCGCATAGGCCGGGTGCACCGGTGTGAAGCCGTTTTGCGTGATCAACTTCTGGCCTTGGGGACCGAGCAAATAGGCAATGAACGCGGCGGCGAGTTTGGGATGAGGGGCGCTCTTGGGAATTGTCAGTGCATAGACAATGGGCCTCCCAGGCAGTGCGCCGTTGGCCGTTTCGGCTGTGCTCTTGGCGTAGTCCGCGGCATACTTCGGATCGCTCAGGTTGATCTGCGCCGGCAAGCGCAGTGACTCCAGGTGATGTTGCAGCGCGTCCGACTGGTAGATCGCGAGATAGTCGATCTGGCCGAGTTGCAATGCGGCGATCAGGTCGGTCTCGGTATCGCGCATATTGCTCGTCGGCGCGTTCGCCAGCACCTTCTGCTCGAGCTGCGGATCATGGTAGTAGCTCGCAGCCAAATCGAGCATTTGCAGAGTCTGGTAGCCGGAGGGATCGGTATTCGGGTTGGAGCGACCGATCTGGACTCCGGGCTGGCTCAAGATTTGATACCAATTGTTGGCGTTGATCGTGCCGGCGTCCTTGCTTTTCGGCGTGTAGACAAAGGTGATGGCATTGCGCAGAAAGCCGATCGACCAGTCAGCGGTCGCTGTCTGGTCGCCCTTGGCGTACATGTATTTGGGGATGACCGAGTAGTCGGCCACCGCCACGACATCCGCCGGGATGTGCAACTGGGTCACCATTTTGACCATCTTCACGCTGCCGCCGAATTGAGGCTCCACGGTCACGCCAGGGTGTTGCTGCTCGAAGCCTTTTGCCGCTTCTCTGAAGGTCTTTCCGAGGGTTCCGGCTGCAAGCACGCTGAGCGTGGTCGCGCTGGCTTGGGCCGCAGTTCCAAGCGCCAAGGCGCCGAGCAAGGTGGCGATGAGGGATGTGTGGATCGGTTTGAATTGGTGCATGTCGGTCTCCGCGTTTCAGGGGGCTGGTCAACGGCTCAAGCTGGGACTGCGGCCTGCGTTGTTGCCGGCGATAAACATTTTGAGCATATCGTAGCCGCCATTCAACCCGGTTGCCATGCAAGGTTTTGCGCCGCGAATGCGATCCAAAGGGCGCTATGTGTTTAGCTTTTCGGCCGTTGGGCGGATTTCGGGCGAAAGGCGTCGCACACGGCAGGATCGCATTCCAGATACGGTCCACCGATGAGGTCGACACAATAGGGCACTGCCGCAAAGACGCCGCGTACCGTCACGGCCCCTTCGGCATTGCGCACGCCTTCGAGCGTCTCGCGGATCGACTTCGGCTGGCCGGGAAGGTTGAGAATCAGGCTGGCGTTGCGAATGACCGCGACTTGGCGTGACAAGATCGCCGTGGGAACGAAGTTGAGGCTGATGCGCCGCATTTCCTCGCCGAAACCGGGCATGAGTCTGTCGGCGACATCCATCGTGGCCTCCGGTGTGACGTCGCGCACAGCCGGGCCTGTGCCACCCGTGGTCAGCACCAGATGGCAGCCAAGGTCGTCCACCAGTTCGCGCAAGCTCTGGGAAATTTCCTCGCGCTCGTCGGGAATCAGCCGCTGGGTGAAGCGCACCGGGTTTCGCAAGGCGCGGCTCAGCCATTCGCGCAGGGCCGGCAATCCCTGGTCGACGTAAACACCGCTGGAGGCACGGTCGCTGACCGAGACCAGGCCGATGTGCAGGGCGTCGAAGGCCGCGGTCTGGGTTTCAGAAGTCGTGGGATTCATCGTCTTGCGGCTCGAGCAGGTTTTTGATGGTTTGGTAGAGCGCCCGGTACTGGCGCGGTGGTTTGCCAGCGGCTTGTTCCGCGCGCGTCGCACGCACCAACTGACGCAGCGCCTGGGCGTCGGCGCGCGGGTGCTCCTGCAAGAAGGCGGTGAGCGCATCATCACCCTGCAACAAACGTGTGCGCCAGTCTTCGAGCAAATGCATGCGAGCCACGGCTTCGCGATTCTCGCCTGTCGCCTCCAGCAGCGCCTGGCGCAGAGGTTCCGGATCGACCCTGCGCATCAGTTTGCCGATGTACTGGGCATGACGTCGACGACCTTCGTGGGCATGAATACGCGACAGTTCGCGCAGTGCGTCGCGCAGCACCGCGGGCACGTCGAGCAAGTCGATACGGTGATGGGGAAGGGCGGCCAGACGCTCCCCCAAGTCCTGCAGGGCCTGCATCTCACGCTTGAGCTGGCTTTTGCTGGGGCCGGCGTAGTCCGCCGATGATGCGTCCGCGGCGTGCAGGGTGGTGTGATGGGAAGTCCGGGATTTCATCGGCTCGTATTATCGTTTGCAGTTCTGTCGCATTGCATCGCTGCTCTGGGGTTCAAACGAGCAGGGCTGGCGTCAACTCGAAACGTTCCGTTTGATACATAGCAAAGGTTCAATGTGGGCCAATTCTCTTTTTCCAAATCTGAATTGCAAAACCTCGCGGCTCTCGGCTTGGATGAGGCACGTCGTGCCGGTGCCAGTGACGCCGCGGTCGAAGTGTCCGAGGGTCAGGGTTTGAGTGTTAATGTGCGCCGTGGCAAGGTGGAGCAGGTCGAGCACAACACCGACAAGGGGCTCGACATCACGGTTTACGCCGGTCAGCGCAAGGGTCATGCGAGCACCTCGGACTTTTCTCCTGCAGCCATACGCCGCACGGCACTTGCCGCTTTCGATATCGCACGTTACACCGCCGAAGATGATTGCGCCGGCTTGCCAGAGCCCGAATTGCTGGCGAAGGCGGTTCGCGACCCGCAGCTCTACCACCCTTGGGATATTTCCGTGGAAGACGCTGCCGAACTGGCGCGCCGCTCCGAGGACGCGGCATTCGCCACCGATGTCCGCATCCGCAACAGCGAAGGGGCCAGTGTCTCGGCCCAGCACATGCACTTCGTGCTTGCCAACTCGCGCGGCTTCTCCAATGGCTATGCCACCACGCGCCACAGCCTGTCCTGCGTGCCCATCGCCGGGCGGGGCAACGACATGCAGCGCGACTACTGGTACAGCAGCAAGCGCCGGGCTTCAGAGCTAGCCTCGCCCGAAGTGGTGGGTCGTTACGCTGCCGAGCGCGCGCTGTCTCGCCTGCGCGCGCGCAAACTGCCGACCGGGCAATATCCGGTGTTGTTCGAGGCGCCCGTCGCGGCAGGGCTGATCGGCTCCCTGGTGCATGCCGCGAGCGGCGGCACGCTCTATCGCAAAGCCTCATTCCTGGTCGACCACCTCGGCAAGTCGGTGATGGCCGAGCACCTCGATCTGGCTGAGGATCCCAAGGCCGCGAACGGCATGGGCACCGCGCCATTCGACGACGAGGGCGTCCGCACAAGTGCCCGCCGCGTCGTGAAAGCCGGGCGACTGGAGGGCTACTTT
>JAJXUC010000173.1 GCA_021783435.1 Pseudomonadota bacterium | reverse complement strand
GAAACCCAAGGGCTCGCGATCATCGCGGGCGACGTGCGCCGCTTCCAACTCGACGGTCAGATCCAGCCCGACGGCAGCCGCTACAAGGTGCCGCACATGGGCTGGAACACCGTGCATCAGCTGGTCCACGATGGGCGCCCCCATCCTTTGTGGGCTGGCATCGCCGACGGTGCCGCCTTCTACTTTGTGCACAGCTTCTATGCGCAGCCGTCGGAAGGGCGCAACACCGCGGGCCGTACCGAGTATGGCGTGACGTTTGCAAGCGCCATTGCGCGGGATACTATTTTCGCCACACAGTTTCACCCTGAAAAAAGCGCCGCGGCAGGCCTCGTGCTTTACCGCAATTTTCTCGACTGGAGGCCTTGAGCCGACACGCTGGCAAAAGGCCCCGAACCGTCGTCGTTCCGTCCCATGTTGCTGATCCCCGCGATCGATCTCAAGAACGGCCAGTGCGTCCGCCTGGAACAAGGCGAAATGCAGGCCGCCACGGTGTTTTCCTCGGATCCGGCCGCCATGGCGCGGCACTGGGTGGAGCAGGGCGCGCGTCGCCTCCACCTGGTCGATCTCAACGGCGCCTTTGCCGGCAAGCCCGAGAACGAACCCGCCATCCGGGCCATCCTGCGCGAGGTCGGCGAGGACGTTCCAGTGCAACTCGGCGGCGGCATCCGCGATCTGGAGACCATCGAGCGCTATCTCGACGACGGCCTGAGCTATGTCATCATCGGCACGGCCGCGGTGAAGAATCCCGGCTTCCTGAAGGAGGCCTGCAGCGCCTTCGGCGGCCACATCATCGTTGGACTCGATGCGCGTGACGGCAAGGTGGCGACGGACGGCTGGAGCAAGCTCACCGGCCACGAGGTGGTGGATCTCGCGCGCAAGTTCGAGGACTATGGCGTCGAGGGCGTGATCTACACCGACATCGGCCGCGATGGCATGCTCACCGGCCTGAACATCGAGGCCACCGTGCGCTTGGCCGAAGTGCTGTCCATCCCCGTCATCGCCTCGGGCGGGCTGTCCGGGATGGCCGACATCGAACGCCTCATCGCGGTCGAGAGCAGCGGCATCGAAGGCGTCATCTGCGGCCGCGCCATCTACACCGGGGACCTGGATTTCAAGGCGGCACAGCAGCGCGTCGAGGCCGAGTCCGCCTGAGCCCGGCCATTCGGGGCAGTCTGTCCACACCGGTCGATCGGAATCCCATGCTGTTCAAACGCATCATCCCATGCCTGGACGTGACCGCGGGGCGCGTGGTCAAGGGCGTCAATTTCGTCGGCTTGCGCGACGCCGGCGACCCCGTGGACATCGCCGCGCGCTACAACGACCAGGGGGCGGACGAACTCACCTTTCTCGACATCACCGCCACCAGCGACGAGCGCGACATGCTGCTGCATGTGATCGAGGCGGTTGCCGCGCAGGTGTTCATCCCGCTCACCGTGGGCGGCGGCGTGCGGACCGTGGAGGACGTGCGCCGCCTGCTCAACGCCGGCGCCGACAAGGTGAGCTTCAATTCCGCCGCGGTCGCCAATCCGCAGGTGATCGCCGACGCTTCGGGCAAGTACGGTGCGCAGGCCATTCTCGTGGCCATCGACGCCAAGCGCAGGGACAACGCAGCGGGGTGGGATGTCTACACCCACGGCGGAAGGCGCAACACCGGGCTGGACGCGGTGGACTGGGCGCGCCGCATGAGCGCGGCCGGCGCCGGAGAAATCCTGCTCACCAGCATGGATCGCGACGGCACCAAGGCGGGCTTCGACCTGGAACTCACCCGCGCGGTGGCCGACGCGGTTTCCGTGCCTGTCATCGCCTCGGGTGGGGTGGGCAGCCTGCAGCATCTGGCCGACGGCATCACCCAGGGGCATGCCGACGCGGTGCTCGCGGCCAGCATCTTCCACTATGGCGAACATACGGTCGGCGAAGCCAAGCGTTTCATGGCCGCTCGGGGCATTCCGATGCGGCTCGACGCCGGCCTGGCGGCCTGACCCGACAGCCGGACGCCGCGCGGCAAAACAGCGTGGCGCCGCAATCACTACACTTCCCGCATGAACTGGCTCGACGACATTCACTGGGACGCCGCCGGCCTGGTGCCGGCCATTGCGCAGGAATCCGGCAGCAAGGACATCCTCATGGTGGCCTGGATGAACCGCGATGCCCTCAAGCGCACGCTCGAACTCGGCGAGGCCGTCTACTGGTCGCGCTCGCGCAAGCGTCTATGGCACAAGGGCGAGGAATCCGGCCACGTGCAGAAGGTTGAATCCGTTCGCCTCGATTGCGATGGCGACGTGCTGCTGCTGACCGTGCGCCAGCTCGGCCACGAGCCGGGCATTGCCTGTCATACCGGGCGCCACTCCTGTTTTTTCCGCGAACTGCAGCAAGGGCGCTGGACCTCGGTCGAGCCCGTCTTGAAGGATCCGGAGCAAATCTACCGATGAAGTCCTCTGCCCAATCCGAGCCGGTCCAGCCCGCGGACGTGCTTGGCCGTCTGGCCGATGTGATCGAGCGCCGCAAGCAGGCCGATCCCGCCGGTTCCTATGTGGCCAAGCTGTTCGCCAAGGGCGAGGATGCGGTGCTCAAGAAGGTGGGCGAGGAGGCGACCGAATTCGTGCTCGCCTGCAAGGGCGGGCAGCGCCAGAACATCGTCTACGAGGCGGCCGACCTGTGGTTCCACGCCCTGGTGGCGCTGTCCAGCCACGGCATCCGTCCGCACGAGGTGTTGGCGGAACTGGAACGGCGCGAGGGCTTGTCGGGCATCGAGGAGTTCGCCCGTCGCGGCGCCAAGTCCTGAACCTCGGCGTCGCCTTGGGCAAACCATGCCTGTCGCCAACATTCACACGACTACGTCCTGATCCAAACCATGCACGATCCGAACTGCGTTTTCTGCAAAATCATTGCTGGGACCATTCCCAGCAACAAGCTGTTCGAGGACGACGAAGTCCTCGCTTTTCACGACATCAACCCGGCCGCGCCGGTTCATTTCCTGCTCGTGCCCAAGCGGCATATCGCCACGCTCGCGGCAGTGGAACCCGGTGACCAGTCCTTGCTCGGTAAAATGATGCTCTTGGTTCCGCAACTGGCCGAGCGGCAGGGCTGCGGTGACGGCTTCAAGAGCGTCATCAATACCGGGCCGAATGGCGGGCAGGAGGTTTACCACCTGCACATTCATGTCTTGGGGGGCCCCCGCCCCTGGAAACGCGCGACGATCTGAAAGTCGCTAAGGAGTATCGTGATGGGCTCATTGAGTATTTGGCATTGGTTGATCGTCCTGGTCATCGTGATGATGGTGTTCGGTACGAAAAAACTGAAGAACATCGGCTCCGACCTCGGCTCGGCCGTCAAGGGCTTCAAGGACGGCATGCGTGAAGCCGAACCCGACGCATCGGCGTCCGCAACACCGGCGGCCAGCGACAAGCAGCTTGCAGGCCAGGCTGGCGCGGTGAAGAAGGACGCCATCGATGTCGAGGCCAAGGAAAAAATCTGAATTCCGCGCAGCGGCGCCGGGCCGGCCATGCAGCCGGCCTTTTTGTTCCCAGGCGCCTGGGCGATAGGCACTGACAAGCAGCCATGTTCGATATCGGCATTTCCGAACTGGGCGTGATCGGCGTGGTCGCGCTCATCGTCCTCGGTCCTGAAAAGCTGCCCAAGGTTGCGCGTACGGTCGGCAATCTGCTCGGCCGCGCGCAGCGCTATATGGCTGACGTGAAATCCGAAGTCAACCGGCAGATGGAACTCGAGGAACTGCGCAGCATGAAGTCCACGGTCGAGTCGGCCGCCCAGGACATCCAAAGCACGGTGGCGAAGAATATCGGCGAGGTGAATCACGAATTCGATTCGGCCTGGAGAGAGGCCACCGCCGGTCTGTCCGGCGAGGCGCAATCGACGGACGCCCCGAGCGACGGCTTCATCCTGGACAATCACAAACCCAAGCGTTTGAAAAAATCCACGGGCCAGGCCGTGCCGCTGTGGTACCGGCGCCAAGCCCGCGTCCGCAGCCATGCCCTGTCCGGCGCGGCCCGGGTCGCGCGCCACCGTCCACGCTCCGGTCTTTGAGCCCGCTTTCCCCTTCTTCGCCGTTCAAGTGACCGATCCCAAGCCGTCCGACTCCCCATCCCCGGAAGCCGAGCAGCCCTTCGTGACCCATCTCGTCGAGCTGAGAGATCGGCTCATCAGGGCCGTCGCGTCCGTGGGTGTCGTCTTCGCCGTTCTGGCCGTTTACCCCGGACCTTCAGGACTCTTCGACCTGTTCGCCAAACCGCTCATCGCGCATCTGCCCCATGGCTCGACCATGATCGCCATCGGCGTCATCACGCCGTTCCTGGTGCCGCTCAAGCTCACCATGCTGGTGGCGTTGATGATCGCGCTGCCCGTGGTGCTTTATCAGCTTTGGGCCTTTATCGCTCCCGGCTTGTATGCGCACGAGAAGCGCCTGGTCGTGCCGCTGATCTTCATCAGCACGCTGTTGTTTTACCTCGGCGTGGCCTTCGCCTATTTCATCGTGCTGGGGAGGTTGTTCACCTTCATTCAGGACGTGGCGCCCAAGGTCATCACCGCAGCGCCCGACATCGAGTCGTACCTGAGCTTCGTGCTCACGCTCTTCCTGGCGTTCGGCACGGCCTTCGAAGTGCCCGTGGTCCTGATGCTGCTGGTGCGTTTCGGGGTGCTGACCATCGCCCAACTCAAGGCTTGGCGCAGCTACTTCATCGTGGTGGCCTTCATCATCGCCGCCGTCATCACGCCTCCCGATGTGTTCTCCCAGACGTCTCTGGCCGTGTCCATGATCCTGCTCTACGAGGTCGGGATCGTCGGCTCGCGCATGCTGGGCAAGTACGCCCGGGCGCCCGAGGACGAGGCCGAGAAATCAGCCGATGCAGAGCCTCCGGCGTGACGGCACGCATCTCGCGGAAAGCGTGCCGCGCGCTTCAGCTCACGGCTGATCGTCATCGGACGGGTTTGCGGGGGCGGGAAGCTGCGGCCTCGTTCCCACTTTGACGCGCAGATTCTGTTCGCGACCCTTGCGCAGCACGCGCAAGGTTGTGTCGCTCCCGGGTTTGAGGGCGGCAACGACATTCAGCAACTGGCCGGTGTTGCGCACCGGCTGGCCCGCCACATCCATCACCACGTCGCCCGGACGGATGCCGGCCAGGTCTGCGGGGCCGTTGCGCAGCACGGCCGTGACGATCACGCCCTCGGCTTCGGGCAAGTTCAACGCTTGCGCCATCTGCAGGGTGACGTCCTGGGGCTCCACGCCAATCCAGCCGCGCACCACGTGGCCGGTGGCGATGAGCTGTTGCAGGACATTGCGCGCAGTCGATGCCGGCACCGCGAAGCCGATGCCGAGCGACCCTCCGGAGCGCGAGAAGATGGCGGTGTTGACGCCCAGAAGATTGCCGTAGACGTCCACCAGGGCGCCGCCGGAATTCCCCGGATTGATCGCCGCGTCGGTCTGGATGAAGTTCTCGAAGGTGTTGATTCCCAATTGGGTTCGGCCCAGCGCGCTGATGATGCCCTGCGTCACGGTCTGACCGACACCGAAGGGATAGCCGATGGCCAGCACGACGTCGCCCACATGGGCCTTGGTGTCGTCGCCGAAGGCCAGCGTGGGGAGATTCGGAAGGCCGATTTTCAGGACGGCCAGATCGGTGTCGGGATCGCGCCCGACCACCTTGGCGGCGGCTTCCCGGCCATCGGCCAGCTTGACTTCGATTTCCTCGGCGCCTTCGATCACATGGTTGTTGGTCAGCACATAGCCATTCGGACTGACGATGACGCCCGACCCGAGCCCGACCGTCGGCTGACTCGGATCGGGGCCGCCGAAGAAACGCTCGAGCGGTGAGCCTCCCCGGGGGCTGCGTGCCCGCGTGGTGGTGACCGAGACGACGGCCGGCATGGCTTTGAGCGCTGCGGCGCTGTAGGAGCCGGGCGCCGCAGTTGGTGCCGGCGTGCGCGCGCTCGGGATTTGCAGCATGAGCCTGGATTCCTCATGGGGGCGCGCCAGCCATTGCGGTGCGATCATGCGCACCGCAAACAGCACGGCCAGGGCCACTGTCGTCACCTGAGCGAAAATCAACCACAACCTGCGCATATGCACCTTTCCGGAACATGATCAACCGCGAACAACTGGCCGCGTATCTGCACGATTTCTTGCAGACGGATACCTTTGAAGATTATGGCCCAAACGGCGTGCAGGTCGCGGGCAAGGAGAGGATCGCCCGGGTGGTCAGCGGCGTCACGGCCAGCCTGGCACTGATCGAGCGTGCCATCGATGCCGGGGCCGACGCGATCCTCGTGCACCACGGCTGGTTCTGGCGCGGCGAGGACCCGCGCATCGTTGGCCAAAAGCGGCTTCGCCTGAAGGCACTGCTCGGCGCAGACATCAACTTGTTCGCCTATCACCTTCCGCTGGATGCGCATCCGCTGGTGGGCAACAACGTCCAGCTCGCGGCGCATATGGGGTGGCGTGTCGAGAACACATTCGGCAAGCAGGGACTTGGGCGACTCGGAGCGGCGCCCCAGGCCACGCTTGCCGACCTGGCCGCCGCGCTCCGTGTGCGGCTGCGGCGCGAGCCCGTGCTGGTGGGGGATGCGTCGGCGCCGGTTGGCCGGCTGGCCTGGTGCACAGGGGCGGCGCAGGGTTGGATCGAGCAGGCGCACGCGGCGGGCGCCGATACCTATGTCAGCGGAGAAATATCCGAGCCCACGGCCCACTATGCGCGCGAAATGGGCGTGGCCTATCTGGCCTGCGGCCACCATGCCACCGAGCGTTACGGTGTCCAGGCCCTGGGCGAGCATCTGGCGCGCAGCTTCGGCCTCGAACATCGTTTCATCGACATCGACAACCCGGCATGAACCACACCGCAACCCTGGCGATCTCGATGGGGGATCCCGCCGGCATCGGGCCGGAAATCATCGTGAAGGCCTTTGCCGCCGGGCAGGCCGGCGGTTGCGTCGTGTATGGCGACGCCCAAGTGATCGCCGATGCGGCCATGCGGCTTGCCTTCGACCCCGATACGGGGCGTCCGAGCGTGGCCCGCATCGACGCGCCCTTGCGGCGTGCCGATTTGCCCTTCGGCGTGATTCCCGTGATCCAGGCCCCGGGCCTGCCGCCAGGAGGATTGCAAGGTTTGGCGCTGGGGCGTGTCGACGCGCGCGCCGGCGCGGCCGCGCACGCAGCCATCGTCGCCGGCGCCCAGGCGGCGTTGCGCGGCGACGTCGCGGCCCTGGTGACGGCACCCATCCACAAGGAGTCCTTGCACGCGGCGGGCGTGCCCTTCCCAGGGCATACCGAACTGCTCCAGAACCTTTGCGCTGGAGCGCCGGTCCGCATGATGCTGGCCAATGATGCGCTGCGAACCGTGCTCGTTACCGTGCACATGAGCGTACGCAAGGCGATCGAGGCGATCACCACGGAGTCGGTGCTGGAAACCTTGCGCATGACCCAATCCGCAGCCGCGCATTGGGGCCAACAGCATCCACGCATCGCGGTGGCCGGACTCAACCCGCACGCGGGCGAAGGGGGGCTATTCGGCGACGAGGAAAGCCGCGTCATCGCCCCGGCCA
>JAJXUC010000027.1 GCA_021783435.1 Pseudomonadota bacterium | reverse complement strand
CCACGTACCGACCCAGTGATTGGCCGACTGGTCGGCGAGACGCTCGGCGCCAAAGACCAACGGGACGCTGCAGGCAAGCAGCACACCCAGAGCAAGGCGATGCAAAATCATGGTGCCCGGAGCCGGGATCGAACCGGCACGCCCCTTTTCAGGATAGCGGCGGATTTTAAGTCCGCTGCGTCTACCAATTTCGCCATCCGGGCATGTCGTATCGACGTAAGGCTAGCAAGAGCTGCTGCATGGATGCTGGAGGCGGGGGTCGGAATCGAACCGGCATAGACGGCTTTGCAGGCCGCTGCATAACCACTCTGCCACCCCGCCAAGGGTAGGCTGCTTCACGTACTGTTGGAGTCAACGCACAGGCCGCGAGACATGCATGCTCAAGCATCTGCGTTGCTGTCCCCGGCGCCTTGCTGGTGCTGCGCGCTGATCCAAATTCTCGCCGAAAAAAAAGGGAAGTGCGGGGCTTCCCTTGTTCGGAACAACATCAAGCGCGTTCAATATTTGGAGCGGGAAACGAGGCTCGAACTCGCGACCTCAACCTTGGCAAGGTTGCGCTCTACCAACTGAGCTATTCCCGCGAAGCCGAAAATGATACCGCAAAAAAGCGCACTGTCAACCGAAAACACACGCCTCAAATCTGGGCCGCCAGGCCTCCGACGATTGCATGCATGCCGGCGTCGACATGCAAGATTTCGGCGGTGACACCGCTGGCCAGATCCGACAACAAGAAGGCGCTTGCGTTGCCAACCTGTTCGATGGTGACGTTGCGCCGCAAGGGGGTGCTGGTTTCGTTGAACTTGAGCATCTTGCCAAAATCGGCGATGCCCGAGGCCGCAAGCGTCTTGATCGGACCGGCGCTCACACCGTTCACGCGCATGCCGCGCGGGCCGAGCGATTCCGCCATGTAACGCACGGTGGCTTCGAGCGCGGCCTTGGCCACGCCCATGGTGTTGTAGTTGGGGACGACACGCTCGGCGCCGAGGTAGGTCATGGTGATGAGCGAAGGTGAGTTGCCGTTGGCTGCGCTGGCTTGGAGCAAGGGGAGCGCAGCTTTTGCCAGCGCCGGAAAAGAGTAGGCGGAGATGTCGTGCGCGACGCGAAAGCCTTCGCGGGTCAGGCCGTCGATGAAGTCGCCGGCAATGGCTTCGCGCGGCGCGAAGCCGATGGAATGAACCAGGCCGTCGAGTTGTGGCCATTGCGCGCCAAGGTCGTGGAAGAGGGTGTCGATCTGGGCATCGTCGGCCACGTCGCAGGGGAAGATGAGCTGGCTCCCGAACTCCGCAGCGAAACCCTTGGTGCGATCCTGGAAGCGTTCCCCGACATAGGTGAAAGCGAGTTCGGCGCCCTCGCGGTGGCACGCTTGCGCAATGCCGTAAGCGATGGAACGGTTGGAGAGCAAGCCCGTGATCAGGATGCGTTTGCCAGCGAGAAAGCCCATGAGATGTCCTGTGGATGCGTGTCGAGGAAGGAAGTCGCTGCGGGGTGCGCAAGCACGCTCGGATCGGCGCTCGAATGCGCGTGAAAGTCTTCGATCCGTGCTGCGATCTGCCGATGCGGCAGAATTCTCGCATGGCCCACGCTCTCAGCCTCAACCGGCGCACGCTCTTGCAAGCCCTTGGGCTTGCGCTTGCGCCCTGGGCAGTGGATGCCAATGCTGCAACGCCAGTCGCCGCAGCCCTGGCCTTGTATGACAAACCCAAATACCCCCCGGGATTTACCCATTTCGACTATGTGAACCCGAATGCGCCCCTTGGGGGAACCCTCTGGCTGACTCCGCCATCGCGCGCTGGCAGCTTTGACAAGCTCAATCCATTCACCCTGCGCGGTACGGCGCCACCCGGGATCAACACCCTGGTGTTTGAATCGCTGATGACGGCGAGTTGGGACGAACCCAACAGCGTCTATGGTTTGCTGGCCGAAGACGTGGAACTGGCCGCGGATCGCCGTTCTGTGCGCTTTCGCTTGAACACGGCGGCGCGTTTCGTGAATGGTGACCCCGTGACTGCGGACGATGTGCGCCACAGCTTCGAAACGCTCGTCGGCCCCTACGCAGCACCCAGCATCAAAGTGCAGTTTGCCGATGTGGCGCGGGTTGTGGTGGAAGACATACGGCATGTGCGATTCGACTTCAAGCGGCCCAACCATGAACTGCCCTTGATCGTCGCCGGCCTGCCCGTGTTCTCGCGCCAATGGGGTGCCGGCAAGCACTTCGACGAGGTGGTGAACGAGCCACCCATCGCCTCCGGCCCCTACAGCATCGAGCGCATGTCCCAGAACCGGGACATCGTCTACGCCAGGCGCACGAACTACTGGGGCTGGAGCTTGCCGGTGCGTCGTGGTCAGTACAACTTCGCGCACATCGGCTTCAAGCTTTACCGTGACGAAACCGCGCGCCTAGAGGCCTTCAAGGCCGGGGACTTCGACCTGATCCAGGAGTTCATCGCCAAGAACTGGGTGCGGCAATACACCGGGCCGGCATTCGCCAGCGGCGAACTCGTCAAGCGCGAACTTCCCAACCACAATCCGGCGGGTTTCCAGGGCATGGTGCTGAACCTGCGCCGTCCGCTGTTCAAGGACATTCGCGTGCGTCATGCGCTCGCTTTGGCACTCGATTTCCAGTGGCTCAACCGGATGTTTTTTTACGGCCAGTACAAACGCATCCATGGCTATTTCGCCAACAGCCCATTCGAGGCCAGGCATGCCCCCGGGCAAGACGAACTGGCCCTGCTCGAGCCGTTGCGCCCGCAACTGGCACCCGAGGTTTTCGGCGTCCTGCCCACTTTGCCCAGCACGGATCCTCCAGGCGGTCTGCGCGCCAATCTGCTGGCAGCGCGCGGCTTGTTGCGCGAAGCCGGCTGGCACTACAGCGACGGGGCCTTGCGCAACATGCGTGGCGAGGTCTTCACGTTCGAGTATCTCGACAGCCAGGGCTCGATGGCACGGGTGATCACTCCTTACGGTCAAGCGCTTGCCAGGCTGGGCATTCGCTTGGAGTACCGTCAAGTCGACTACGCCCTGTACCAGAGGCGCATGGATGGCTTCGACTACGACATGACCACGGTGCGTTATCTCGGCAGCCCCAGTCCCGGCAATGAATTGCGCGATCGCTTCGGCTCGGCCTCTGCAGCCATCGAGGGGTCCGACAACGTCTGGGGGATTCGCAGTCCAGTGGTGGACGCGCTCATCAGCTACGTCGTGCAGGCCCGCACCTGGGCGCAGTTGGTGGCGGCCTGCAAGGCGCTGGACCGGGTGCTGGTGTGTGGCTGGTACTCGGTGCCGCAGTGGTATGCAGCGAGCCACCGCGTGGCCTATCGCTCCGGCTTATTCGGCATGCCGAGCACCTTGCCCCTGTACTACGAGCCCGAGGCCTGGTCCATGGCTTGCTGGTGGTCGCAGCCAGGGGCAAAACCCGCTGCGGAGAAACAAGCATGAATCTCGGCTGGTATGTTGCCAAGCGCCTGTTGTTGATGGTTCCAACCCTGTTCGGTGTGCTCTTGCTGACCTTTGCGGTCATTCAGTTCGTGCCGGGCGGTCCGGTCGAGCAGATGGTGGCGCAACTGCGCGGCAAGGCACAAACCGGCGAGGCCGCGGGAGGTCTGGCCTACAGGGGACAACAAGGCATCAACCCCAAGCAACTGGCCGAGATCAAAAAACTCTACGGCTTCGACAAGCCGCCGGCGGAGCGCTTTGTGCGCATGATGGGCCAGTTCCTGCGCTTCAATCTGGGACGCAGTTACTTCTATCACGAGAGCGTCTGGCAACTCATCAAGGAACGCATGCCGGTGTCCATCAGCCTCGGCCTCTGGACCTTCCTGCTGACCTACCTGATCTCCATCCCACTGGGCATCGCCAAGGCGGTGCGACATGGCAGCCGCTTCGATCTCGCCTCCAGTGTGGCCGTCCTGGTTGGTTACGCCATCCCCGGCTTTGTCCTGGGCGTGGTGTTGCTGGTCTTGTTCGCCGGAGGCAGCTTCTGGCAATGGTTTCCGCTGCGCGGCCTGACGTCCGACGGTTGGTCCAGTTTCACGCCTTGGCACAAGATCACGGACTACTTCTGGCACATTACCCTGCCGGTTGTGGCCATGGTGGCGGGAAGCTTCGCCGTTATCACCATGCTCACCAAGAACGCCTTTCTGGAGGAAATCCGCAAGCAATACGTTCTGACCGCGCGTGCCAAGGGCGCCAGCGAACGCCGCGTGCTGTGGCGCCATGTTCTGCGCAACGCCCTCATCCCGCTGGTGACGGGTTTTCCGGCTGCATTCATCGGCGCGTTCTTCGCCAGTTCATTGCTGATCGAGACATTATTTTCCCTTCCCGGACTTGGTCTGTTGTCCTACGAATCGGTGATGCGGCGTGACTACCCCGTGGTCATGGGCACGCTTTACCTGTTCACGCTCATTGGTCTGGTGACCAAACTCGTGTCGGACCTTTGTTATGTGTGGGTCGATCCACGGGTGCAATTCGAAAGCCTTCAATGAGTACTGTGCCCGCCGCCTTGACCTTGCGCAACGACGCACCAGTTCTGGCGCGCTCGCCGGCACGACTCGCCTGGGCGCGCTTCAAATCCCAACATCTGGGTTATGCGAGCCTGTGGATTTTTGGTGTCCTGTTCGGCTTGAGTCTGCTGGCTCCCGTGCTCTGCAACGACAAGCCTCTGCTGGTGCGGTATGAAGGGCATTGGTACATGCCGCTGTTGCACAGCTACCCCGAGACAACTTTCGGCGGCGATTTTCACACTCCCACGGATTACCTCGACCCGCTGATCCGCAAGCACCTCAGTCAGGGCAACAACTTCGCCATCTTTCCACCCGTGCCGTATCGCTACGACACCATCAATTACTACGCCATCCAGCCCAACCCGGCGCCCCCTTCGGCGCAGAACTGGCTGGGGACTGACGATGGTGGGCGTGACGTGCTCTCGCGCCTGGTCTATGGCTTTCGCGTCTCGGTGCTGTTCGCGCTGGCGCTCACGCTGAGCGGAACCCTGCTGGGGGTCGTGATGGGTGCCATCCAAGGCTATTTCGCCGGGCGCGTGGACCTCACCTTGCAACGCGTGACCGAGGTCTGGGGGGCGATGCCGGAGTTGTACCTGCTCATCATCTTCGCCTCCATCTTCGCTCCCAGCTTCCTGCTCCTGCTGGTGCTGCTTTCGCTGTTCGGCTGGCTGGGCTTGTCCGACTATGTGCGTGCCGAGTTTCTGCGCAACCGCCAGATGGACTACGTGCGCGCCGCGCGGGCATTGGGCGCGAACCATTGGCAGATCGTCACGCGCCACATCCTGCCCAACAGCCTCACGCCGGTCCTGACATTCCTGCCTTTTCGCATGAGCGGCGCCATCCTGGCGCTGACGAGCCTGGATTTTCTCGGACTCGGCGTTCCCCCTCCCACCCCCAGCCTGGGTGAAATGCTGGCGCAAGCGAAAGGCAATCTCGATGCCTGGTGGTTGTCGATCTCCGTGTTCATCACCCTGGTGTTGACGCTCTTGCTCCTCACCTTCATCGGCGAGGCGCTGCGCACGGCGCTGGATCCGCGCCGGGATTTGCGATGAGGTCACGTTCATGAGCGCCATTCCCCGCGCGACGCGTGAAGCGTCGTCGCAAACTGATGCGGCCTTGCTGCGCATCGAGGCGCTGAACGTGGACTTCGGCCCGCAGCGGGTGGTCCACGACTTGAACCTGGAGCTGCGCGCCGGTGAAAAATTTGCCCTGGTCGGGGAGTCCGGCTCGGGCAAGACCGTCACCGCACTTGCCATCCTGCGCTTGCTGCAGGGCGCAACCGTCAGGGGGCGGGTGCTGTTCCAGGGGCAGGACCTGGCCAGCATGCCGGAGCGCCGTCTGCGTGGCGTTCGCGGCCGTGACATCGCGATGATTTTTCAGGAGCCGATGAGCGCGCTCAACCCGCTACAGCCCGTCGGCCAGCAAATCGCCGAGTCCCTCGAACTGCACGAGGCTCTGTCACGCAAAGCGGCGTGGGCGCGAGCCGTGGCCTTGCTCGAGCGCATGGGCATCGCGGACTCGGCGCGCCGTGTGCAGAGCTATCCCCACCAGCTTTCCGGTGGCCAGCGCCAGCGTGCCATGATTGCCATGGCGCTGGCGTGCAAGCCCCGGCTGTTGCTGGCGGACGAGCCCACCACGGCACTGGACATGAGTGTGAGGGCGCAAATCCTGGCGCTGCTGGACGAGTTGCAACGCGAAGAGGGGCTGGCCGTCATGCTCATCAGCCACGATCTGCACTTGGTTCGCGGCTTCGCCCAGCGTGTTGCCGTCATGCAGCAGGGACACCTGGTGGAGCAGGGTGCCACCGCCGAAGTCTTCGCGCACGCGCAACATCCCTACACCCAGGCCTTGCTGGGCAGCTTGCCGCAACGCGACGTTGAACCGCTGTCGCCGCAGGCGCCGATTGTTTTGCACGCCGAGCGGGTCAGTGTGGCTTATGCCCAGCGCGGCTCGTGGCTGCGACGGCGCCTGCACAAGGTGGTGGATCAGGTGTCGCTTGAGCTTCGCGCCGGCGAAACCCTCGGGCTCGTGGGCGAATCGGGCTGCGGCAAGACCAGCCTCGCCATGGCCCTGCTTGGCCTGCAGCCCCTGGGGGAAGGACGTGTCAGCCTCGCCGGGGTGGAACTTGCCGGCCTGGACAGCCATGGTTGGCGTGCCGCCCGGCGCAGGATTCAGGTGGTGTTCCAGGATCCGTTTTCTTCATTGTCACCGCGGCGCAATGTCGAGCAAATCGTCGCCGAGGGCCTCCACATCCATGAGCCTGGCCTCGATCAGGCAGCTTGTCGCGTGCGCGTGGTGGACGCACTGCGCGACATGGGCCTGGATGCGGGCATCCTGCCCCGCTTTCCGCACGAGTTCTCGGGCGGGCAACGGCAGCGCATCGCCCTGGCGCGGGCGCTGGTTCTGCACCCCAGCGTCTTGGTGCTGGACGAGCCGACCAGTGCGCTGGACATTTCCGTCCAACAGCAAATCCTGCATCTGCTCATCCGACTGCAGCGCGAGCAGGGCCTGGCATATCTGTTCATCACGCACGATATGGCTGTGATCGGCGCCATGGCCCATCGCATCGCGGTCATGCGTGAGGGCAAAATTCTCGAAACGGGCGAGGCCCTGGCCTTGTTGCACCACCCGCAGCAGCCCTACACCCGGCAACTGATTCAAGCAGCCGGTGTGACAAGTTGTTGAACGCGCTCAGGCGCGCTCTGGGCGAATTCCGGCCCCCGGCTACTGCGCCCGAGGCTGCCATAAGTCCTCCAAACTTGCCAAAATCCGCATTTTCCCTTAGCATTCAAAGGCTGTAACCCAAATCTGGATGTGCGTTTAATCAAAGAGGCATGGGCCTCGGCAGAGTGGGTGTGCATGAGCCGGGTTGGCCAGATGGGCGACACAAATGGGCGACACCAATCGCCCATTTTTTTTGTCGGTACCAGGCGGCGAGCCGGGCGATGGGTCTCTCAAGGTTGATGGTGGCTTCAGGGTGCAAAGCAGTCGCGGTATGCAGAACACAGAAATCATCGAGACAACCGTCCGCGGGATGGGCTACGCCTGTGTTGAGATTGCCTGGGCATCGGCCGGCCTGCTGCGCATCACGATCGACCGTCTCGACGGCGAGTTTGTCACGGTCGACGATTGTGAGCGCGTCACCCGCCAACTGCAGTACGCGCTGGAGGTCGAAGGTCTGGACTACAGGCGCCTTGAAGTGTCGTCTCCCGGGCTTGATCGCCTGGTGAAGCTGCCGGACGACTGGGAGCGTTTTGCAGGTTTGGAAGTGGAAGTGACCTTGCGCGCTCCTTACAAGGGCCGCAAGAAATACCGCGGTGCGTTGCAGGCGCCGACTGCAGCAGCCACAGTCGGCAGCGCTGAAGCGCCGGCTCAGGCCGATCGCTATGTCATCGTCTGGGACGAAGCTTTGTTGGCAGCTGCTGCGGCGGCGAAGCCGGGTGGGAAAAAATTGAAGGCTGCTCAACCGGCGGCAAAAAAAGCCAAGCCCGCCGGCGCGGATGGTGGGCTCCCGGGGGCGAACGACGCCACGGGGGGCGTACATGAATTGCGTTTTTCCATGGCCGAGGCGCGCGAAGTCCGTCTCGTGCCGGTGCTTGACTTTAGGGGTCGAAAATCATGAATCGTGAGCTGCTGATGCTTGTCGATGCGCTGGCGCACGAAAAGAATGTGGAGAGGGATGTGGTATTCGGTGCGGTCGAAGCCGCGCTGGCTTCGGCCACGAAGAAGCGCTATCCCGGCGAGGTCGACATTCGTGTTGCCATCGACCGCGACTCGGGTGCTTATGAGAGCTTTCGCCGCTGGCTCGTGGTGCCGGATGAGGCCGGGCTGCAGCAGCCCGACGCGGAAATCCTGCATTTCGAGGCGATCGAGCAGATCCCCGACATCGAGGTCGGGGATTACATCGAAGAGCCGGTGGAGAGCGTGGAATTCGGTCGTATCGGTGCCCAAGCGGCGAAGCAGGTGATCCTGCAAAAAATTCGTGACGCCGAACGTGAGCAGATTTTGAATGATTTTCTCGAGCGCAACGACAAGATTTTCGTCGGTACGGTCAAGCGCATGGACAAGGGCGACGCCATTGTCGAGTCCGGTAAGGTCGATGCGCGGCTGCGACGCGGCGACATGATCCAGAAGGAGAACGTCCGCGCCGGCGACCGCGTGCGTGCCGTCATCTCGAAGATCGACCGCCAAGCCCGAGGCCCGCAAATCGAGCTGTCGCGGACTTCGCCCGAATTCATGAAGGAACTGTTCCGCCTCGAGGTTCCCGAAATGGAGCAGGGCATGCTGGAGATTAAGTCTTGCGCCCGGGATCCTGGTGTGCGCGCCAAGATTGCCGTGTTGTCGCACGATCGCCGCATCGACCCGATCGGCACGTGCATCGGTGTCCGCGGCTCGCGCGTGAATGCCGTGAGCAATGAACTGGGCGGCGAACGCGTCGATATCGTGCTGTGGTCCGAAGATCCGGCGCAATTCGTCATCGGTGCCTTGGCGCCTGCCAATGTGCAGTCCATCGTTGTCGACGAGGACAAGCATGCCATGGAAGTGGCCGTGGACGAGGAAAACCTGGCCCTGGCCATCGGGCGTGCCGGACAGAATGTGCGCCTCGCGTCGGAGCTGACCGGCTGGGCCATCAACCTGATGTCGGCCGAGGAGTCACAAAACCGGCATACGGCTGAAACCGAAACCATGCGTGAGCTGTTCCGCAATAAGCTCGATGTGGATCAGGAAGTCGCCGACATCCTCATCCAGGAGGGCTTTACCAGCCTGGAGGAGGTGGCTTATGTGCCGCTGCCGGAAATGCTGGAGATCGAATCGTTCGACGAGGACACGGTGCATGAACTGCGCAACCGCGCCCGCGACGCCTTGCTGACGCAGGAACTGGCCAGCGAGCAAAAGCTCGAGGAAGTGTCGCAAGACCTCAAGAGTCTCGAGGGACTGTCCAGCGACGATATCGCGAAGCTGGTCGATGCCGGCATTCAAACCCGTGACGACCTGGCCGATCTGGCCGTGGACGAACTCACGGCCATTACCGGGGCTGAGGAAGCTCAGGCCAGCGCGCTCATTCTCCAGGCTCGCGAACATTGGTTCAACGCCTGAGAATTGCGAAGCAAGGAACCACCCATGGCACAAACAACCGTCGCGCAACTCGCCACAGAGCTGCACATTCCCGCCACCCAATTGCTGGAGCAATTGGCAGCTGCCAGTGTGCACAAACAAACGCCCGACGACCCGATCAGCGATGTCGACAAGGCGCGTCTGCTTGACCATCTGCGTGTGGCTCATGGCGTGGTTGGCGCGGATCGTAAAAAAATCACGCTGACGCGCAAGCAGACCACGGAAATCAAGCAGGCCGATTCGACCGGCAAGGCACGCACCATCCAGGTCGAGGTTCGCAAGAAGCGCGTGTTTGTCAAGCGCGACGAGATGACGCCTGCAGAGCCTGCGGCTCGCGTGGTCACGCAACCCGTGGTGGACGAAGCCGAGCTGCGTCGACGCGAGGACGACGCGAAACGTCAGTCCGAGTTATTGGCACGCCAGGCCGAGGAGATCGGCAAGCGCCAGCGCGAAGAAGAAGCGGCTGCACGAGTTCGTGCTGCTGCGCAACAACGACAAGATGAAGAGCGCCGCTTGCAAGCCGAGGCCAAGTCTGCCATCGCGGCACAGCAGCAGCCCGAGCAGGACGATGACAAAGCGCGCAAGGCTGCCGAGGCGCAAGCGCAAGAGCATGCTGCGGCTGCGTTGAAGCTGGATTCCAAGCGCGCTGCGGAGGCGGCGGCATCCGTCGCCCGCGCGGCTGAGCTCGAGTCTGTGCAAGTGCGTCGCAAAGCTGCCGAAAACGAAGCTGCGGCCATTCGCGACATGCTCTCTCGCCCTCGCGCGGTGTTGCACTCTCCCAAGCCTGAAGTCACCAAAACGGCTGAGGTTGCCGCCAAGGCGGGGGCCACGATCAAGGGCACCATCCACAAACCTGCTGCTGGCACAGCCAAGCCCGCGGGCGTGGCAGCCACCACCACGACGGCAGGCGCGAAGGATAAGAAACAGGTCAAGTCCGAGCAGTTGTCATCATCCTGGGCTGACGAGGCCGCGAAGCGCCGCGCCATCAAGACACGTGGTGACGCTACTGGCGGTACGGCTGCCTGGCGCGGTGCCAAGGGCGGCTCACGTCGCGATTCGCGTGAAAAAGAAGCGCCACGTTTTGTGGTGCCAGTCGAGCCGCAAGTGCGTGAGGTGCACGTGCCCGAAACGATCTCCGTTGGCGATCTGGCCCACAAGATGGCGGTGAAGGCGTCCGAGGTCATCAAGGTGCTGATGAAGCTGGGCCAGATGGTGACCATCAACCAGGTGTTGGACCAGGAAACCGCGATGATCATCGTGCAGGAAATGGGCCATACCGCCATAGCGGCCAAACTTGACGATCCGGAAACCTTCCTCGAGGAGGATGGCCAGATTCCGCAAGAACTGACCTTGCTCCCACGCGCGCCCGTGGTCACGGTGATGGGACACGTCGACCACGGGAAGACGTCCTTGCTGGACTACATCCGCCGTGCCAAGGTGGCCTCAGGCGAGGCAGGCGGCATTACCCAGCACATCGGCGCCTATCACGTCACCACGCCGCGCGGCATGATCACCTTTCTCGACACTCCCGGCCACGAGGCCTTCACCGCCATGCGGGCGCGTGGCGCGAAAGCCACCGATATCGTCATTCTGGTAGTCGCTGCCGACGATGGCGTGATGCCACAGACGAAAGAGGCGATCGCCCACGCCAAAGCGGCGGGCGTGCCCATCGTCGTGGCGATGAACAAGATCGACAAGCCTGATGCGAACCCCGAGCGCGTGAAGCAGGAACTGGTGGCCGAGCAGGTCGTGCCCGAAGAGTACGGCGGCGAATCACCGTTCGTGTCGGTATCGGCCAAAACCGGTCAAGGCATCGACGAGTTGTTGGAACAAGTGCTGTTGCAGGCCGAGGTGCTGGAACTCAAGGCGCCGGAGGACGCGCCGGCCAAAGGGCTGGTGATTGAGGCCAGGCTCGATAAGGGCCGCGGTCCGGTGGCCACGGTGCTGGTCCTCTCGGGCACGCTCAGGCGCGGTGACGCGGTGCTGGCAGGCTCCAGTTATGGTCGCGTGCGTGCCATGCTGGACGAGGTTGGCAAGCTGGTGCCGAGTGCGGGACCCTCGATACCGGTGGAAATCCAGGGCTTGACGGAAGTTCCCGTCGCCGGTGAGGAAATCATCGTTCTGCAGGACGACCGCAAGGCCCGCGAGATCGCCCTGTTCCGCCAGGGCAAGTTCCGCGATGTCAAGCTGGCGCGCCAGCAGGCCGCGAAACTGGAAAACATGTTCGACCAGATGGTCGAGGGCATGCAAACCCTCAATCTCATCATCAAGTCTGACGTGCAGGGTTCGCAGGAAGCGCTGGTGCATGCGCTCACCAGACTCTCGACCGAGGAGATCAAGGTCCAGGTGGTGCATGCGGCGGTTGGCGGCATCACCGAGAGCGATGTGAATCTGGCGATCGCCTCTCGGGCCGTGATCATCGGCTTCAACACCCGCGCCGACGCGGGTTCGCGCAAACTGGCCGAGCAGAATGGCATCGACATTCGCTACTACAACATCATCTACGAAGCCGTCGACGAGATCAAAGCTGCCATGTCAGGCATGCTCACGCCGGAGAAGAAAGAAGAGACCCTGGGCTTGGTCGAGGTGCGCGAGGTCTATCGCATCACCAAGGTCGGCACCGTGGCGGGCTGCATGGTTCTGTCCGGCCTTGTCAAGCGTTCGGCCCAAGTGCGGGTGCTGCGCGACAACGTGGTCATCCATACGGGCGAGCTCGACTCTCTCAAACGCTTCAAGGACGATGCGCGCGAGGTCAAGGAAGGTTTCGAGTGCGGTTTGTCGCTGAAGAATTTCCAAGACCTGGAAAAAGGCGATCAACTCGAAGTGTTCGAAGTCAAGGAAGTCGCGCGCACGCTTTGACGCAACAGCCGCCGCGCCGTCACCACCTGGACGTGGTTGCGGCGCGGGCTTTGCGTTGTTGCAGCCGCTGTCGCGTCAGCGATTCCATATCAGTCTCCACCGCGATTCACCCAGTTCATGCCACGTCAGGCCAGCAGTCCACACCGCGTTCACCGTATCGCCGACCAGATCCAGCGCGATCTGTCGGCGTTGATCCCGCGTGAGCTGCGTGACCCGCGCATCGGCTTGGTGACCATTGCCGATGTCCAACTCACGCCCGATTACGCGCATGCACGCGTGTTTTTTACCGTGCTGGGCGGCGAACCCGAACATGTGGCTGCGGCGCTCAACGAGCGCGCCGGCTATTTGCACAGCCTGTTGTTCAAGCGCTTGCGCATCCACACCGTGCCGACGCTGCATTTCGTGTTCGATCAATCCACCAGCAAAGCCAGCGATATGAATGCGCTCATCGCCCAGGCGGTCGCCACGACGGTCAAGGACGATTGAGCGCCCTGCGCTCGGTCGGATGTTTCATGATTGCAAGCCAACGGCAACGTTCCAACTGGCAGTCGGTGCATGGCGTCATGCTGCTTGATAAGCCACGTGGTTGCACCTCGCAGACCGCGCTGCAGCAGGTGCGTCGCGCGTTGCGCGCCGAGAAGGCTGGCCACACCGGCACACTCGACCCCCTGGCCGACGGCTTGTTGCCGCTGTGCTTCGGCGCGGCCACCAAGTTCGCCCAGATGCACCTGGATGCGGACAAGGCCTACCGGGCGGTGCTGCAACTCGGCGTCACCACCACCACGGACGATGGTGAGGGTGAGGTGATCGAGCGCAAGGCCTTGCCCGACTGGACGAGTGTGGAACTGCGGCGAGTGCTGCAAGGCTTCGTCGGCACGATCGCGCAGACTCCGCCGATCTACAGTGCCCTCAAGCGCGCCGGCAAGCCGTTGTATGCGTATGCACGCAGTGGCCAGGAAATCGACGTTGCTTCGCGTCAGGTGCGTATCGACGCCATCGACCTTGTGGCGTTGCAAGACGACGTGCTCACCCTCGACGTGCGCTGCGGCAAGGGCACCTACATCCGAGCGCTGGCGCGCGACATTGGCCACCAGCTCGGCTGCGGCGCCCATCTTGCCGCCTTGCGCCGCACCGCAAGCGGCGGCTTCGAGATCGGCCAGGCTTGCACGCTGGATGCCGTATGCGGGCTCGATGCTGGCGCCGCGCAGGCCCGTTTGCTGCCGGTCGATTCTCTGGTGCAGGGATTGCCGCGCGTCGATCTCGATGCATCGCTATCCGCCCGCTTGCTGCACGGCCAGACCGTTGTGCCTGAACTGGGGCCAAGCGTGCCGCACGGCCAGGTGCGTGTGCATGGAGGGACCTCCCCCCATCTTTCATTTCTCGGCGTTGCGCAGTGGGATGGGCATGTGCTCTCCCCGCAACGCCTGCTGAGCAACGAGGAACTGCAAGCGCAGTGAACACACCATGACACGATCCATTCGCAACATCGCCATCATCGCTCACGTCGACCACGGTAAGACCACGATGGTCGACCAACTGCTGCGCCAGTCCGGCACCTTTCGCCAGAACCAGCAGATCGCCGAACGGGTGATGGATTCCAACGATCTCGAAAAAGAGCGCGGCATCACCATTCTGTCGAAGAACTGCGCGGTCGAATGGAAAGGCACGCACATCAACATCGTCGACACCCCCGGCCACGCCGACTTTGGTGGCGAGGTCGAACGCGTGCTGTCGATGGTGGACAGCGTGCTGCTGCTGGTCGATGCTGTCGAAGGTCCGATGCCGCAGACCCGCTTCGTCACCAAGAAGGCACTAGCGCTGGGCCTCAAGCCGATCGTCGTCGTCAACAAGGTGGATCGACCCGGCGCGCGCGCCGACTACGTCATCAACGCCACCTTCGAACTGTTCGACAGACTCGGCGCCACCGAAGAACAACTCGACTTCCCGGTGATCTACGCCTCCGGCCTGAACGGCTGGGCGAGTCTGACGCCGGGCGAGGCCGGCACCGACCTGGCGCCGCTGTTCGACGCCGTGTTGCAGCATGTGCCCGCTCACGCGGGGCTGGCGGCCGATCCGTTGCAGTTGCAAATCTGCTCACTCGACTACTCCACCTTCGTGGGCCGCATCGGCATTGGTCGCATCAACAGCGGCACGCTCAAGCCGATGCAGGACGTGGCGGTGTACAGCGGCCCCGATTCCACCCCGTTCAAGGCGCGAGTCAACCAGGTGCTCAAGTTCGAGGGCCTGGAGCGCAAGCAGGCTGACAGCGCGGGGCCAGGCGATATCGTGCTGATCAACGGCATCGAGGATGTCGGCGTCGGCGTGACCCTCACCAGCATCGACAATCCGCGCCCCCTGCCCATGCTGCTGGTCGACGAGCCGACCCTGAACATGAACTTCTGCGTCAACACCAGCCCGCTGGCCGGTCGTGAAGGCAAGTTCGTCACCAGCCGCCAGATTCGCGATCGCCTCGACCGAGAGTTGCAAAGCAACGTCGCCCTGCGCGTGAAAGACACCGACGAAGATGGCATCTTCGAAGTCTCCGGACGCGGTGAATTGCACCTCACCATCCTGCTGGAAAACATGCGCCGCGAAGGTTTTGAATTGGCCGTGAGCAAACCACGGGTGGTGTTCCATGATGTCGGCGGCCAGCGTCACGAGCCGATCGAGTTGGTGACTGCCGACGTGGAAGAGCAACACCAGGGCGGCGTGATGCAAGCCCTCGGCGAGCGCCGTGGTGAACTCGTGAACATGGAGCCCGACGGCATGGGACGCGTGCGCCTGGAGTACCGCATTCCGGCGCGTGGCCTGATCGGCTTCCAGAACGAATTCATGAACCTGACGCGCGGCACCGGGCTCATCAGCAACATCTTCGACGGCTACGGGGCCTATCGCGGCGAAATCTCCGGGCGCAAGAATGGCGTGCTCATCAGCCAGGATCAAGGCGAGATCGTCACCTACGCCCTGGGCAAGCTCGACGACCGCGGTCGTATGTTCGTGAAACCGGGCGACCCGGTGTACGAAGGCATGATCGTGGGCATTCACAGCCGCGACAACGATCTCATCGTCAATGCTGTGCGAGCCAAGCAGCTCACCAATTTTCGTGTCTCGGGCAAGGAAGACGCCATCAAGATCACACCGCCGATCGAACTCACGCTCGAGTACGCGGTGGAGTTCATCGAGGACGACGAACTGGTCGAAATCACGCCCAAGTCCATCCGCTTGCGCAAGCGTTATCTCACCGAGCACGAGCGCAAGCGCGCTGGCCGCTCGGATGCGCAAGCCGCCTGAGGCGGCCGGTTCACCCTCGCGTCAGCGTTGACGGGGTTGTCGTGTCAAACGACGTCCGACCTGAGCACACCAAGTCTGTACTCGCCATGGTGGTGGCCACGCTGCTGTGGAGCGTGGCCGGTGTCGTCACGCGCCAACTGCATCAACACAATGGTCTGATTCTGGTGTTCTGGCGCAGCAGCTTCACGGTGCTGGCCGTGCTGGCATGGCTGGCCTGGAGCCAGGGCCTGCGCCGCGCCTGGATCGATGTGCGTGGCGCATCGCACCTGCTCTGGTATTCCGCCTGCTTCTGGGCGGTGATGTTCACCGCCTTCATGGTCGCGCTCACGCTCACCAGCGTGGCCCAAACCCTGCTGACCGACAGCCTGAGTCCTCTCATCGCCGCCGTGCTCGGCTGGCTGCTGTTGCGCCACCGCCTGCCCGGTCGCACTTGGGCGTCGGTCGCGCTGGCCACGATCGGCATGGGCTGGATGGTTTGGCACGATCTGCAATCGCCCGCGTCGAGTGCGCAGTTACTCGGCATGCTCATCGCCCTGGCCGTGCCCATCGCTGCCGCGTCGAACTGGGTCAGCCTGCGCCGTGCCGGCAGCGCGGTGCCGATGCAGGCCGCCGTCCTGATTGGCGCACTGTTTTCTGCACTTGCCGTGACACTGCCTGCCTGGCCTGTCAGTGTCGATCTACACGACCTGCTTTGGCTGGGCTTTCTAGGTGTGTTCCAACTTGCAGTTCCAGGTTTGCTGGCGGTGTGGGCTGCTCAGCGCCTGGCACCCGCCGAGGTTGGCTTGCTCGGTTTGCTTGAGACCGTGTTCGGCACACTCTGGGCCTGGCTCGGCGCTGGCGAACAGCCCAACAGGGACACACTTCTCGGCGGGGCGTTGGTGTTGAGTGCCCTGGCTGCAAACGAGCTACTCGGTTGGCGTCAAGCCCGCCGACGCACCATGCAAAAAACCTGGCTGGACGCGCGGGCGCCATGAACGCCTCAGCGTCATACAACCCATGGCGCTTGGCGGTTGCGCCGATGCTCGACTGGACCGACCGCCACTGTCGCTACTTCCACCGCCAACTCAGCCGCCGTGCGCGCCTGTACACCGAGATGGTGACCACCGGTGCCGTGATCCATGGCAATCAGTCACGCCATCTGGACTTCTGTGCCGAGGAGCATCCCGTCGCCCTGCAACTCGGTGGCAGTGAACTGGCCGACCTGGCGGCGAGTGCGAAACTGGCGCAGCGCTGGGGTTACGCCGAAATCAATCTGAACTGCGGCTGCCCGAGTGAACGGGTGCAGCGCGGAGCCTTCGGAGCCTGCCTGATGGCCGAAGCAGCACTGGTTCGTGACGGTGTGGCCGCCATGCGCGACGCCGTCGGCGATGCGCTGCCGGTGACGGTGAAGCACCGTATCGGCATTGACCGGACCGAGAGCTATGCCTTCGTGCGTGACTTTGTCGGGACCGTGGCCGCTGGAGGGTGCTCAGTCTTCATCGTGCACGCGCGCAATGCGTGGTTGCAGGGCTTGAGCCCGAAGGACAACCGGGAGATCCCACCCTTGCGCTACGAGCTGGTGTATCAGCTCAAGCGCGAATTTCCGGGGCTCACCATCGTGCTCAACGGTGGTGTGAAGTCCGACGCCGATGTGCGCCGACATCTGGACCATGTCGACGGTGTGATGATCGGGCGCGAGGCTTATCAACGGCCCTGGTGGCTGAGCAGTTGGGATGTCGAGTATTTCGGTTCCGAGCCGACGCATGACACGCCGCAGAGCGTGGAAGATCGCATGCTCGACTACGCCCGACGCATGGCGGCGCAAGGCACACCGACATTCGCCATCACCCGTCATATGCTCAATTTGTGGAAGGGCGAACCCGGCGCACGCCTGTGGCGGCAGGTGCTGAGCAACCCTGCTCTGCGTCAGCTGGAACCAGAGGACTTATTCCGTCGGGCCGCACATGCACGTCAGGCGGCGTCGTTGGCGTTGGCGGACTGAAATCACTGGTGCGGCGTCACGTCGCAGGCCCATGCCGCGGACCGGCGGCGATGGTCGGAGTTCAAACCTGCGCGATGATCTGCGTCGCCAGGCGATCGAAAGCGGTTGGGCTCGCCTCGTTCACCAGCCACGTCGGACTTGCCATCAGATCCTGGTAGTTGTGCGCCATGGATCTGCCGTAGCTCGGGTCGTAGTGCTGTGCCAGAAGCTCATCCACCAGCGAGGGAAAATCACCCGCCTCCACCAGTTGGCGCCAACGGGCCACGGTCTGCTTGCCGCGCAGTTCCGTCAGCGATTCAAGCCGAAACAGCAGCTCGGCTCGATCTCGCGTGAGGGCCTCGTAGTCGTCCAGAAGCATGCGAACCCGGGTTGGCACTGTGGCTTCGAGGCGCAAGCAGGGGCTGGCATGCATGCGCTCCAGCAGCGCGCTGGGCACCTGCAGTTTGCCAATGCGCTTGCTTTCGCTTTCGATGAATACCGGCAACCCAGGATCGAGTTCGCGCAACTTCGCCCAGATGCGTGTCTCGAAATGCTTCTGGCTGGGTTGGGGCTCGCCCGGCAGGGCGCCGAGCACGGAACCTCGATGCGCAGCCAGCATCTCCAGATCGAGAACTTGCGCGCCTCGAGTTTGCAGCGCACCCAGCAGCCGGCTCTTGCCGCTGCCCGTGGGGCCGCAGATGACACGGAAGTTCAAGGGCGTCACCAGGGCATCGAGTTGTCGCACCAGTGCGGCGCGCAAGGCTTTGTAGCCGCCACGCGCCAGATGGACACGAAAACCGATTTGGGCCAGCACATGCGCCATCGCTCCCGAGCGGTTGCCGCCACGCCAGCAATACACCAGCGGCGCAAACTCTTTCGGCCACCCTTGGGCATGCCGCTCGACATGCGTGGCGATGTTGCGCGCCACCAGTGCGGCGCCGATGCGCCTGGCCTCGAACGCGCCGGTCTGCACATGCAATGTGCCCACTCGCGCGCGCTCGGCGTCGTCCAGCACGGGCCAGTTCAGGGCGCCTGGCAGATGGTCGAGGGCAAACTCACCAGGGCTGCGCACATCCAGCACGGCATCGAACTCGGACAGCCGCATCAAAGCCTCGTCCGCGGTCACATCATGCAAACTCATCTGGGCTCACTTCACGGCATGCTGCGGCACGGCGCGCAGCAGGGGCAGCAACTTGGGCCACACCGTGTTCAGCATCACAGGCTGGGCGATGGCGGTGGGGTGGATGTTGTCGGCCTGGAACCAATTCGGGTGGTTGACGACGCCAGCCAGAAAAAACGGGACCAGCGCGACCCGTTCCGATGCGGCCACGGCGGGAAAAATCGCCGCAAAACGCTGGGTGTAGGCCGGCCCGTAGTTGGGTGGGATTTGCATGCCGAGCAAGAGCACGTGCGCGCCCTTGATCGTCGACAGCCGCACCATCGCCGTGAGGTTGGCTTGGGTCGTGCTCAAGGGCAAACCACGCAGTGCATCGTTGCCACCCAACTCGACAATGACTACCGCGGGGTGATCGCGTTCGAGCAAGGCTGGCAAACGGCTCAGGCCACCGGCAGTGGTGTCGCCGCTGACGCTGGCGTTCACCACACGCCATGCCGGGAACTGTCGTGCCATGCGCGCCGCCAACAAGCTGACCCAGCCCTTGCCTGTTTCCAGACCATAGCCGGCCGACAAACTGTCGCCCACGATGAGGACGACCGGGTGGAGGGCTTGCCGAGCGGCCGTCGTCTTCGTCGACGCCATCGCAGCATGGGAGATACCCATCCCGGCCAGCCAGATCATCGCAGTTCCTAAAATGAACCACCCATTGCGTGCACTCTTCATATGACATCCACCGATTCGCGAACCACCGTTGCACAAACTGCCATTGTCGCGCAGCACTTGAGCAAGGTCGTGGACGATGCCCACAGCCCACTGACCTTGCTCGACAACGTGAATCTGCGGGTCGGGAGCGCCACCAGCCTGGCCATCGTCGGCCCGTCCGGTTCGGGCAAATCGACCCTGCTCGGGCTCCTGGCCGGTCTGGATCTCCCTAGCTCGGGCCGTGTCTGGATCGACGGCATCGATTTGTTTGCCCTCAGCGAAGATGGCCGCGCCGCCTTGCGTGCCCGCAAGTTCGGCTTCGTGTTCCAGAATTTTCAGCTCATCGGCCACCTCAATGCGTTGGAAAACGTGACACTGGCGATGGAAATCTCCGGACAGACCGGCGCCTTGCGTGCCGATGCCCAAGTCATGCTGGAGCGCGTGGGCCTGGGCGCACGGTTGCGGCACATGCCGGCGACACTGTCGGGCGGCGAGCAGCAGCGCGTAGCCCTGGCCCGGGCTTTCGCCACGCGGCCGTCCTTGCTGCTCGCCGATGAACCCACCGGCAACCTGGATGCGGCAGGCGGCTTGCGCATCATCGACCTGATGTTCAGCCTGCAACGCGAACTGGGAACCACGCTGGTGCTGGTGACGCACGACAATGCCCTGGCTTCACGCTGCGACGCGGTGGTCGAGCTGGAAGCTGGCCGTCTGGTGGGGCCGGCCGCGGCCACCTTGGTGACCCAGACATCATCCGGGGTGCCGGCTTGAGCCTCAAGCTGCTGTATGGTTTTCACGCTGTCGGCGCGCGACTGCGGGCCGCACCCGACAGCGTGCGTGAACTGCTGGTTGAGAGTTCGCGGCATGATGCGCGCATGCAGCAATTTCTGGCGCGTGCGCAGGACGCGGGCCTGACCGTCATCGCGGTCGACAGTGCACGGCTCGACGCCCTGGCCGGAACCCACAGACACCAGGGCGTGGTGGCCCATGTCGAGCCGCTGGACAAGATGTCGACCCTGGACGCCGTTTTGGACGCGACGACGGACATCCCCTTGGTGTTGGGCTTGGACGGCGTGACCGACCCGCACAATCTTGGTGCCATTCTGCGCACGGCCGATGCAGCCGGGGTGCACGCCGTGTTCGCACCCAAGGACCGCGCCGTGGGTCTCACGCCCACCGTCGCCAAGGTTGCCAGCGGCGCGGCCGATTCGATGCAGTACATCATGGTCACAAACATGGCGCGCACCCTGGCAGCCTTGCGCGAGCGCGGGCTGTGGGTGGTGGGTGCCGCAGGCGACGCGGCGGATACCTTGTTCGACGCCAAACTCGCCGAGCCGACCGCGTTGGTGCTGGGTGCCGAAGGCAGCGGCATGCGCCGATTGGTGCGCGAGGGCTGCGATCAACTCGTGCACATTCCCATGCAGGGTTGTGTGGATAGTCTGAACGTTTCGGTCGCTGCAGGCGTCTGCCTGTTCGAGGCCGTGCGCCAACGTTGTTGTTTGGCCGCGGCATCCGGCCAGCTTTAGCGCGACGAAGATTGAGAAGCGCGGACGCTGGCTCTATAGTGATTTAATCGGTGGAGTGCTACAAGCTGTGACGCTTGAGGGCTGCACCTGACAGCCGTTTGCCGCCCGACACCCAGATCGCCATGCTGCAATCCGACCCGTTACGCCAATGCATCGACGCTGCACTCAGCGACTCCGACGAGTTGATCCGCCGCGTCGCCCGGCAAGTTGTGGAATCGTTTCAAGTCCATGCCGAGTCGGCCTTGAGCAGTCGGGATCGGCAACATTATGACGACTTGCTGGTGGTCCTGCGCCAGGCTGAAGGCGATCTGGTGCGCGCGTTCGTCGGCCAGTTCAGCTCACTGCTGCAACAAGAAATCCAGGGCAAGCCCGCTGCGCCTGCCAAGCCGCCCGAGTTGCGACTCGATCAACTCTCCCTGGTGGATGACGCGAGCGTGCAGGAGGACGTGGAGGTCTCGCAGATCATTCGCATGATCGAGTCAGGCGCCGAGTGGGAGATTCGTGATCTCAACGCCCGCATGGAATCATTGCGACAGCGAGATGGCCAACTTCGCGGCCGCGACGCAGAGACGAATCCTTTGCGCCCGGAAGTTTTCGGTCGCTCGCTGCAGCGAGCGCTCGGCAGCCTCGATGTCGACCACGAAGCGCGCTTGGCTTTGCTGCGAGCTTTTGGGGTGGCCATGACCAGCGCCTTGAAGGAGACCTACAACACCTACAACGGTCGCCTCGAGGCAGCCCATGTCACGCCCGCGCGTTACTCCGTGCGGACATCGGGCACCCGCAGTCCTGTGCAGCGCCAGCCAGAGCAGGTTGCAGGCAAGGGCAGCGGGCAAGAGGACGCTCCGTTCGGCAGCGCCGATGCGATGACGGCAATGGGTGCCGACGGCATCCTGCAACTGCGCGATCTGCAACGCCTGCTCCAGGGCCACGACGCGCCATCCGCTGTGCAAGGAAGACATAATTTTCAGGCCGCACCCTCGCCTGACGAGTCAGCCGGCGGACCTCAATCCACCTTCGGCCAGGCCATGCAGACGGCCATGCTGCGGTCCGCGCTCGAGCGCCTGACCCAGGCCAACCGATTAGGGGTAGGCGAAGGTTTCACGCAATGGTCCGAGCCTGGAGCCGTTGGCGGGCGGCCGGTCAACATCATCGAGCATTATCGGGATGAACTGCAGTCGGCAACCACACGGCCGCTCGAGCGTCTGACCATCGACGTGGTGTCGCTGATGTTCGATCACATTCTTGCTGACCCCCGGTTGTTGCCACGGGTGCGTGCCGCCCTCGGCCGTCTGCAAATTCCGATCCTGCGCCTGGCGCTGAACGATGCCGGTGTGTTCAGCTCGCGTCACCATCCAACTCGACGGCTCATCAACCGCATCGCCAGTTTCAGCGCCGGCTACGTCAACGCCGACGAGGTTGCCGCCAGTGGGTTTCTCGACTGGCTCGACGGCACGGTCGAATCCATCGTCAATGCCGAGAGCGAAGGCGAAGAGGTCTACGCGCAGCAACTCGAGCGCCTGGAGGCCTGGATCGCCCGGCGCGCCGCGGAAACACAGGAAAGCGAACGCGATGCCGTGGAGGCGCTGCGCCGGGCCGAATTCCGCACCGTCCTCGGTTCAGCCCTGAGCCGCCATGTGTCGAGTCTGCTGGCCCATCTCGACATCGACGCCTACCTGAAAGACTTCATGCGCGGCCCGTGGACGGCCGTTCTGGTCGAGTCCGTGTTGCGCCACGGCGAGGACGCCGAACCCACGCGCAATTACAAGCAAGCCGGCAGCGAGCTGCTCTGGAGCGTGCAAGCCAAACAGGGTGAAAACCAGCGCAAGGACTTGTTGCAGCGGCTGCCCGGCCTTGTGCAGAAACTGGAAGAAGGGCTCAGCCTGATCAACTTGTCGCTGGATCAGCGCGCCGCATTTTTCTCCAGCTTGATGCGAACCCATGCCCAAGCGATTCGCGGCGAAGGCATGGCCTCGTCGGGCCAAGCGGCCGACGCCTATTTGCTGCAAAGCGAGTGGGACCGTCTGTTGCATCTGCCGAAGGGACAGGCAGAACTCGGTGCGATCGAACAAGTTCAACTACCCGAGGTCGATCGCGAGCGCGCCGGTTTGATCGATGACCTCGACCTCCAATTGGACCTGTCCACGCCATCCAGCCAGCCGGATGTGGGTCTGGGAGGCGATCCATCCCCGGCCTTGCAGGCCATCGACAGTCCCGGTGCGTTCATTGATTCCTTGGAGGAAGGCCATTGGGTGCACTGGTATTTGCAAGGCCAATGGACGCGGGCGCTGTTGGCCTGGCGTAGCCCCCAAGGGTTATTTTTCATGTTCACCAGCCCTGTGGGCGGCCATGCCCATTCACTCACACGTCGCGCTTTCGAGCGTTTGCTGAAATGCGGTCACATCTTGCCGCTGGAAGACAAGAACCTGATGGACCGGGCGGTCGAAGGTGTATTCAGCGGACTGCGCCAGCGTGCGCTTCAGCCCGCCTGAATCCGATTTGCAGCGTGCCGATCCGGCCGAGACCGTTCGCAGCGTCAACAGCAAACGCCGAGATCCCTATAATGAGCAGGTTTTGTTGGATACAGCTTGGCGAGTTTCAGGTCCCTTCGCTCGATTCCTGCAAAACAATCGCAAACTGGCCTCACCAGGTGCCCGGCGGTTTTTGCGGCCCCATGTACTGCAAGGCGGATATCCTTGCTGCATCGGTTGCCGCCCACCGGGTTCTGGCCAGATTTCAGACCCAACCTAGGACACATGATGAATGTTTCAATGCGAGAAATGCTCGAGGCGGGGGTGCACTTCGGTCACCAAACCCGTTTCTGGAACCCCAAGATGGCCCCGTACATTTTCGGCCATCGCAACAAGATCCATATCGTCAACCTCGAAAAGACGTTGCCGATGTTCCAGGACGCTTGCAAGTACGCTCGCCAGATGGCTGCACGCCGCGGTACCGTCCTTTTCGTGGGGACCAAGCGACAGGCGGGTGAGTTGGTGCAGGCCGAAGCCACGCGTTGTGGCATGCCGTTCGTGAATGAGCGCTGGCTCGGCGGCATGTTGACCAATTTCAAGACGGTCAAGGGCTCCATCAAGAAACTTAAGGACATGCAGATCCAGGCGACCGAAGGCGCGCTGGAGCACATGACCAAAAAAGAGCAACTCATGTTCCAACGTGAATTGGACAAGCTGGTGAAGTCCATCGGCGGCATTCAGGACATGGCGGCTCTGCCCGATGCGCTGTTCATCATCGATGTCGGCTATCACAAGATCGCGGTGGCCGAAGCGCACATGCTGGGCATTCCGATCATCGGCGTGGTCGACACCAACCACTCGCCCATTGGCATCGATCATGTCATTCCCGGCAACGATGACTCGGGCAAAGCCGTTGCGCTCTATGCACGCGGCATGGCTGATGCCATTCTCGAGGGCAAGAATGACGCCCTGCATGAAGTTGTGCAGACGGCTGCAGACGAGTCCGGCGAATTCGTCGAAGTCCAGGACGAGCCGCACGCTGCCTGAACTCGGCCTCGCGTTTTTCGATCCACCGAGGGGGCTGTTTACAGCCCCTTTGTTCAATCCAGGAGAAGAATATGGCGGCAATCACCGCATCCATGGTCGCAGAACTGCGCGCCAAAACCGACGCCCCCATGATGGAATGCAAGAGGGCCCTCACCGAGGCCGAGGGCGACATGGGCCGGGCTGAAGAGTTGCTCCGCGTCAAGCTTGGCAGCAAGGCAAGCAAGGCGGCGTCACGCGTCACCGCCGAAGGCATCATCGCCATTCACATGACCGGCAGTACCGGGGCGATGGTCGAAATCAACTGCGAGACCGACTTCGTCGCCAAGAATGACGACTTTCTTGCCTTTGGTCAGACCCTGGCGAAACTCGTCGCCGAGCAAGGGCCTGCTGACGTCGCCGCGTTGTCAGCACTGACCGTCGATGGCTCCACCATTGAGGCCCGCCGCGCGGTGCTTATCGGTAAGATCGGCGAGAACATGTCGATTCGTCGCTTCAAACGTTTCGCCGGCGATGCCCGACTCGCCAGCTATCTGCACGGCACCCGCATTGGTGTGGTGATCGAATATGTCGGCGATGAGGTTGCCGCCAAGGACGTGGCCATGCACGTGGCCGCGATGAAGCCCGTCGCGCTGTCAGCCGCTGACGTGCCCGCGGCCCTTGTTGAGGCCGAGCGCTCGATTGCCAAGCAAAAGGCCGCCGAAGACGCAGAGAAGGCCAAGGCCGAGGGCAAGACGCCCCAACCGGCCGAGATCGTGGCCAAGCGTGTGGAAGGCAGTGTGCAGAAGTATTTGAAGGAAGTGTGTTTGCTCAGCCAGGCTTTCGTGAAGAACGACAAGCAGACCGTCGAACAGATGCTCAAGGCAGCGCACACCAGCGTGAAGGCGTTCACGCTCTATATCGTGGGTGAGGGGATCGAGAAAAAATCAGAAAATTTTGCCGATGAGGTGGCAGCGCAAATTGCCGCGCAGGCCGTTGCTGCTCGCACCCATTGAACGTCCGATCATCCATCTTCCTGCAAGCGAGGCATCACGCATGAGTGGCTACAAGCGGGTTTTGCTCAAACTCTCTGGCGAAGCCCTTATGGGCGACGATGCTTATGGCATCAATCGCGCCACCATTGTGAAAATGGTCGAGGACATCGCCCTGGTCACGCGCAGCGGTGTGCAGGTTGCCATCGTCATTGGCGGTGGCAACATCTTCCGCGGTGTGGCGGGAGGAGCCGTTGGCATGGACCGTGCCACGGCGGATTACATGGGCATGCTGGCAACGGTGATGAACTCTCTCGCCCTGGCCGATGCCATGCGCCATGCCGGTCTGGTGGCGCGCGTCATGTCTGCCATCAGCATTGATCAAGTCGTCGAGTCTTACGTGCGGCCCAAAGCTTTGCAATATCTGGAAGAGGGTAAGTCGGTGATTTTTGCTGGAGGTACCGGCAATCCATTTTTCACCACCGACACGGCCGCGGCGCTGAGGGCTGCGGAAATCGGTGCTGAAGTCATGCTCAAAGCCACCAAAGTCGACGGCATCTACACTGCAGATCCGACCAAGGATCCAACAGCAACGCGTTACCCCAGCATCAGCTTCGATGAGGCCATGATCAAGCGTCTTCAGATCATGGATGCAACTGCGTTTGCCCTTTGCCGGGACCAGGGTTTGCCCATCCGCGTTTTTAGTATTTTCAAACCCGGTGCACTGCTGCGGGTCGTGCAGGGTGAATCGGAAGGCACTCTGGTGCATCTTTGAATTTCTCATAAGTTCAAAAACATGACGATCGCTGACATCAAGAAAAACACTGAGCAGAAGATGCTCAAGTCCATCGATGCGCTCAAGTCCGATCTAGCCAAGGTGCGTACCGGCCGTGCCCATACGGGCCTGCTTGACCATGTCATGGTGGACTATTACGGCACCATGATGCCCATCAATCAAGTGGCCAACATCAACCTGCTGGACGCACGCACCATCAGCGTGCAGCCGTGGGAGAAGAAACTGGCGCAGGCCGTGGAAAAAGCCATCCGCGATTCGGATCTGGGCCTCAACCCTCAGAGCCAGGGTGATGTGATCCGGGTGCCCATGCCGGCGCTGACCGAGGAGCGCAGGCGTGACCTGGTCAAGGTCATCAAGCACGAGGCCGAAGGCGCCAAGGTCGCGGTGCGTAATTTGCGCCGCGATGCGAACCAGCAACTCAAAGATCTGGTCAAAGCCAAAGTGGCCTCCGAGGATGACGAGCGCCGCTCTCAAGACGATATTCAGAAAATGACCGATCGTTTCATCGTGGAAATCGACAAACTTCTCGCCCAGAAAGAAGCGGAAATTCTGGCCGTCTGACTCAGATACGCCAGCAAGGAGCGACAGTGGCGTCGAAGCAAGTCCCAAAGGAACTCGAACAAGCCCCACCGGGTTTGCGCCATATTGCCGTGGTGATGGACGGTAATGGGCGTTGGGCGCAGCGCCGCTTGCTGCCGCGCACGGCAGGGCACAAATATGGCGTTGACGCCCTGAAGAGCGTGGTGCGCGGATGCATCGCGCAGGGAGTGCCGTTTCTCACTGTCTTTGCTTTTTCGTCCGAGAACTGGAATCGCCCGGCCGATGAAGTCTCGGCGCTGATGGACCTTTTCGTCCAGGCTTTGCGCCGCGAAACGCGCGAACTGGCAGCACAGGGCGTACGCCTGGTTTTTGTCGGCGAACGCAGCGCCTTCGACACGCCGATGCGTGAATTGATGCGCCAAGCCGAAAGTCTGTCCGCTGTGAACACCCGTCTCGTGCTCAACGTGGCGATCAATTACGGTGGTCGTTGGGACCTGGTGCAGGCGATGCGGTTGCTTCAGGTCAGCGGCGAGCCCATCAGTGAGGAGTCGTTGGCGCGGCATCTCTGTCTGGCTGATATGCCGGCGCCCGATCTGCTCATTCGCACGGGCGGTGAGCGGCGCATCAGCAACTTCTTGCTTTGGCAGATTGCGTACACCGAGTTTTACTTCACCGACATTCTCTGGCCTGATTTCGACGAAAAATCGCTGGCACTCGCGATTGCCGATTACGCGCAACGGGAGCGGCGTTTCGGCACGGTGCATGCACAGGCCCCCGGCCTGCGCGTGGCTTGAGGCGCGTCCACAAGCTTCCATGTTGCGCACGCGCATCATCACTGCAGTCGTCCTGCTGGCGCTGCTGCTGCCCACGCTCTTTCTCGCTTCGCTGCCGGTCTTCGCACTGATCATGGCCCTTTTTTCCAGTGCGGGCATGTGGGAGTGGGCACGACTGGCAGGCTTCAAATCCATCGCTGCCGTGGTATGGGCTGTGCTTTGGTTGGCTACGGCCTCGGCCCTGCTGTTGATGCAAGCCGGAGTTGTTGGCTCAATCGCAAACCTTCGCCTGATCCTGATCGCAGCGGCCTTCGCCTGGATCGCACTGCTCGCCTTTTGCCTGCCCCGCGCGAGCCTGCCTCGATTTCTTGCCGTGCCTGCCGTTCTTGCCGTGCTGGGTTTTATCGTGATGTTTGCCGCTTGGCTGGCGCTGCTGCTGGCCCGCGAGTCCGGCCCAGATTTTCTCCTGTCATTGCTCGGCATCGCCTGGGTGGCGGACATCGCCGCCTATTTCGGCGGCCGCGCTTTCGGTCGCAGCAAGCTTGCGCCGCGGATCAGCCCGGGCAAGACCTGGGCTGGCGCCTATGCCGCCTTGTTGGCGGTCCTGGTTTACGCCTGGGTGTGCAGCGCGCTACCCGGTCTGTCGGGCACTTTGCCCGCGCGCATCGATCAAAGTGACGGCATGCCGGCCATGCTGCTCAGCGCCGTTGTGTTGGTCACCCTCAGCATCATGGGGGATCTGTTTGAATCCTTGCTCAAACGCCATGCAGGCGTGAAAGACAGCAGTGGCCTGCTGCCTGGCCACGGCGGTGTGCTCGACCGCGTCGATGCACTGCTGCCCCTGTTGCCCATTGCCTTGCTCTTCATCGCATGAAACGCGTCGCCATTCTCGGCTCCACCGGTTCCATCGGCCAAAGCACACTGGAGGTGCTGGCCCTGCATCCTGACGACTTCGAGGTCTATGCGCTGAGCGCTCAACGGCGTGACGATCTGCTACTGGCGCAATGCCTGCGTTTTGCCCCACGACTGGCCGTGTTGAGCGATGCCGCAGCGGCCCAGCGCCTGCGAGCGGCACTGCGCTCGCACGGCAGCAAGACCGAAGTTCTGCAAGGTGACGCGGCCCATGCGCAGGTCGCGCAAGCACGCGAGACAGACATCGTCATGGCTGCGATCGTCGGGGCCGCAGGGCTTGCCTCGAGCATTGCGGCTGCGCGCGCCGGCAAACGCGTGTTGCTGGCGAACAAGGAATCGCTGGTGGTGGCGGGCGAGCTTTTCATGCAGGCTATGCAGCAGGGTGGCGGGCTGCTCATTCCGATCGACAGTGAACACAGTGCGATTCTGCAAAGCTTGCCGGATGAGCGCGGTCACTGGCGGAGCAGCGTGCGCGAAATCACACTCACGGCATCAGGTGGACCATTTCGTCAGTCGGATCCATCGACCCTGCGCGATATCTCTCCCGACCAAGCCTGCGCCCACCCAAACTGGCGCATGGGGCGAAAAATTTCGGTGGATTCCGCCACGATGATGAACAAGGCGCTCGAAGTCATCGAAGCGCATCACCTCTTCGACATGTCGCCTGGGCAAATCCAGGTGCTGATCCATCCCCAGAGCATCGTGCACTCCATGGTCGGCTACCACGACGGGTCCGTCGTGGCCCAACTCGGCATGCCCGATATGCGCACTCCGATCGCCTACGGTTTGTCTTATCCGCAGCGCATGGTTTCTGGCGCATGCTGGCTGGACTTGGCGCGCGTGGGTCGACTTGATTTTGAATTGCCCAATCCGCAGCGTTTTCCCGGTTTGCAACTGGCGTATGCAGCCTTGGCCATGCCGATGGGGGCCTGTGCCGTGCTCAATGCCGCCAACGAGACGGCCGTCGATGCCTTCCTTCAGGGCCGGATGCGTTTCACCGACATCTACCGTGTCAATGCCGAGACACTGAACGACGTCCATCTCAACGCGGCACGCAATCTTGACGACCTGCTTGAACTCGACCAACTGGCCCGTCAGCAGGCACAGGTCCGTATCAATACCCTGGTTCCTTGAAGCCGGGCACAATCCACGTCGGTGCCGCATACAGCGAGTTGCCTTGAGGAGTTTCAGATGGTCACTGTGCTTGCCTTTCTTTTCGCCCTTGGCCTGCTCATCACGATTCATGAATATGGCCATTACCGTGTCGCGGTCGCCGCCGGGGTGAAGGTGCTGCGCTTTTCCATCGGCTTCGGCAAGCCGTTGTTGAAGTGGAAGCGTGGGCGAGACCAGACTGAATTCGTGATCGCCGCCATTCCGTTGGGTGGCTTCGTGAGGATGGTCGATGAACGCGAGGGCGATGTTCCTGCTGCCGATTTGCCGCGCGCCTTCAACCGCCAGACTCTGCTCAAACGCGCCGCGATCGTCGCGGCCGGTCCTGCTGCCAATCTGCTGCTGGCTGTGGTGCTGTTTGCGATCGTTGCATTCGTCGGCGTGCGTCAGCCGGTTGCGCTCTTGGGAGCGCCGCCATCGGGCAGTCCTGCGGCCATGGCCGGTGTGCGCTCGGGCGACCAGGTTGTGGCGATCACGGCCGACGGCGGTACCCAAGCGGTGCAGTCCTGGTCTGATCTGCAGTTGCAATTGCTCACCGCGGCCATGAGTGGGCAAACGGTGGCCCTGAAGCTCAGGAACACCGACGGCGCCATTGCAAATGCCACCTTGCAGTTTGCAGGCGCCGAGGACGAGGCCAGTCAGCCAGACTTTCTCGCCACATGGGGTTTGCGGCTGGCAAGCCCGCCGGCATTGATTCGTGAGACCCTCGCCGGAGACCCCGCCGAGAAGGCCGGCATGCGCGCCGGCGATGTGGTCACGCAAGTGAACGGCAAGGCCATCCGTGGGGCCGATGCCCTGCTCAAGGCCATTCAGGCCAGTGCGGGCAAGCCC
>JAJXUC010000172.1 GCA_021783435.1 Pseudomonadota bacterium | reverse complement strand
TCTGGGCACGCTCCCAGGCCTCGACGCCATAAAGCTCGGCCAGGGTTCTGCCGAGCAAAGCCTGCGCCGGCAAGCGGGCCCAGCGCAGGTAAGGCGGATTGCAGAAGGTCAGACGCGATTGCGCATCCCAGCGGCCGATGGGAAGGTCGACGGCCTCGAGCAGGCGGCGGACCGCGGCCGAATCGGTGAGATCGTCCAGTGGAAAGGTCGTGTCCATGCCGGACTCACAGGCGCGTGCGGCAAGCCCCACGATCAGGGAGTGGCAGTCTGCGACTCCACCACTGCTTGATCCAACCCAGTCGCCCCATACCGCCTCCCTTGGCCTCGCATCGTCGCGCCTGGATCTCGTGGCCCGGTGCGCGTGGGTGAAGCATACGTCCAGATTCAGACTGTTTTGTGCGGAACGACCCTGATGCAGGCCTACACTAGTGTTCAATTGTTCCTGTTTTTGCAGTATTTTTTGCCTGCCGCCCACCTGCTTGTACTCTGCCTGTCCAAGCGCCGCCTTCCACCGATCCCCACATTTCCATTCCATGTCCCGTGCAACCAAAATCGTGGCCACCATCGGCCCGGCCAGCTCTTCACCCGAAGTCCTCGAACGCATCATCCGCGCCGGGGTCGATGTGGTTCGGCTCAATTTTTCCCATGGCAAGGCGCAAGACCATATCGACCGCGCCGTCCTGGTGCGTGACACGGCCAAGCGCTGCGGCCGTGAGGTCGCCATCATGGCCGATCTGCAGGGGCCGAAAATCCGCGTCGGCAAATTCACCGATGGCAAGATCATGCTGGAAAAGGGCAGCCGCTTCACCCTGGACGCGGCATGCGAACTGGGCAATGCGGAGATCGCCGGGCTGGACTACAAGGATCTTCCCGGCGACGTGAAACAGGGCGACCGCCTGCTGCTCAACGATGGCCTGATCGTGCTTGCGGTCGACGCCGTGGAAGGCTCGAAGATCATCACCACGGTGATCATCGGCGGCGAACTGTCGAACAACAAAGGCATCAACAAGCAGGGTGGCGGCCTATCGGCGCCGGCCCTCACGGCCAAGGACATGGAGGATATCCGTACCGCGATGGCTTTCCAGGCCGACTATCTGGCCGTGTCGTTCCCGAAGAACGCCACCGACATGGAACTGGCGCGGCAGTTGGCGAATGTGGCCGGTGCGGCCCATGGCCACAAACCGGCGCTCATCGCCAAGATCGAGCGTGCCGAGGCCATTCCGGCGCTGGCCGACATCCTGAAGGCGTCCGACGGCATCATGGTGGCTCGCGGAGACCTGGCCGTCGAGGTGGGCAACGCTGCCGTTCCGGCATTGCAAAAACGCATGATCCGCATGGCCCGCGACATGGATCGCGTGGTGATCACCGCGACGCAGATGATGGAGTCGATGATCACCAACGCCGTGCCCACCCGCGCCGAAGTGTCGGACGTGGCCAACGCCGTGCTCGATGGCACGGACGCGGTCATGCTCTCGGCGGAAACCGCCGCCGGCAAATACCCGGTTGAGACGGTGGAGGCCATGGCCAGCATCTGCGTCGAGGCCGAGCGCTTCGAGGAAATGAAACTCGAGCGCGACTTCGTCGACAAGAGCTTCACGCGCATCGACCATTCCATCGCCATGGCGGCGCTGTTCACGGCACACCATCTCGGCTGCAAAGCCATCGTGGCGCTCACGGAGTCGGGCTCGACAGCGCTGTGGATGAGCCGCCATCGCGTGCGCATGCCCATCTACGCGCTGTCGCCGAAGGAAAGCTCGGTGCGCCGCATGACGCTCTATCGCAATGTGCGTCCGGTGCACATGCAGTACTCCAGCGATCGCGATGAAGCGCTGAAGCAGGCCGAAATCCTGCTGGTGAAAAACCATGCCTTGACTGTGGGCGACAGCTACGCCATCACTTGCGGGGAGCCCATGGGCGCTCCGGGCGGCACCAATATGCTCAAGCTCATGCGCGTGAACCGCTGAGTCTGTGCGGTTATGGATCGTCCTGCGGCTGCTTGGCTGGGGACGCTGGATTCACCCGCCTCCGGCCACGAGGCCTGGAGGCGGAACAGAAATTCGCCGCAACCCCTCGACTCGAGTCCAGTCGTCAGGCAGGGAGGATCTGCAACCGCGTGCCGCCCGCCAACTCGACGACGTCACCCGATGTCAGCACCGCGGGGACCAGGCCAAGCGCGGCGCCGTTGATGCGCACACGCTGCTCGCCCTCGACCTGGGACAGTTCGTAGCCACGCGGATTACGCTGAATCGACACGACCATGACGCCATGCTGGCCGAAGGTGGTTTGCGGCTTGCTGAGCACCAGCTCGGTACCCGCTGCGGCGCCGCTGACCACGCGGATCTTGAACGCCGGCAAGCCGCCATCCTGATGTTGCGTGGGGCTGTAACTGGAGGTGGTCACCCCGCTGCGCGAATTGCGAAAGCTGGTTCCAGTCCCACCCGAATTGGTGAAACCTGTGGGGCCGAAGCGAGAGTTGCCGAACCGCGAGCCGGCAAAGGCGGATTGCTTCGAGTCCGACAAAAGACGCAGGGTGTACTTGCCGATATCCAGCGAATCGCCCTCGTTGAAGGCAGCGCGTTTGATGGGCTTGCCGTTGATGTAAGAACCGTTGGTGCTGCCCAGGTCCTGCACCACATAGCCATCGCCCTCACGCAGCAGCACGGCATGCTCGCCGCTCACGGCCAGGTTGTCGATCACCACATCGTTGTGCGGGCGCCGCCCCAGAGTGACGCGGTCCTTGTTGAGAACCACTTCCTTGAGCACTTTGTCGTCGAGAAAGATGACCAGCTTGGCCATGGCGATCTACCTTGTGTGTTGGAGTTGAGAGCGGGAGACTGGGCGTCGCATCGAGCAGGAAAAAGCTTGTGTCTTGGTCCGATCAAACGGCTGCACCCTGGTGCAGGGTCACGATAATGACCGAAATATTATCGCGTCCGCCAGCCAAATTCGCCTCTTGCACCAAACGAACGGCGGCAGCTTCTGCAGCGTCTTCATAATCATTCAAAATGGTCTGAATGCTGTTGTCGGACAACATGTCGCTCAGGCCGTCGGAACACAGCAGGATTCGATCTCCCGGCAACACGGGCGTCATGCCCAACTCCGGCTCCAGGGACAAATCCACACCCAAAGCCCGTGTTACCAAATTCTTCACTGCTTTGGCCCCGGCGTCACCCACCCGAACGAGACCCATGTCGATCTGCTCCTGCAGCAGCGAATGATCCTTGGTGATTTGCGTCAGACGCTGCTGGCGCAGCAAGTAGGCGCGTGAATCGCCGGCATGGCCGAGCACCGCCACGTTGCCGGTGAACGCCACGGCCACCAGGGTCGTGCCCATGCCGGAGTAGCGCAAGTCTTGCTTGGCGGAACGGTAGATCTGGGTATTCACGCGCCGAATCGATTCCCGCATGGCATTCGACAAATCCACGGCGCTGATGCGCGGGTACTCAGCCTTGAGGCGCGACAGGTCGGCATTGATTTGCGCCGCAGCCACGCCGCTGGCAACTTCGCCAGCGGCATAGCCGCCCATGCCGTCGGCCAGCACGGCAATACCGGCGACCGCATCGCAGGCGATGGCGTCCTCGTTGTGCTCGCGCACTCGGCCCATGTCGGTACAACTGGCCATTTCCAGTTGCAGGGCGCGCGGCTTGTCGGCAAGGCGTGGCATGGGGATCGGCTGGACAGGGTTGTTCGGGCGATGCTCAGGAGCCGTGGGCGGTGAGGGTGTGGCGGCGGCGTAACCACTGCCCGGCACCCCAGACGATCGCAGCGCCCACGGCACTGGCCAGAGCCGTGGCCTGCTTGGCCCAGGGCTGTTGCTGGACCCAAGACTCGGTCGCGGGGTCGGTCACCACCAGGCCACCGGCAATCCAGCCCAGCAGCATGGCCCCGAGCGTGATGATGGCCGGAAAACGCGTCATCAGCGTGATGACCATCTGGCTGCCCCAAACAATGATGGGCACGCTGAGCGCCAGACCGAACACCACGAGAACCATGCTGTGGTCGGAGCCAGCGTTCTGCGCCGCACCGGAAATGGCGATGACGTTGTCCAGGCTCATGACGAAGTCAGCGATGATGACCGTCTTGACGGCAGCCCATAACCGGTCAGGCGAATGCACGTCGCCATGCATACCCTCGTCATCCTCGGGTTGCATCAACTTGATGCCGATCCACAGCAGCAGCAAGGCGCCGACGATTTTGAGGAACGGCAGCTTGAGCAGGGTGAGGGCAAAAAAAATCAACACCACACGCAAGCCGATGGCGCCTGCTGTGCCCCACACGATGGCTTTGCGCCGCTGCGGCAACGGCAGCTTGCGGCTGGCCAGGGCGATGACCACGGCGTTATCACCGCCGAGCAGAATGTCGATCAGGATGATCTGGCCCAGCGCGGCCCAGAACACGGGGGTGAGAAAAGACTCCAAGGTCAAGGCAAAGCTCCGAATGAATGCTGGGGACATCATGCGCGCGGCTGCGCATCAGACCCCAGCATAGCGGGAGTGTGCCCTGGCAAGTGCCTCTGGACGGCGCGATGCCCGGCTCCGGCCAGGCTTGTGGCGCGATTCAGACGCCGGCCGGTCGAGTCAGCTGTCGGAGCGACGAGGCGCGCCCCGCCGGGGGGCGCGTCCAACTCCAGTCAGCCCAGCCGTTTTTGTATGAGCTTGCCCATTTCCGACGGGTTGCGCGTGACGGTGAAGCCGCAAGCGTCCATCACCTCCAGCTTGGCCTCGGCGGTGTCGGCGCCGCCGGAGATGAGGGCGCCGGCGTGGCCCATGCGCTTGCCCGGGGGAGCGGTGACGCCCGCGATGAAACCGACGATGGGCTTGGTCATGTGCTCCTTGGCCCAGAGTGCAGCCTCGGCTTCGTCAGGGCCTCCGATCTCGCCGATCATGATGACGCCATCGGTGTCGGGGTCGTCGTTGAACAGCTTGAGCACGTCGATGTGCTTCAGACCGTTGATCGGGTCGCCGCCAATGCCCACGGCGCTGCTCTGCCCCAGCCCCAGCTCGGTCACCTGGCCCACGGCCTCGTAGGTCAGCGTGCCCGAGCGCGACACCACGCCGATGCGCCCCTTGCGGTGGATGTGCCCGGGCATGATGCCGATCTTGATTTCATCGGGCGTGATCAGCCCCGGGCAGTTCGGCCCCAGCAGCAGGGTCTTCTTGCCGCCGGCGGCCTCCTTGGCGCGCATCCTGGCGCGCACCTCCATCATGTCGCGCACCGGAATCCCCTCGGTGATGCAGATGACCAGATCGAGATCGGCCTGCACGGCTTCCCAGATCGCCGCGGCTGCTCCAGGGGGCGGCACGTAGATGACGGAGACCGTGGCTTGCGTCGCCGCTTTGGCGCCGGCTACGGTGGCATGGATGGGAATGCCCTCGAAGTCTTCCCCGGCCTTCTTCGGGTTGACCCCGGCGACGAAGGCGGCGCGGCCGTTGGCATAGTCACGGCACATGCGGGTGTGGAACTGGCCGGTCTTGCCGGTGATGCCTTGGGTGATGACTTTGGTGTTCTTGTCGATGAGGATGGACATACAAGCCTTTCGGCGCAAAAAGCTCGGGAGTCGCTCGGCGCTTTTTGCGAATGGGATGGAGGATCGACGACTGCGAGGTGGGGTCCGGGCTCAGGCCGCCGCGGCGACGACCTTCTCTGCCGCCTCGGCCAGGGTTTCAGCGCTGATGATGGGCAGGCCGGACTCGGCCAGCAACCGTTTGCCGAGGTCCTCGTTGGTGCCTTTCATGCGCACCACCAGCGGCACCTTGAGCGACACCGCCTTGCTGGCGGCAATCAACCCTTCGGCGATGGTGTCGCAACGCATGATGCCGCCGAAAATATTCACCAGGATCGCTTTGACATGCGGGTTGTGCAGCATGATCTTGAAGGCCGCGGTGACCTTCTCGGCCGTGGCGCCGCCGCCGACGTCGAGGAAATTGGCCGGCTCGCCGCCGAACAGTTTGATGGTGTCCATCGTCGCCATGGCCAGGCCGGCGCCGTTGACCAGGCAGGCGATGTTGCCGTCGAGCTGGATGTAGGACAGTTCGTACTTGGAGGCTTCGATCTCGGCCGGGTCTTCTTCATCCAGGTCGCGCATGGCCACCAGTTCCGGATGACGGAACAGGGCGTTGTCATCGAAGTTGAACTTGGCATCCAGCGCCTTGACGCCGCCGTCGCCCTGCAGGATGAGGGGGTTGATCTCGGCCAGCGAGGCGTCGTTGTCCCAGAAGGCGCGGTACAGGCCTTGCAGCGCGCGGGCGCCTTCGGCTTGGCTGGCTTCGGGCAGACCGATTTTGGCGCACAGCGCGATCGCGTCGGCGTCTTGCAGGCCGGTGAGCGGATCGACCCACACCTTGTGGATTTTCTCAGGAGTCTCGGCCGCGACCTCCTCGACGTCCATGCCGCCTTCGCTGGAGGCCATGACCACGACCTTCTGCGCCGCGCGATCGATCACCAGGCCGGCGTAATACTCCTTGCGGATATCGGCGCCTTCTTCGATCAGCAGTCGCCGCACCGTCTGGCCCTGAGGCCCGGTCTGGTGGGTGATGAGCTGCATCCCGAGCATCTGCCCAGCCAGGGTGCGGACTTCGTCGACCGAACGCGCCAGCTTGACGCCACCGCCCTTGCCGCGCCCGCCGGCGTGGATCTGCGCCTTGACGACCCAGACCGGGCCGCCGAGTTGCTGGGCCGCATGCACGGCCTCATCCACTGTGAACGCAGGCGTGCCGCGTGGCACGGACACACCGCATTCGCGCAAGATCTGTTTGCCCTGGTATTCGTGAATTTTCATGTTGGGAGGTTGCTGGCTGGTGATGGAACCTGGCGCAGGACCAGGCGCTCGAGGGGAATGGGAATGCGTGGCGTCAGCCGGATCGCGTCGCACCGCCGACGCTCAAGCTGGTCTCGGAATCGTGCGCCGCAGGTTTGGCCCAGCGCGGGTAATAGCGCAGCACGGCGGCGCCATCGAGGCGGAGCGCGTGACAGCGATCGAGCTGGAAAGGCTGCTTGCTGTCGCGGGCTTGCGACCGCTCCACTTCGCCGGCAAACGCCTGGATGGCAGCAGTGGGCAGGACGCGGGTCAGTTCGGTGATGTGGGTACAGCCCAGGGTGCCATGCAGACGTTGCCTGACAGCAGCCGAGAAGCCATGCAGCAGATTCAGGCCGACGAGGCTGCGGTAAGCGTCGCCGTAGTCTTCGCAGTAGCCTGGATAGGGCGCAGCCAGCGTGTGCGCCTGGACGTCGACGATGTGAAACGCGATGTCGATGGTCAGGGTCAACCGCATGTGGTGAATGGGCTGCCCGGCGCGGCGCAAGCCGGTGGCAAGCTCGAAATCGCGTGTTTTAGTGTCGATCAGCTCGGCCTCGATATCCCACAAACCATCGTCACGCGCATAAACCTGCAGATTGATGGAACGCTCGTGCACCAGGCGGCGGGAGGTCGAGCTTCCGACAAACGCAAGCCTCTCAGCGGGCGCTGACGGCGCAAGTGCGGCCGCATTGTTCTGGTTTTCGGTCGGTGACACGGGAATTGATGCAATGCAAAATTCAAGTTTAGCAGTGCGTACGGCGGGTGCGCCGCCAAGTCAATCGGCCGCATCGGGCGGTGGTGTGTCGTCAGGTTGCTCGTG
>JAJXUC010000171.1 GCA_021783435.1 Pseudomonadota bacterium | reverse complement strand
GTGCGCAGTTGTTCGAGCCTTTTTTCACGACGGACAGCCGTGGCACCGGACTGGGTTTGTATATTTCCCAGGAACTGTGTTCCCGGTATGCGGCGCGTTTGGAATACCGGGTGCGGCGAGAACACGAGCCCAAGGCGTTTGGCGAGTTCGTCATCTTCGCCATGGCTGCCGAACCGCCTGTGCGAGCTGGCGAGGCCTGACTGCCATGAGGCGGCCCGTGCAGCGCTGCATGTGAATCGATGTTCTGACGACGAAACATCCTATGCCTGAAGCAGCAACACCGATACGCATTCTGGTCGTCGATGACGAACCCGATCTGCGCGAGCTTTACACCCTGACCCTGGTGCGGGAGGGCTGGGAGGTGGAGGAGGCGGCCAGCGTGGGCGAGGCGCGTGCCCGCATGGCGCAGCAGGGCTTCGACGTGGCCATCGTGGACATGCGCCTGCCCGACGGCGAGGGCCTGGACATCCTGGCCTGGGCTGCCGCGCAGCGCCGCGCCGAACGCATCGTCATGGCCACCGCTTACGGCAATGCGGCCACCGCCGTGCAGGCGCTGAAGATGGGCGCGTTCGACTATCTGACCAAGCCGGTCGATTTGCGCCAGCTACGCCAGGTTGTGCGATCCGCGCTTGCTCAAGGTGCCGCTGCCGGCTCACTGGACCGGCAGGCGTCGGCATTGCTGGCGATGGTGGGCGATTCCGCCCCGATGCTTGCCGTGAAGGACACCCTGCGGCGCGCGGCGCGCGGCATGGCGCCGGTCCTCATCCAGGGCGAATCCGGCACCGGCAAGGAATTGGCCGCGCGTGCCGTGCATGAACTCAGCAACCGTGCGGCAGGGCCTTTCGTTCCCGTGAATTGCAGTGCCATACCCGAGCATCTGCTTGAGGCGGAGTTCTTCGGCTATCGCAAGGGCGCGTTTACTGGGGCTCTAGCCTCGCATGACGGTTTTTTCGCCGCGGCGGCGGGGGGCACGCTGTTCCTGGACGAACTGGGCGAATTGCCTTTGTCCATGCAGGCCAAGCTCTTGCGCGCAGTGCAGGAGCGCAAGGTCCGCGCTCTGGGCGAAATCGCCGAAACGCCGGTGGACGTGCGCCTGGTCAGCGCCACCCATCGCGACCTGCAACGCTGCGTGGCCGAGGGCACGTTCAGGCAGGATCTGTATTACAGGCTCAATGTCATCGGCGTGACGCTTCCGCCGTTGCGTGAACGGCTCGACGATCTGCCGCAACTCGTCGAAGCCCTGCTCGGCCGCATCCGGACCGATCACGGCCGGCCGGGCTTGCGCCTGAGCCAGGATGCCCTGCAGCAATTGCGGCTGCATGCTTTCGCCGGCAATGTGCGCGAGCTGGAAAACCTTCTGCACCGCGCGACCGCGCTGGCTGCGACGGACCTCATCGGGCCGCAGGACTTGGACCCGCCCGCGGAGATGCAGCCGCCGCTGTACGGGGCCGTCGCGGCCCCGCCCGGGCATGGTGGAGCTGGTTGGACGCAGCCCCCGGCGCGCCGTGACGCCGGCACGCAACCCGTTGCGGCCTGGGCGCCCCCAGCGCTGCCGCTGGAGCTGTCGACCTATCTGGACCAGATCGAGCGCAACATCTTGCTCGAGGCCCTGCGCCGGACTCGCTTCAACCGAACCGCGGCGGCACAGTTGCTCGGGTTGAATTTGCGGCAGATTCGCTACCGCATGGAGCGCCTCGACATCCGCGACGAGGGCGCCGCTTCTGAGTCTTACGATGAGCCGCGCTAAGGGGCGTGGCGATGGGGCCGCAGGCGCCTTGTTCGATCAGGGCTGGTATCGCCACGCGTTGCGTCGTCCTTCGCCACATTGGGATGCCCGGCCTGCCGGGGTCGATGCGGACTTGCTCGTGCTGCACAGCATCTCGCTGCCGGCGGGCGAGTTCGGCGGCGGGTTCATCGATGATTTGTTTCTCGGCGCGCTCGACCACCGGGCCCGGCCCGAATTCGCCGAGCTGGAGGGGTTGCGTGTTTCGGCGCATTTCCTCATCCGGCGGGATGGGGCCTTGTTGCAGTATGTGTCGTGTGACCAGCGCGCCTGGCATGCAGGGGCATCCTCCTTCCGGGGGCGAGCCCGCTGCAATGACTTCAGCATTGGCATCGAACTCGAAGGCACCGACGCCATGCCATTCGAGCCGGCGCAATACGACAGCCTCGTCGCGCTCGTTTCTGCGCTGATCCAGGCCTATCCCATCAAGGCCATGGCTGGACATTCCGATATCGCGCCGGGCCGCAAGACGGATCCCGGTCCTCTTTTCGACTGGCCGGTCATACGCCGCGCAAGCGGCCTTGCTGCGTCGGCCTTTCCTTCGCACGAAGGCTAGGGCCTGTTCACCCACGGGCGATCTTTCACGCCCGTTCGGGGTGCAAATGCCAGTACGGCAGCATGCTCCGAACCACTTGATTGTGGATAAGGCTGTGCAAAGCCTGTGAGCAGGGTTTGCGCTAGCTATGGGGTCTTGCTATCCATCCAAACGCTAGATATAGTGCAAACAAGGGTTGTGCGCGCAGGTTCGAAATGGATTCCAAATCAGTGTCCCCAACTGTTTTCCGGTCCCGCTGCCGTCAGCGTCTGAGTTTCCCAAACCCAGTCTGCGCCAGGCCCCACCCAACATTCGTTTCAACGTCAATTTGCCGTCGAGCGTCCCCACGATGGCGTTTGGCGTGACCATCTAGCCTTAGGAGATCTTGCGTGAACCTCGTCCCATCCCCGCTCGCCGCCGATTCACAAGCCTCCGTCCTCCGGCAGCCCGTCGGCGACGACGCGAACACGCCGCAACACTATGCCGACTACAAGATCATTCGCCGCAACGGTGCGGTGGTGGGGTTCGAGCCGGCCAAGATCCAGATCGCGTTGACCAAGGCCTTTCTTGCCGTGCAGGGTGGGCAGAGCGCGGCGTCGGCCAGCATGCGCGAGCAGGTCGAGGAACTCACCCAAGCGGTGGTGCGTGCGTTGCTGCGCAGCCGTCCGGGCGGGGGAACCTTTCATATCGAAGACATCCAGGATCATGCCGAACTGGCGTTGATGCGCGCTGGCCAGCACGAGGTGGCGCGTGCTTATGTGCTTTACCGTGAACGTCGTGCGCAGGAGCGCGCGAGGCACAAGCAGGAGACTGCGGTCCCGGCCGTGCAAACCCTGCATGTCACCGACGATGGCGTGCGCAAGCCGCTGGACCTGGCCGCCCTCGACGACCTGATTCGCTCGGCCTGCGCCGATCTCGGCGCCGAGGTCAGACCCGAACCCATCCTGGCCGAGACCCAGCGCAATCTCTATGACGGCGTGCCCATGGCGGAGGTGTACAAGGCCGCCATCCTCGCCGCGCGCACGCTGATCGAAAGCGACCCCGGCTACGCCAAGGCCACGGCACGCTTGCTGCTGCACACCATCCGCAAGGACGTGCTGGGCGAGGAGGTCGTGCAGGAACACATGGCGGCGCGCTATCCCGAGTACTTCCCGCAATTCATCAAGGAAGGCGTCGGCCTGGAATTGCTCGATGAGCGCCTTGCCCAGTACGATCTGGCCCGCCTGGGCGCTGCGCTCAAACCCGAGCGCGATCTGCAGTTCGACTACCTCGGCCTGCAGACCCTGTACGACCGCTATTTCCTGGCCAACCGCGCCGACACCCGGCACAACAAGGACGGTCGCCGCATCGAATTGCCGCAGGCTTTTTTCATGCGCGTGGCCATGGGCCTGGCGCTCAACGAGATCGACCGCGAGACGCGCGCCATTCAGTTCTACGAAGTGCTGTCCAGCTTCGACTTCATGTCCAGCACGCCAACCCTGTTCAATGCGGGCACGCGCCGCTCACAGCTCTCCAGTTGCTATCTCACCACGGTGGCCGACGACCTCGATGGCATTTACGAGGCCATCAAGGAGAACGCCCTGCTGTCCAAGTTCGCCGGCGGGCTGGGCAATGACTGGACCCAGGTGCGCGCCCTGGGCAGCCATATCAAGGGCACCAACGGCAAATCCCAAGGCGTGGTGCCCTTCCTCAAGGTGGTCAACGACACCGCCGTGGCCGTGAACCAGGGCGGCAAGCGCAAGGGGGCGGTGTGCGCCTATCTGGAAACCTGGCATCTGGACATCGAGGAATTTCTCGAACTGCGCAAGAACACCGGCGACGACCGCCGCCGCACCCACGACATGAACACCGCCAACTGGGTGCCCGACCTGTTCATGAAGCGCGTGATGGAAGGTGGCAACTGGACGCTGTTCTCGCCCTCCGACGTGCCCGACCTGCACGACAAGTTCGGGCTGGCTTTCGAACAGGCGTACCTGCGCTACGAGGAGAAGGCGGCGCAAGGCGAGATCAAGCTGCACAAGAGCATTCCCGCGGCGCAGCTGTGGCGCAAGATGCTGACCATGCTGTTCGAAACCGGACATCCCTGGATCACGTTCAAGGACGCCTGCAATGTGCGCAGCCCGCAGCAGCATGTGGGCGTGGTGCACTCGAGCAATCTGTGCACGGAGATCACCCTCAATACCAGCGCGACCGAGATCGCGGTGTGCAACCTCGGGTCCGTCAACCTCGTGGCGCATCTCAAGCAAGGCCCCGATGGCGGCTACGTGCTTGACCACGACAAGCTCCGGCGTACCGTGTCCACGGCGATGCGCATGCTCGACAACGTCATCGACATCAACTATTACGCCGTGGCCAAGGCCCGCAACTCGAACCTCAAGCACCGGCCGGTGGGACTGGGCATCATGGGCTTCCAGGATTGTCTGCATCTGGCGCGCATCCCCTACGCCTCGCAGCAGGCCGTGGAATTCGCCGACCGCTCGATGGAGGCCGTGTGCTATCACGCCTACTGGGCGTCTACCGAACTTGCGCAGGAGCGCGGGCGCTACAGCAGCTATCCAGGCTCCTTGTGGGACCAGGGCATCCTGCCGCACGACACGCTGAAACTTCTCGCCGAGCAACGTGGCGGTTACGTCGACATCGATGCATCCGCCAGCCTCGATTGGGACGCGCTGCGTGCGCGCATCCAAACCCATGGCATGCGCAACTCCAATTGCGTGGCCATCGCACCCACCGCGACGATCTCCAACATCATCGGCGTGGACGCCTGTATCGAGCCGACCTTCCAGAACCTGTATGTCAAGTCCAATCTGTCGGGAGAGTTCACCGTGGTGAATCAGTACCTGGTGCGCGATCTCAAGGCGCGTGGACTGTGGGACCAGGTCATGCTCGCCGACCTGAAGTATTTCGACGGCAGCGTGCAGCCCATCGATCGTATTCCTGCCGATCTCAAGGCGCTGTATGCGACGGCGTTCGAAGTCGACCCGCAGTGGATCATCGAGGCGGCAGCGCGACGCAGCAAGTGGATCGATCAGGCGCAGTCGCTCAACATCTATATGGCTGGAGCTTCGGGCAAGAAACTCGACGAAACCTACAAACTCGCCTGGCTGCGCGGTCTGAAGACCACCTATTACCTCCGCACCATGAGCGCCACACACGCGGAAAAGTCCACCGTCAAATCCGGCCGACTCAATGCCGTGCCGCAAGCTGCGGGCGGCGCGCAACATATGCAGGCCTCATCGGTTGCGGCCCCGGCGGTGGAGCCGCCGACGGCTGGAAGCGATATCAAGTTCTGCGCCATCGATGATCCAACTTGCGAGGCTTGCCAGTAAGCCCAACATTTGTCATGGAGCATGGTTTCGTCGCCATAGCGCCTTGCCGTTGGTTTTGCGCGTCATGCTGCAGCGATGAAGCGCGATATCCGCGCCGATTTCGTGCTCCGCATATTGAATGTATGTCATAAACATCTGATAATTCAAAGAAGGAAAAGCCATGCTGAGTTGGGAAGAAAATACTGAAAGCGCAAGCGCGCCCATGGCGCGTGGGTCATCCGCTTTTTCGCCCGCCAAATCGTCCATCAATTCGTCCGCCATTTCACTCGCATCTTTGTCTGCGTCTTCCCCGGCCGCGGAAGAGGGGGTAGGACGGCCCTTGTTCCAAACCCTCTCCGGCAGCGCATCCGCGGGCGCCGTCCAGCACGGCGTATTGGGCGCCCTGAACGCGCCAGGCACGGCGGATGTGTACAGCCAAAGAGCCTCGTCCACGGGCCGGGTTCAGGTCGAGGACAAGCGCATCATCAATTGCCGCGTCGATGTCAATCAACTGGTCCCTTTCAAGTACAAGTGGGCCTGGGACAAATACCTGTCGTCCTGCGCCAACCACTGGATGCCGCAAGAAATCAATATGTCGCGGGACATCGCTTTATGGAAGGATCCCAACGGCTTGACAGAGGACGAGCGTCGCATCGTCAAGCGCAATCTGGGTTTTTTCGTCACCGCCGACTCGCTTGCCGCCAACAATATCGTGCTTGGCACTTATCGGCATATCACCAACCCGGAGTGCAGGCAGTTCCTGCTGCGGCAGGGCTTCGAAGAGGCGATCCACACCCACGCCTACCAGTACATCGTCGAATCATTGGGTTTGGACGAGGGTGAAATATTCAATGCTTACCATGAAATTCCGTCGATTCGCAATAAAGACGAATTTCTCATCCCCTTCATCGACACCCTCACGAATCCCGAGTTCCGAACCTCCGCCTTCGGGGGATCCGAGCGCAACGATCAGGAGCTTCTGCGCTCCATCATAGTTTTTGCTTGCCTCATGGAAGGATTGTTCTTCTATGTCGGTTTCGCCCAAATTTTGTCCATGGGGCGCCAGAACAAGATGACGGGAGCGGCGGAGCAGTATCAATACATCCTGCGCGATGAATCCATGCATTGCAATTTCGGCATTGACGTGGTCAACCAGATCAAACTCGAAAACCCGCATCTCTGGACCCGCACGTTCAAGGACGAAATCACGGCGCTATTCCATAAGGCTGTTGACCTCGAGTATGCCTATGCCGAGGACACCATGCCGCGAGGGGTATTGGGGCTCAACGCCTCCATGTTCAAGGGTTATTTGCGTTTCATTGCCAACCGGCGCGCCCAGCAGATCGGGCTGGACGCGATTTTCCCGAACGAAGAGAATCCGTTCCCATGGATGAGCGAAATGATCGATCTGAAAAAGGAACGTAATTTCTTCGAAACCCGTGTGATCGAGTACCAGTCGGGCGGAGCCCTGTCCTGGGAATAATCGAGGCCGACTTTCGGCATCGACTCCCGAAACACACCATGACTATCAAGCCTTTAGGACGGACAACTTGAAGGGCTGTGATTTAAGGCCTGGGATGCAAATCGGTGGAATACGTTCCGCCGGGATCTTCCATCCCCGCTTCAGGATGATGCGCGGTGTTGGTGCTTTGTCCTTCGTTTCTCGTCTTATTGCGGCCCGCGTCGTGACGGGTTTTCTTCGCATGGACCGCGGCGGCGCCGCCGGTTCCCTGGGTTCAAAGACAAGATCCGACAATTCTGGTGTTCATGCAAACCACCTGTCGGAAACCCCAACATTCATCGAAACGCCAACGCAAATCTCGCGTTTCGTGAGTGGCCCCTGGCAAGCCAGCGCTGGTTTGTCGGGGGTTGTGCACATCGGTGCATTTGCAAATGTCCCGTATCGGAAACTGCCGGGAGGCAGGACCATGAGGAGCTTTGGATGCAATGGATGTGAATGAATTTCAATAACACTTGATCAAGGAGAATCCAAATGGCAACTGCAATGAAGAAACCCGCGGCGAAGAAGGCTGCTCCGGCGAAGAAGGCTGCTCCGGCGAAGAAGGCTGCTCCGGCGAAGAAGGCCGCTCCGGCGAAGAAGGCCGCTCCGGCGAAGAAGGCTGCTCCGGCGAAGAAGGCTGCTC
>JAJXUC010000026.1 GCA_021783435.1 Pseudomonadota bacterium | reverse complement strand
GTCTGACACGTAGATCAGATCCTTGTTCTCGACGGGGAACGACTGCGCGGCGAAGAATGTGGCAGGGTCGCGCAGATTGAACTGAAAAATCGTGGGCACCTTGCCATCGACCAGCGTTGTGGGTTTTTTCGGCCAGGCCAGCGCGTTCGGCGGCACCATACGGAACAGAAAGACCCCGGCCGGGTTGGATCGGTTGTCGTCCAGGCCGCCAATGCGCGCCAACGCTTGCGCCAAGGTGATGCCATTGGCTTCGAAGTCGACTTCACCATTGCGGCCAATAGCGCCCAGCGCAGTGAAGCTCAGCGGCTGATAGAGCGCGGTGACGACATCGCCCGATTGCAGGGATATGTTGTCCTGCGGATTGCGCAAAATGGCTTCCAGCGGCAAGGTCATGCTCCGGCCATCGCGAGAAATCTGAATGGTTGACTTCTCCACGGGCTTGGTCACACCGCCTGCGAGGGCGATCGCCCGAAGCAGCTTGATGCCGCCGGGGATCATCGGCACTTCCATGCTGTGCTGCACGTTGCCTACGACGGTGATGTTCTGCGTGTTGTTACGCACGAGCTGAACGATGACCTGCGGATGATTGGCCTTGCCACGCAGCCGCTTCGTGATTTCAGATTCGATGTCGGAAAGTGTCTTGCCATCCACCGGGATCTTGCCCGCGAAGGGCACAACCACCGTGCCCGAATTGCCTACGATCTGCTGGGGAAGGGCTAATGTGCCCGTACCGCTGCTGCTCAGCCCCGTGCCGCTGAGCGCTTGCGGCGTGAACAGCATGGCAGGGGGAGCTTCCCAAATGAAGACCTGCAGCACATCTCCCGGGCCAACGTGGTAGTCGGTGAGCTGGGGCTGATTGAAAAAACTGGCGAATCGGGGCGCTTGGCTCTCTCTTTTGAGGGCTTCGGCGATGCCGTAATTCACATCCACGAGTTCAATGCCACGCAGCGATGGTGATTGCGCGGCTTCAGTCACGGCCGCGGTCCGCGGGCCTGCAGAGGGAACGAAGCTGGCGCAAGCACTCAACAAAAGCGCGCTGGCCGCCACAAGCAAGAGAGAAATCTGTCGAACCGAAGGGGGCATGTGAAAGAGTAATGAAGGTTCGCGAATCTTGAAGGCTGGAAGTTCATGCACGTTTCAGTACGGCTGCCGACACAATCGAGCGCATGATCTGCATAAGGAATGAAGTGTAACCATCATCTTCGGGTGCCCCGTGTTGCGCACTTGTTCGCGCAACGCGGGTGTGCTGCGGACGCTACCTGCGTTCCTGAGTGAATTTGGGGTTTACGCCTGGGTTCAGTTTGCGGGTTGACGATGACGCGCAAAACGCGGTTGCCAAACTCGTCGATGGGGGCAAGGCGATGTTCAAGCAGGGGATCAATGGATGGATACACCCCACCCTCTGCGGCGCAAAGACAAAGGCAGGAGCAAAGAAACAGCCAATGTCACCGACGATTGCCAAGGCGCTGCACTATGCAGACGCCGCGCAGATGAACCGCGTCCTCAACGAGGACGAAACTGCTCTGCATGCTGCCAGGCCTGCTCTGAGAACGGCACCATCCAGTCCCGCGAAGACACCATCATTTCCGAATTCGGCCTATTCCACGCGCTCATCAAGAGCCGCAAGCCGGAAGACGAGGCCGTTATTGTCAGGACGGCGTGTCCCAGGACTGATATGGCTCAATCTTTCAGGCGGCCAGCTTCGCGCTGACCAGTCGATTCAGGCTCACGCCCTGCTCTGCGGCGTGGGTTGCGAGGGCGCGATGGACTTCCGGCGGGATGCGCACGCGGAACTGGCCGCTATAGCGCTTCTCAGCCAACGGCTGCGGAATGTCTTCGCCACAATTGCGCATGTCTTCGACACTCTGCGCCACGAGCCGTCGAATGCCCTTGAGAGCGGCATCAGGCGTGGCAGCTAGCCAGGACAGCGAGGGAAATTCCGCACACAGGCCCACATGCTCGCCATCTTCCGGCGACCAGGTGACGCGATAGGTGTAGTGATCAGCGTTCATGGCGCATGCCTTCCAGTTTCTCAATGGCAGCGAGCACCTGCCGGACTTGGTATGTCTTGGCCTTGCTCTTGTCCGATTGGATGTTGACGCGGGGGGTCTCCTGCCCATGGCATGCGAAATACCGCATGACTTGTGCCGGACTGCCGGGGCTCTCCGAAGTACGCCACGCAGACCTTGCGCAGATCGGCAAACCGCACGCTCGCAGGTTCGCGGCGCATTTGCTCCAGAATTTTGCCGGCGTCGCTCATATTTGAATGGCACCAATAATGGCCCCACAACGTCATCCCTGCTTTCGCGCCAGCTCCGCGCTCACCAGCGAACGCGACACGCTGGCCGGAAAGGCGCAGCAGCAGGCTCGATCAGATCAAGCGTCTACGCACCGACCTGGCCGAAATCCGGCAAGCCCGCGGCGGCGCCGATCAGCATGCCGCTGTCATGAGCGCGCGGCTGGAAGCTGTATTCGAGACCGCCAACCGCTCAGAGGCCCGCGCCCTGCAGACCCAGGCCGAACGCGACGAAGCCCGGAAGGCGGAAACCGGCGCAAGGGAGCAGGCCGCGAGTCTGGCTGGGTAATTCGAAGCCCTCGAGATCAAGGCGGGCCAGTACATGAAGTGACCCGGCGGGTCTACTCCGGCACGCCTGAAACTGGTGCCTGCCCTGCAGTCGTGCACCCCTACGTCATCTTCCAGGTACGGCCAGTGTGTGCATTGAATATGTATGATTGCAGCGGTGGATATTGAGTTTGAACCGGCCAAGGACCGCAGCAATCTAAACAAGCATGGGGTAAGTTTCACCCATGCCGAAGAGGCCTTGCAAGGCGACATGGCCTTGACCATCGAAGACCCGGATGCACGCGGCGAACAGCGGTTCATCACCCTGGGAATGGACACGCTGGGGCGCAACTGGTGGTTGTTCATACGCCGCGCGGAGAGGCCGTGAGCATCATCGGCCCGCAAGGCCAGCCTAGGCGAAACGGACAAATGCCATGCGCGAAGAGTACGATTTCAGCAAAAGCACACGCGGCGCAGTGGTCATCACGCCGGGCAAAAAACGCGTCACCATTTATCTGGATGCGGATGTGATCGACACCTTCCAGAAGCAGGCTGAGCAAAAAGGTGTGGGCTATCAAACGCTCATCAATGCGGCGCTGCGCGAGGCATCGAGCAAAGAACCGGTGACGCTCGACGCGCTGCGGCGCGTCATCCGCGAGGAATTGCACGCAGCCTGAACTCCATAGCTGCGGGCCTTTGTCAAGGGGGAAGGGTGGCTCACCCCAGCTTCCGCGCCAGCTTTTCCGCCTCGATGTGAGTGTAGCGTTTGAGCATGGACAGGCTCTTGTGGCCGGTCATGCTGGCCACTTCCATGACGCCCAGGCCCTTCTCGAAAAGGCGCGACGTGGCTTCGTGGCGCAAGTCATGGAACCTTAGATTGGCCAGGAAGGCTGGGTCGGGCTTCTTCCCGGCCTTCGCGCAGTCAGCCTCATACTGCTTGCGTGCGCGGGCCAGCGTACGTTGCCAAACCTTTTCAAAGCTGCCGTTTTCATGGTTGGGTTTCCACGAAAACACCCTGCCGTCGATTCGGCGAGGCAGGGCATGCAAAGCTTCCACTGCGGCGCTGGAGAGCGCCACGGTGCGGCTCTCGCCGTTCTTGGTGTCCACCAGGTGCGCGGTGCCTGTTATCGACTTCTTCCCCTTCCCAGGATTGATCTTGATGTATTCCCAGCGCAAGGAAAACAGCTCGCCCATGCGCATGCTGGTTTCCACGGCGAGCAATAGAACCTCTCTTACGCCCACAGCGCGCGACATGGCTGCGGCCGCCAGCAGGTAGTCCAGTTCCCCAGCCCTCAACCGACGGTCGCGAGCCTTGGGCTGCGCAGGCTTGCGTATGGCCTTGACCGGGTTGCCTGCGGGCAGGGCGATGCTCATTTCCTTTTCTGCATGGCCGAATAGCGCGGACAGTGCGTTGAGCTGGTGAATCACGGACTGCGGCGAGTAGCCTGCTCGAAGCAGTTCATCACGCCAGGCCGCAACATCAACTGAACGCACAGATCCCAGGAAGAAAGCGCCGAACCGGGCCTTTGCCATGCGCGTATGCGTGCCCGCGGAATGATCGCGTTTGAGCGGCACCACCTCGTCGAGATATCTGTCGGCGACTTCGCTGATCGTCACTCGTCCAGCATCATTGCGCAGGGCGGCGATGTTGCCGCGCTGGTATTCACGCTCGACTTCACGCGCCCAGGTTTCAGCATCGACCTTCAAATCAAACGTGCGGCTGATCGTCGGTGCGCCCTTGCGCCGAATCTTGGCCTGCCAGCCGCCGCCCCTCAGTAGAATAGAGGCCATTCAGTACCCTTTCAGGTTTGCCAATTGTCCCCAGATTGTCCCAAATCGCGTGCGAGCAACAAAGAAAGCAAGCAACGGCGCGGGTTGTAGGGTATTCTAACTTTTGCTTTGGGAGCAGAGGGTCGGAGGTTCGAATCCTCTCGCCCCGACCACCCGATAGAGGTCACCCGCCGGAGCTTGGGCGAAGCCATTTCAGGAGTTTCGACCCAAGGCATCGGCGCCGATCCTGATCCATCTGCCCGTAGCTCAGCTGGATAGAGCAACGGCCTTCTAAGCCGTAGGCCACTGGTTCGAATCCAGTCGGGCAGGCCAAAAAAAACACATAAAATCAATAATTTATAGAGAAAGCCCGACCTCACCAGTCGGGCTTTTTTGTGCCAAAAACGGCCGCCAGTGGGAACGCATTCCCACTCAATTCCCACTGACGGCCACGTTTTCCATTGCACTCTTCCCACCGCATTCCCACTGGCGAGCGCTGAGTGCACTTGATGGGGCAGATCCCCCTCGAAGATCAGGCCCACACCTCAGCCAACGTCAGATCGCGCCGCGTCGCAGCAGTCCAGTCCCAGCGACGGACAGGCAACCCGTCTGCTCCCGGAAGCGTCACGCACCCCAAAAAAGCTCATCTTCTTAATCGATTCAGCGCCATAATGGCTCGCATGGCGAACAACCGCGATCTCTTTTTTGAAGACTGGTGTGATCCAGTGGACCTCCGCATCCTGCAGGATGCGGAGAAGATCCTCGCTCAGCGTGCATGGCAAGACGCATGCCTCGAACAGGCCCAACGCCAGGCTGAGGAAGAGTCGTTTGCGCGCGCGCTCAACGCCTCTGGGTTCTGCGGTTTAGGAAATGTCCGCACCTTCATGACCATCAGTGCGCACGTGGCCATCACCCGCAGGGCCCCACTGACCACCTTATTGGCAGCGCGGCGTCGTATTTTGGTCGGTCTCTTGCAAGACAAATTGTCCAACCGGCTGTGCCGTCTGGCGGCGCGGCGTGCTATCGCCCTTGCCGCCACTCCCTCCGGGCGCTCCATTCCGAGCGACTGCCTCACCCCGCGTCTAGTCGCACAACGTCCCTTTGTCGCCCGCGCCACGCGGGCCGTTCTGATGCGCTGATCGGATTCGATCCGGCGTATCCGCCGCCCGCGCGATCCTGCGCCGGCGGTTTTTTTGCGCGTCCGCCGCGCAGTGCGCCCACCCCTCGCGTGTTCCCAACCTCGAAGGAGCACCCCATGGACCCCCTGTTTTTGACCTTGCAAGAGGTCGCCCAGCTCTTGCGTCGGCGCACGAAAACCCTCGCCAACGCCGTGAATCCTCGCAATGACCGTCTCGAATTTACCGACGGCAGCAGCATCGCCACGATCAAACTCGGCCGCGCCCGACTGGTCCCACGCACCGCCCTGGAGCAGTTTCTGCGCGAACGCGGCTTGACGCTCGACGCCCCGCAGATCGCGGCCGCCACTCAGACACCCGCTGCGGTTTCACCAGTAGGCGCCGTGCCTCCGCCCAAACCCCGCGGCCGACCCCGCAAAGCCGTGGGGCACAACCGCGTGGGAGGGCTGTGACATGCGTGCCCTCTTTCAGACAAAAGAACGGGCCCATGCTTCGGCCCATGCTTCTCGCGCAAAAAAGAATAGGCCCCATCGGAGGACCATTCTTTCTCCTGGCCTGGATATAGGCCCCATCCGAGGCCCATTCTTTTCGCGGTGCGCGGAAATAGGCCCCATCCGAGGCCCATTCTTTTCGTGGCGCGCGGAAATAGGCCCCATCCGAGGCCCATTCTTTTCGTGGCGCGCGGAAATAGGCCTCATCCGAGGCCCATTCTTTGGCGCATCCCCGCAGCTAGCTCGACGCACCCCCGACACACCCCTTGCCCGCTGGCAAGGGAAAGCACCGACAAAGGCCCCGCGCAGCATGCCTTTCGTGCAAGAAGGCGCGCGGAGCAAGGGGCGTGTTCGAGAAACCTGTGATGCGCCGGGGTGGTGCAGGTGCGGAGCGGGCACCGTCTGTCGCCCGTCGATGTCGCCGTGGAACCCTCCCGCCCTGGTGCCGTGGGTGGCGGATTGCTTGGCTGGCTTCCTTCGACAGTCCAAGCCGCAGCATCCCCCTGCCCCGATTGGCGGGCTGTGGCACCACCGGGTGCGTGCGCCCAGACGGTTAGCAGCAAGCCATGTTTTCGCTTCGCTCAAACGGCTTGGTCAGGGCTGCGCCCCAACACCCCGAGGCGGCCTTCGCTGCGCTCTTGCCGCCCGCCGCGTGCAGGCCTGGGAGGGTCGGCCATGATGCCCGAGACCCTTCCACCGCTGTCGCGTCGGCGCAAGGGCGGCCGCCCCAAGGGCGACCCCGCTGCGGTACGCGCCATCACTCTCGGCGTGCGCGTGTCGCCGTCGGAGTACGCCGCGCTGAAAGACAAAGCCGCGCACATGGGCGTGACGCCGGCGCAGTGGTTGCGCCAGGCCGCCCTGTCCCGCCGCCTGCCGTCACCTCCCGTGCCGGCAATCAACCGCGCGGCGTATGCCGAACTGGCCCGGCTGTCGGCCAACCTCAATCAGTTGGCCTGGCATGCCAACCTCGGCGAGAGCGTGCAGGTCGATGCCGATCTGCTCCGCCAGTTGGCGTCCGAGGTGCGTCAGTTGCGCCTGGCGCTGATCGGTGCAGGAGGTCAGCCATGATTGCCAAAGCCATCAAGGGCCGGGGCTTCCGCGGGGCGCTGGCGTATGACCTGGGCAAAGAACAGGGCCGGATCCTGGCGTCCAACATGGCCGGGCGCACTCCGCGCGAGCTGGCTGCCGAGTTCGGCGCGGTGCGCCGACTGCGGCCCAATCTGGGCAAGGCCGTGTTGCATGTCTCGCTGTCGGCCGCCGTGGGCGAGAAGTTGACCGATGCGCAGTGGCAGCAGATCGCCCAGCACTATCTGCGGGGAATGGGGTTGACGAACAACCCGTTCATCGTCACGCGGCACACGGATACCGAGCACGAACACATCCACCTGCTCGTCAGTCGCATCACGCTGTCTGGCAAGGTAGTGAGCGACGGGCGGGACTATGCGCGGCAGGAAGTCCTCATGCGAGAGATCGAGAGAGCGTTCGGTCTGCAATCCGTGGCGCCCAGCCGTGCGTCGCCGCGCAAGGCGGCCCAGAAGGGCGAGATCGAAGGCGCGTTGCGCACAGGCCAGCCGTCCAGTCGCCAGCGCTTGCAGCAGTTGTGCGACGCCGCAGCCGCGGGCTGCGACAGCTTCACCACCTACGTGGAACGGCTGGAGGCCGTCGGCGTGGAGGTGGTGCCGGTGGTGCAACGGGGCGGGGCGAAGCTCTCCGGGCTGTCCTACCGGCTTGAGGGCGTGCTGATGAAAGGCAGTGACCTGGGGCGCGGCTATGCCGCCGCAGGCATTCAAAAAAGGGGGATCTCTTATGAACAAGACCGAGACGTTGCGGCAGTCCGCCGCTGCAGCGAACGAGAAGCGGCTCGCGCATTTGGCGCAGCAGATCGAGACGGTGCGCCAGGCGAAGCATCAGCGCGTGGAGGATCTGGCGACGAGCCTGGAGCCGCTGGCGCAGGCGATGGCCGCACTGAGCGACGAGACGCTGCAGACCTTGATGCTGATCGAGCACAGGACACGCGAACAGGCCGAAGCGTTCACGAGTCAGTTGCAGGACGAGGTGCGCTCGTTCCGGGAGGCCACGGCCGCGGCGCGCAAGGCCGCGGACCGGATGAAGCAATCGACGCAGGGATTGCGGTGGAGGCATTACGCCCTGGCTCTGGTGATGGGGCTGTTGACAGCGGGGCTCGTGAGCGGATTCTGGCTCTGGGTGGCGCCGCCCAAGATCCAGAACACCTTGAACCTGGATCCTCAGGCGCTCGCGCAAGATCTGGCGCCCGCGATCGCAGCCTTGAAGCTGTCCAGAAACAAATGACGGCACTTGGAGTGGAACGTCTCTTGGTCGGCATCCGGGATGCGCAAACCGGGCTGATGATGCACCGCAAGTGGAGCCGAGCCGAGTTGGAGCGGTCGCTCCCTTGGCTCAAGCGGATGAACGCCCGGGGGAACGACATTTACATTCGTCCCGATGGCGATCATGGGCTGGTGCTGGTCGATGATCTCAAAGCGGATGCGCTGGAGCGGATGCAGCGGGAGGGGTATGCGCCCGCCGCAATCCTCGAAACCAGTCCGGGTAACTTCCAGGCCTGGGTGAAGCTGTCGGAGGCGCCACTGTCCGTGGCGGTGCGCACGCGTGCGGCGCAGGGGTTAGCCCAGCACTACGGTGGCGACCTCAACAGCGCGGACGGCAAGCACTACGGGCGGCTGGCGGGGTTCACCAACCGTAAGCCACAACACACCCGCCACAATCGTCAGCCTTATGTCCTGGCGCAGGCCTGTCCTGGCACCATCGCTCGCGCCGCAGCAGCGTATCTGCAACAGATTGCACAGGGCCTGGACAAGGAGGCCGAGGAGCAGGAGCGCCGCGAGCGCCGTGAAGTGCTGCAGTCGGCCCGGCCGGGGGCTGGACGGGACCCCATACAGGAGTATCAGCGACAGGCGCAACGCTTGCTGGCCCAGTATGGTGCCGATGCCGACCTCTCGCGCGTGGACTGGATGATTGCCACGGCCATGGCGAAGTCGGGGCGATTCACGCTGCAGGACATTGCGACGGGGATCCGGGCGTGTTCGCCGAATGTGGACCGCCGCAAGATGGGACATATTGAGGACTACGCCACAAGAACGGCCGCAAAGGCGTGGAGCGATCCCGGTGTGCGGCAACACCGGGAGCAGGCCCGGCAAGCGCAGCGCAGCGGGGTAATGGACACAGCACCGGGTGTGGACTGATGGGCTTTCCCCCGCCCGGCAGGGCGGGGGGGTGTGTCGTTACTGAGGCGGATCGGTTGGCGGACGGCTGTGGCTGTGCAGGCCTGGGAAGATTTGAGCCGCATGCCGACCGGCGACTGAGCCTTGGCAAACGCGCTGCGCGCGGCGTCAGGCTTGAATTCAGCGCGTTCCAGCTCCCCCACAAACCCGGCGAATGGCTGAAATCGGCATCGGTACCCACTTGCGTTCCTTTCGTGTGGCAGATCAGTCGAGTGCCAGGTACGTTTTCGCGAAAATATCGGCTCGCACGACAGCGCAGTCACCTGCAGCGTACTGAACCACGATATCGCCCGGGTTGGCATGGAGGGTGCCGACGCCTTGGGGCAGGCGAATGTCCAGGGGGCGATCGGCGCGCCAGGCCCAGACTTCTCTGGGGTGTTTGATATAACGGCCATTGCGTCCTGGCTCCGTGCCGGGGGCTGGGTGGTAGCTGGCCTCGAAACGCTCACTGGGTATGGGCCAGCGTTCCCCGTTGACGCCCGTCACCAAGGCGTCACCGGGTGCGTAGTCCACCGGGCCTTCGAGCGTTTGCAGCGTGCCGGCGGCCTCGGCAAAGCGCACATCGACGACCACAGGCCGTGCTCGGGCGCGGAAAGCGCCGGGTTGCCGGGCCAGATCGTCCGCAAGCGGGGTCTGGTCTGCGCTCACGCGGGAATGCTCAGGTTTTGCGCCGCCATCAGATTGCTCCAACTATCGTGCTCAGCGAACGCAACCTGGGCGGTGAGCAACGCATGGGCGCGTAGATTGATGAGTGTTTTGTCGGTTCGTTCTTTGGTGCGCTCAAGCGACGCCTTGATTTGTTCCAGTTTCAGGGCGGTCTGATCGGAGGCCTTGGCGATGCGCTGGAATTCCAGGGTGGAGAGGATGCCATGCAGCGCGCCGGCAAGGGCGGGGAAGAAGGCCGTGATCAAAATCAGCCAATGCTGCTCGGCCCAGACATGGGCGAAGCTCGTCAGCAGATTGTGCTCGTCGTGCCAGAGCCCTTCGATGCCCAGCTCAAGCACATGCGCCACCACGACCGCCAGCACGAGGTAGTAGACCGACTGGGTCAAGCGGTGCAGGCGGTGATGGGTGGTTTCGTATTTTTTGGCGTTGCCTTCGTGATAATCAACTTGGTCGTCGATGAACAACGTGAGATGTTTGGTCAAGGCCTCTTGTTGCTCTGACAGGATGTAGGGTTGCGGAGTCTGTTTGTTTTCCGCGCTCGTGTTTGCTTGCAAGTGGGGCTCCGGGCTCGGCGGCTCGGCGTCACGCAATGCCTGCAAGGCCAGCCAGTCTGCCGGTCTGCTGAGGACGATCTGTCTTTTACCCGATTTGCCCTCATCGGCGACCTGCCATAGACCGCGGTGCAGTTCCGGCAAGCTGGCCAGAAACGGATAGAGCAAGGCGCTCAGGCGCAGGGCTTCGGCCGCTCGCCGGGTTCTCAGGAATAAATCGCGGATCGCCTGACGACCGCGAGCATTGCCACGGCGCACGATCACCCCGATGGCGAGCAGTGCCACAAGTTCCACCAGCGCCCAGGCCCAATCATCGAGGCCCAGCCAGCCAATCGTCCCCGCGACGGCGCCCAGCACGGCCATGCTGGACAGCAAATGACTGAGCACGATGCCATCGCGGTAACGGTTTGCGGCATGCTTGGCGGCGCGGTCGATCGGGTCGAACATCCTCGTCCAGAAACTCTGCTCGTCTAGACCGCTGCCTCTCACGAATTTTTGTTTTTCATCGCCGCGATAAGCGCCAACCGTTTCGCGCCAACGGACTTTCCAGCGACGCTCCATGGGATTCAGTAGGCGGAAAAACCCCATATGCCAGAATCCCGCCAGCTTGGGATCTTTGCCCGGATCATCCTTCTCGCCCAAAAGATCGCTCATCCGGGCGAATTCAGTAGTGCTGAGCAGCGGCTTGAGCTGTTGTTCGAGTCGCTGCGGCTTGCCTTCAAAGTCGGGCCAAGGCGGGTTGAACAAGGGTTCGAGCGTCTGCGGCACCAGAGGATCGACCAGATCGAGCCGAATCGGCGATGAAACCTCGGGGTCGAAGGGCGCGGAAAGACGGCATTGCCCTTGCAGATCGATCCACAGCACCGGCACCCGGCGCCGCAGCGCCTCGGCCAGAATGCGCACCGCGCCGCCAGACGCACTCCGCGCTTTATCGCCATCCCACACCACAACCACGGCATCGGCCATGGACAGCTTGTATTCATCGCTGGCCTGAACCCATAAGGGGTCGCGGTCATCCTCAGTGGCTTGACCCGTGATGGCGATGACCCGCGCATGATGCTGGTCAAATCCTTCCGGCAGGCTGCTCGCCGAGGCGGCAACGCAGTAGAGCGACACCGAGTTGCGTCTTGCCCATTCGATGGCTGCATCGTCCGTGCCTTCGCTCAAACCCGTCCAGACCCGCAGCCTGCGATCGGCACGTGAAGAAAAAGTCTCTCGTATCGCATCGAGCACCTCGTTCAGCCTTTCCAGAACCCGCGCTTTATCGGCCCCGAGCCGCTCCGAAGTGTGGCCGCTGATCAGCAGGTTGAAGGTGGTGCGCAGCGGCGATTCGTCCGATTTTGTGGAGGGTTGTGGCATCTTTTCTGCAGCCCAAAAGTTTTTAACCGGGATGATCAAACGGTTGTTTTTCAAAGAAGGAGATGTGCCCCCGCTGGCCACCCCGAACGGCTCTAGGCAGGACGGTTGGAGTGGAACGATACGGAGGTGACCACGGTGCGTGAGGCGGACTCGCCGACCCAGGCGCTCAAGCGCCCGGTTCGCATCAGGGGTGGGTTCATTGGAGTCATCCTGCTGCAAAGTCGGGGTTCAAGACAGTTCATCCTCAGGTTCCTGAGGGCTGTGGGTCGGCTACCATCGCTGCGGCATATTCCAAGGTCGGCAGGTCGCTTGCTGCCAGGATGCCGTTGGCCTGCATCTTCTGGAACTGCATGTGACACCGTTGCCACCAGGCACGGGCCTGTTCAGGCTGTGAGGCCTCAGCAATCAAGGCGAATGAGACGCCAAGGTCATGCTGAAACTCCGCGTTCTCTGGGGCAGCCTCGGCCATTCGCTGGCGGATGGCGTGGCTCTCTTGATAGTATTGCAGGGCGGCGTCCCTTTGGCCGAGCTCGCGCTTGATGTTGCCCAGCTTGTTCAGACTGACGCCGAGGGCGCGCTGAAAACCCGCATTCGCCGGGGCGGCGTCGGCCAGACGCTGGCGGATGGCGTGGCTCTCCTGATAGTACTGAAGCGCATGGTCGGTGTCGCCGAGGTCGAGCTCGATGTTGCCCAGACGCTCCAGACTGACGCAGAGGGCGCTCTGAAAATCCGCCTTTTCCGGGGCGGCCTCTGCCAGACGCTGGGTGATGTCGTAGCTTTCTTGATAGTACTGCAAGGCGGCACCCCAATGGCTGATGGCGCGCTTGAGGTCACCAAGGCGCACCTGATTGAAGTGGAAGGAGCGCTCGAGGTCGCCCAGCCTGACCAGACTGACGCTGAGGTCGCGCTGAAACTCCATGTTTTCCGGATGAGCCTCGGTCAGCGCCCGGGCAATGACGTAGTCTTCCTGATAGTGCTGCAGCGCGGCCTCGGTTTGGCCGAGCTCACGCTCGATGTCGCCCAGTTTGTTCAGACTGATGCTGATGCCGCGCAGAAACTCTGTGCCATGCACGACAGATCCGGCCAAGCGCTGACGGATGTCAAAGCTGTCTTGATAGTGTCGCAGCGCGGCGTCCCTTTTGCCGAGGACGCGCTCGAGATCGCCCAATCGATCCAGAGTGACGCTGAGGTCGCGCTGAAAACCCGCGTTCTCCGGGGCGGCCTCGGCCAGACGCTGGGCGATGGCGTGGCTGTCCTGATAGTGCTTAAGCGCGCTCTCGTTGTGGCAGAGGTAGCGCTCGGTGTTGCCCAATCGCTCCAGACCGACGCTGAGGTCACGCTGAAAGTCCGCGTTCTCCGGGGCGGCCTCGGCCAGGCGGCGTGCATAGGCCACTTGCAGGGCGAACATGCCCGCAGCCTCGGCATAGCGCAATTTGGGCTCAAGGCTATCGGCAAGCCTGAAAAGGCGGTCACTCGTTTGTTCGCTGGGCTCTCCCAGGATGCGCTCCAGCGCTTGCGGTTGCTGGCGGTGCATCTGGGGAAGCAGTTCGGGCAGGACCAGCCAGGCGTAACCGTCAGCGGGTTCGCCCTGCGGGTAGTCTCGCCAGACGACCTCGGTCAGCTTGGGCAGCGCGTTTCGGGTGCTGACAAAATACTCCCCGGCACGTTCAGGGTCGGCCAGCCACTCCCGGCTGCTCTTGTGGAACAGGGAGAGGGTGCTGTCGGCGGTGTTGCTGCTTACGGGGTGACTGCTTGCGCCGCTGCGTTGCACGAGCAAGCTGCCCAGGCTGCGCAGCGCAGTGGCCTCGCGTTCTTCGCCGTCCTCTGCGGTGTTCCAGGCCAGCAGTTCGCGGGCCAAACCCAGGGGCAGGGGTTCCGGGCTGGCCATGACCAGGGCGAGCAGGGGCTTGGCCAAGGTGGCCCAGGGGCTGCCTGAATCGGTGTCTGGGAACCTGCGCTCGAAGTTGCGCAGGTAGATGGCGTCCAGGCCGTTGGGGAGGGACTCCAGGCGGCTGAGATCCAGGCTGCCCGCCTCGACCTCCTCGCGCACGAGCACGAGGTACAAAAAAGCGCCCTCGCACTTGTCAAGCAAGGCCTGGGTGACGGCGCTCTGTTGCCAGGCGGGCAGCTTGCCGGCCGCAACCCGTTCCTTCAGCCATGGCTTGATGTAGCGGCGCAGGTCGGCGAGGTTGTGCGGGTCGTCGGCGGCGAGGACCAGGGGCTGGTAGGCGCGCAGGCGCTGGCGGATTTCCGGATCGGGGCGGCCGGTGAGTACCACGCGCACCCAGGGGGGCAGCGAGGAGTGTTTCTCGGCCAGCAGCCTCACGATGTCGTTGCGGCCGCCCTCGGTGGCTTCGTCCAGGCCGTCTACCACGAGGGTCATGGCCTGGCGGCCGATGAGACCGTCCTTGCCGACGCCGGCCATGGGCTCGGCCAGCAGCGCCGACCAGAGGTCTGCGTCGGACAGCCCCTCCGTGGAGATGCGCGTCTTGCCGTCGGTGCGGGCGATGATGGGCGCCCGGAGCAGCCGGGCGCGGTAGTCGGGCAGACGGGTGGCGAGCTGATAGGCCAGGGTCTGGATGAAGCGCAGAGAGTTGCGGGTTTCGCTGCGGCGGTAGTCGCACAGAAAGACGACAAGCACGCTGCTTTTGGCGGCATGGGCCAGATGACTGGCGATGGCGGTCTTGCCCATGCCGGGGCCGCCCTCGATGCGGAACACGCGGCTGCCCTTGGGGTCGGCCAGCCACTTTTTGTAGCGCGACTGCAGACACCGACGGCCGGTGTAGCGCAGCAGGTGCGGCGCCATGTCGGCGTTGAAGCGCAAGGGGTCGAGCGCGTTGCGCAGGAATTCAAGTTCCGCGTTGCGGTGGGCGCTGGCCGGGTGTTCGATGACGTCGATGAGCTGGTCGACGCGGGTGCGGTACCAGCCGTCGTCGTCGGCATGGTCTTGCCAATCGGCCATGTTCAGCCACTGGATGTGGCTGACCGTGACGGGGGCGGACACCTCTTTCTCCGGTTCGACCAGCACGGTCACCAGCGCTTCATCCCCCTTCTCGGCCAGGGCGATGGCGATTTCGTTGAGGCACACGCCGGGATCGCGCACCGAGTGCTTGGACAGAAAGGCGACGGCGCCGTCGCTGTTCAGAATGCCTTCGGTAATGCGGCGGCGCCATTCGTCGCCGCTATTGATCTTTTCGCCATCGAACCACACGGTATGACCGCGCGCCTCGAGGTCGCCCTTCAAGCGTTGTACCAGCGCGCTGTTTGCATCATGCGGGTAGGAAAAGAACAGGTTCACGGCATGGCTTTCAAAAAGTGGGGCGAAGTTCGTGCGGCACGGGCTCAGAATGCGGGGGCAAGAGTCATCAGGCGCTGGCGCCGCAAGGCGCCGGAGTTCATGGCGTTGCCGCGTGTTCCAGCACCCCGAGCCGCTCGCGGTAGACCGATTGCAGGCAGGCCACGTCGCGGCAGCGCATCTTGGTGCGCACCCACGCGGTCTGGGCATGCTTGATTTGCTCCTGGACCTGTGGATTGGGTGCCTGGTGCAGGGCGGCGTGATACGCCGTCGCCACCTGACGGTCCATCGCGGAGAGTCCGGCATTGCCGCAAACCAGCTTGTCGGCGGGGGCCGTGGCTTTGGCGCAGTCAAAGGCGGGGCCGTCGCCGGAGTGGGTAGAAGCGGCTGCAGTCGCCATCGGGGTGAACTTCACGCCATCCATCCAGCCAAAGGCGGCGCCGTGATAGGGCTGGCAGGCACTCGCAGTGCCGGACTGGTCGAGGAACAGCTTACCGTCGGCCAAGGAATGGAGTGACCAGATGCACCGGCTGTCCCTGTTGGTAAAGAACAGGGTGAGCTTATCGCCCGCCCGGGTATAGGTTCCGCTGCCATTGGAGCCGCACCCCGGGGTGCCGCCAACATCGCAGAACTGCAACTCGGCTTTACCGTGCGTGGCCGACTGCGGATGCAGAATCAGTCGGACCCCGGCGCCGTCTCCCGGCCCGTTGTAAATCTGTGGCGTGGCCGCAAGCGCAGCGCCAATTCCAAGAATGGCAAACCCGAAAGAGGCCACCCACCGGGCGAACCCGGTGGCAAGGCGGTGCAGGGAAGTCAGGGAGGGCATGGATGGGGGCTCCTGGGGGTCAATGCCGGGGACGGCTCTCGATAAAAAGTCCGGCTTGGGATCCGTTGTCAATGGGCACCGTGGCGGTGATGCGCGCGCCTTTGTGGGCGATGTCGGCAGGCGTCACGGAAATCAAGGCGCCGTCCAGACCCAATGGGCACAGAAAGCGGGGTTGAACGTTCTGCATGGGCGGGACGATCAGATTGCCCTCGTCAGGCCAGCAGTACGCCGCGCCGGGCGTAGCGCCCTGTGCGGCTTGCATGGCAAGCATCAGCACGGCAAGGCCGTACCCCCACCAACGTCCGAGCAGCCGATTTTGCAACGACCGTCGTGTCACTTGTCCGTGCATCATCCACCTTTTTTTGTCTTGCAAAGAAAGCAATGCGACGAAGCTGCATCACTGTGGCTTAGCAATCTACAGAATTCCGCATAAGTCAACAATCACGCGGCTTGGAGACAGCACATTCGGAAGTAAGTAGATGTAACGGTTCAGGGTAAAAATTGATCCGGCACAAAGTCTGCCCGGTGTCTCACAGGCTTCCCCGCGCAGCGTGCCCTCAACACTACGGGGCGTCAGGCCGATTCGAGGGCGGTCTCTGGCATGCTTTTACGCTGCCGGGTCCCCATCAGTGTGGGTGCCGGTGCCGATTTGAGCCACATGCCGATCAGCGACTGAACCAGGGCAAGCGAGCTGGGGGGGCGTCAGGCTTGAATTCGATACGTTCCAAACGGCTTACCGCAAACCCGGCGCATGGCTCAAATCGGCATCAGCGCCCACACCCCAGTCCACTATCAGGACAGGTCGGGAGCTTGGTCAGCACGTCCTTGAATGGGCTCGCTGATAGACATCGGAAGTTCGATCGATTCGGTCAGCGTCATATGCAAGGCGGCTCTGCTGCCGAGTTGGGACGAGCCAACATTCATCGTCTTGCGCGGACAGCAGTTGTTAACCGCAGGCGTGCCTTACGCCAGATTGTCCACCTGCACTGCCTCGGTATAGCTAGTTTGCGAGCCGAATTGATAATGAACTGTGGCTCCTAAAGTTGAAAGCCAGTCATGATCACCAAGTGGGCAGGTTAATTGGACAGAAACGCCGATCTGAGTAGCCGGCAGCACTGGCACTGAGTGCCCCGGTAGAATTTGTAACGGAAGGGCTTAAAGTGAGCCAAAATGGCCACAGGGAAAGACGAACAGCTTTGCCATGACATGCACCTTTTTTGCGATTTCCTGGAATGAACATCCAGCAACCGAAGGATTCTTCATCGGTGGGGACAGAAGAAGGGCACGCGGGTGAGTAAGGCGAACTTCGCTGCCCCCCAACCCATGAGCCGCTTCCTGCGAATGGCCGTCATGGCTGGCGTTGAAAGCGCCGTTCAAATCCACGTCGATCGTGGCGACGACCTCAACGCCCGGGACAGCAGCGGCATGACGCCTCTTATGCTTGCCGCGGCACGGAACAAGCTCTCCATCTGCAAAATCCTCCTGGATGCCGGGGTTGACGATGGTCTGCTCGATCCATCAGGCAGGACGGCACTCGCGATAGCCATCGCCGCCGGCGCGCGCGAAGCCGCAGCGATCCTTGGCTCCATCCAAGCCATGCCACCCATCCATCCTGCTCCGCTACTCAAACTAGCCTCTGAGCGGGCATCCGGCAGCTTCCATCAAGCATCTCTATCGGTTGGCGCGCTCGCATCGTTAGAAGGCTCAATGGACGAGCCAGCGATTTCGGATGCCGTGAGCTTGGCCACCGAACCTGATGAAGTATCAGAATTATCGGAGTTCGACCTTTCTGGATGGGAAGCCGAAGAAGAGCCGCCTCCCCCGGAGGCTGATTTGTCGATCCTGCGAGCAGCGAGCGCGATCCAGAATGCCATCTCCGCGCACAACCCCACCGACTCCTCGGCGAATTGGGACGAAATCGACGCCTACTTGCCCGAGCAGTCCCTGCAGCTTTCGCGCGCCGCAGATGACGACGCTCGCACACAATTGCGCTTGCTCTTACTGCGAGCGCTCCGTGAAGGAAGCGTGCCCAGCCTGGATGTGCAGGAGCTTTCGACCAACGACGATCGTTCCTCCAATCCAGAGGCTGAAGCGTTGCTGGTCAGGGTTGTCAACGACCTTGGTGCCGAGGTCGATGAGCGCTTTGAGTACTCCAGCGCCGCCGAAAGCTTCAAGGTGTTCATCAAACCCGACGAGACGCCCGACGAGGAAGATGCCCTAGACCAAGCGCTCACCGCCATCGACAGCGCTGCCTCCACGCGCTACGAGCCGCTGCGGATGTATCAGCGCGAATTCCAGGGACTGCGTCTCATCTCGGCCCAGGAAGAGGTCAGTCTGGCCCAAGCTATGGAAACCGCCCTAGAAGCTGCGCACGATGCATTGGCGGCTTGGCCACAAGGCGTCGCGTGGACGCTCGCAGCCGGAGCCGAAGTCAAAGCTGGGTTGCGCCCGCTAGCCTGGATGTCCCTCGAAGACACCGAACCGGACATCGAATCGGCTTCCGCCGACGACCGAGGAGCCGAAACACCCGGGGCCGATGAGGAAGAGGAAGGACCGGATCGAATTGGCGAGGTGTCTGCCGACACGCTGGTCGAGCGTGGCGGCGACGTCGGCTTCACCGACGCGCTCGACCAGTTGGGGGCGCTTCCAGTTGCCGCTGATCCACATGGGCCCACCTTTCGCGCGGTCCGGGAAGCACTGGTGGCGTTGCGCCTCAATCGCCACATGCTGCTAGAACTGGGCGGCATCGAGGATGCGTCGCAGGCCGCTGCCTGCTATCGGCTGGCGATTGCGGCATACAGGCAGGCACGAGACCACATGGCGGCCGCTAATTTGAAACTCGCCTTTCACCTCGCCAAGAAATACCGATACAGCGGCGAACGGTTGGACGACCTGACTCAGGAAGGGAACATCGGACTGCTCAAAGCCGTCGATCGCTTCGATTGGCGCCGCGGCTTCAAGTTCTCCACCTACGCTACTTGGTGGATACGGCAGCAGATCGGGCGCCATATCGCCGACAAGGCCAGGACCATTCGGGTTCCGGCCCATGTCTACCAGAGATCCCAGCGCCTTCGACTCGAGACGCAGGCCTTCGAGTCAGCCTTTGGCCGCATGCCGAGGCTCGAAGAGATCGCCACGCGAATGGAAATGCCCGCTCACAAGGTGGCTGCACTCCTGCGCCTGACACCTGAACCGTTGCCAATTCATGAATTGCCGGTCGACGAGTTGATCGCCATCGACGCCTGCGAAGCCTTCACCGAGCCCGACCCGGCAGACTCCCTCGCTTCGGCGGAATTGTGCGTGGCAGTTAGAGACCTGCTCTCCACGTTGCCAATCAAGGAAGAGCAGATTCTCAGGTTGCGCTTCGGCATTGGAGTTGGTGATGCCCTTACCCTGGAAGAGATTGGCCAGCGCTATGCCGTCACCCGAGAGAGAATCAGGCAGATCGAGGCCAAAGCAATCAGGAAGCTCAAGCATCCTGCGAGAGCGGAGCCCTTCGCTCGTTTAGCCCTTGGCGCTGTCGCTGAGGCGAATGCAGCAGACAGGGCCGAAACCGGGACAGCCGAACGGATTGACGAGCCCCAAACGTGCCACCAGGAATTAGCTCCCCGGATCGCCCGCGAGGAAAGCAACTCGGTTGGCGCTGCGAAACTTTCGGAGATCGAGCGGCACTTGGCAAACGCAGCGCCGCTAGGCTCCACTGTCGGCGACGACCGAACAGAGCCGTCGGGCCCACACTTGGGTGAGTCTCCTGGATAAACCTGATGACCGGCCCGCAGGCTGGCTGACTTTGGATTTGCGTTCTGGCAATGGAATGACTTTTGGAAATGACTCAACGAACCCGCAAGGCGCCCCCGCGTGCCATGGCAATGCTTGAATCCCTGCGAGGCCTGGGCTACTCGACGGCAGCAGCCATTGCCGACATAGTGGACAACAGCATTTCCGCCAGCGCAGAGGAGGTGCGCATCAACTTCAAATGGGACGGGGCCAACAGCCGCGTGCTGATCCTCGACAACGGGCGGGGGATGAGCGATGCGGAGCTCGAAGGGGCCATGCGGCTGGGTGACAAGAACCCCTTGGCCAAGCGCGGTGCGCACGACCTTGGCCGCTTCGGTATGGGATTGAAGACCGCCTCGTTTTCGCAGTGCCGCCGCCTCACGGTCGCCAGCGTCAAAGATGGTGCCCATGCCTGCCTGCGATGGGACCTCGACGAGCTGACGACCAACCCTGACAATGAGTGGCTGCTCTTCGAAGGTCCAGCCGAAGGCTCCCAGGTGCACCTCGCGGACCTCGACGGCAACAAGGCGGGGACACTCGTGCTCTGGGAGACACTCGACCGCATTGTCACCGCCGAATACAATTCAGACAACTTCAACGACCTCATCGACAACGTCGAATCGCACTTGGCGATGGTGTTTCACCGCCTGCTGCAAGGTCCTCGCCCACGGCTCAGGCTGCTGCTCAATGGCCGCGCTGTCGCGCCATGGGACCCCTTCATGTCAGGCCACCCCGCCAAGCCTTGGACATCACCTGTCACTAACCACCAGACCGACTGTGGGATCGTGTCGGTCCAGTGCCATGTTTTGCCCCACCGTGACAAGCTGAGTCCTGCTGAGTTCGAAGAGAACGCCGGGCCGGCTGGCTGGACGGCTCAACAAGGCTTCTATGTCTACCGCAATGAGCGCCTCCTCGTCGCGGGGGGATGGCTAGGCTTGGGCAACTCGCGCGCGTGGAATCGGGAGGAAGCCCATCGACTGGCGCGCATTCGCCTGGACATCCCCAACACCGCAGACGCCGACTGGAAGATTGATGTCCGCAAATCGACGGCACGTCCACCTGTGTCGCTGCGCTCCTGGCTCACCCTCTTGGCCGAGAACACGCGCGAGCGGGCCCGACGCGTGTTCGCATACCGCGGGTCACCCGCTCCCGCCAACGGCAACCAACCGATCGAACAAGCTTGGCGGGTGGAGAGGCTCAAATCCGGTTTGCGGTATCGGATCGACGGATCGCACCCCTCAGTAGCTGCGGTCATGGAGCAAGCGGGCGAACTGCAGCCTCTCTTAAAGTCGATGCTTCGGGTAATCGAAGAAACGGTCCCGGTACAGCGCATCTGGCTGGACACCGCCGAGAACAAGGAAACGCCACGCATCGGCTTTGAGGGTGAGCCCAATGCCGCCGTGATCGAGGTCGCAAGCGTGCTCTTCAACGACCTAGTCGAGCGCAAGGGCCTGAGCGTCGAAGAAGCGCGCAAGTCGATAATCAGAATCGAGCCATTTCAGAAATACCCAACGCTGGTCACCAAACTTGGGATGAAACAATGACCCCAGCAGAAGAGGCCGCCGCTCAAGCAGAGCAGCTTGAAAACGTCATCGCTACCGCACAGCGGTTGGTAAAAGCCGAGAAAGACAAGTCCAACATCACCCCGGCTTTAATTGCTGAGAAAGTGAAATTGGCCACGACAATGTTTGCGGGCGACTCGCCGCACGCCGTGGATCAAGGCAAGGCGGTCATCACGTTGATCCAGCGCTTCAGCCACTGGATCGGCAAGATCACCACACTCAAGGACGACACGGGTCACTTCGATTGGCTGACGGCCGCCCGCAAGCGCGATTGGCACTACTGGCGACGCTACCGCGACTACCTTGAATCCAAACTCTCCGACACGGTGGTCGAAGGCATCAACGAGGCAACCGACGACATCCTGAGTTTGTTGGAAGACCCACAGCGGGCGGATCCCTGGGATCGACGCGGTCTTGTCGTCGGCCATGTGCAGTCCGGCAAGACCGGCAACTACTCCGGGCTAATCTGCAAGGCAGCCGACGCGGGTTACAAGATCATCATCGTGCTCGCCGGCACGCACAACAACCTGCGCTCGCAGACCCAGATGCGGCTCGAGGAGAGCTTCCTAGGCTACGAGACGACTATCGACCGCGACCCAGGCATACCTATCGGCGTGGCCGAATTCGGTGAGGACTTGAAGACCAACTCCGCTACCACACGCGCAGAGAACGGTGACTTCAACCAAGGCATCGCCAAGCACTTTCATGGAATTTCGCCCGAAGAGCGGCCATGGTTGTTCGTCGTCAAGAAACAGAAATCGGTCCTCACCGCACTACTGCATTGGATTCAGACACGCGTGGCCGACAGCGCGGACGCAAGCGATGCCCGAAAACTGGTGACTAAGCTGCCGCTGTTGATGATCGACGACGAGGCGGACAACGCCTCAGTCGACACGGGCGAACAGATGTTCAGCGAGGACGGAACGCCGGACGAGGAACATCAGCCCAAAGCCATCAATAGCCTCATTCGCCAAGTCCTGCACGCCTTCACACGCAAGGTTTACGTGGGCTACACGGCCACGCCCTTCGCCAACATCTTCATCCACCACAAGGGCGCGACAGCCAAGGAAGGCCCGGACCTGTTCCCTCGCTCCTTCATCATCAACTTGGCCGCGCCGTCCAACTATATAGGCCCGGCCCGCATGTTCGGCAGGATGACCAAAGAGGGCCGAAAGGACGCTCTCCCCCTATACCGGAGCATCCTGGACCACTACGCCCCGGAATCGGATTCGGGGTGGATGCCGCCCAAGCACAAGAAGACCCACGTTCCGACCTACAACGGCCAGGAAATCATTCCGCCATCGCTGGAAGAAGCCGTCGGCTCTTTTGTGCTTGCTTGCGCGTCGCGCGATCTGCGCGGCCAAGGCGACGAGCACAGCTCTATGCTGATTCACGTCACCCGATACGTGGATGTGCAGAACCATGTTCGAGAGCAGGTCGAGAAAGCGGTGCGCCACATGCGCCAGAAGATCACGCGCGGCAACGACGCGGACAATCTGCTGGCTAAGTTGCGCAAACTATGGGAGGAGGATTTCCTGCCAATTCGCGACCAAGTCGCCGAGCTCTCACCTCCCGAGGAGCGCCCGCCGGAGATGCCAAGTTGGGACCAAATCCTCGCAACTTTGCCCGATGTCCTAGACGACATCGAGGTCCGCTCGATCAACGGCACTGCGAAGGACGCACTTGACTATGCAACACGTGGCGCCACGCTGAAGGTGATCGCTATCGGCGGCGATAAGCTCGCACGGGGCCTGACGCTCGAGGGCCTGTGCGTGAGCTACTTCGTACGCACCACGAAAATGTATGACACGCTTATGCAGATGGGCCGCTGGTTCGGCTATCGCCCCGGATACCTGGATCTCTGCCGCCTCTACACCTCGCCGGATCTAGTGAAATGGTTTGGCCATATCGCCGACGCATCCGAGGAGCTGCGGGAAGAGTTCGACTTCATGGCCGAGGCCAAGCTGACGCCAGAGCAGTACGGGCTCAAGGTGATGTCTCATGAAGTACTCACCGTCACCTCGCCTTTGAAGATGCGCAACGCGCAGACGCTGTCGCTAACCTACAGCGGAACTCGCCCGCAAACCATTCTTTTCCATCGTGATGCGAAGGTCCAGAAGCAGAACCTCGAGGCGACGGACGCCTTGATCGCCAGTCTCGGGTGGCCATGGGAGGAATCGCCGAAATGCGAACGAGATGGCAACCAGGACTCTTGGCCCAGCGCCCGTCTTTGGAGAGACGTGGATGTGTCCAAGGTACTCGCTTTCCTTGGCGACTTCGCGACTCACCCGAACGCCACTAGCGCCAAGGCTGCAATGCTGGCTGAGTTCGTCGCCAAGATGGTCGAGACGGGTCAATTGAAGCTGTGGAGCGTCGCGCTGCTTGGCGGCGGCAATGGCGCCGGTGACGTGCACACGTTCCCTGGGGGAGCCGCGTCGAACAGCTTCTTCATTCGCAAAACCGAGGACCCCACCGACCCCGAAACGCAGGACCCGAAGAATTTCGCCATCGGCGTGCTCACCGACCCCAAGGACGAAGGCATCGACCTTGGCGACGACGTTTGGCGCCAAGCCTTGGCGCTCACCCGCGCGGCCTGGAAGCCCGATCCCGCCCGAGACCGCATCACGCCCCCGAGCTTCCCCAGCGGCAAGGGCATCCGCGAAGCTCGCGGGAAGCTGGGCGGCGAAGCGGATCGCGGATTGCTTCTGCTCTACCCGCTCACGCCCTATTTCTACAGAGACGGGACGCCGACAAGGCTCATCGTCCCCGGATGGAGCAAGCCGATCATGGCCTTCGCCATCGCGTTCCCCGCCAGCGACCATCCGATCAGCGTGGAATACGAAGTCAACCTCCTCTACTGGATGCAGGAATATGGCCCGTCCGAGTGAAGAGTTCCTGCTGGCTTGGTCATCTCTGTCCGGCAACGATGTCACGCCCGGTTGGCACACCATCGCACTCTCCTCGGCTGGGCCCATCGAAGTGCGGGCTGGCCGACGCTCGCCCGACAACGCCGAAGCGATCGTGCTTGGCTTCCCGTCCGTTCGATTGGCGCTCGCCGAAAAGTTGCCCGAAGGGCAAGGTTTCGGCGTCGAGCGCGCGGCCCCAGAGAACGAAGCTCATCTCAGGCTCGCGCTGACCCGCCGCGCGGCCGGCCGTGCCGAGCTCTTCACGTCCATGGCCTGCGATGTGGTCGGTGCGCTGGACGACGCAGCCGCAGCCGGCGCAGGCGAGGCCAAGCTGCTGCGGGTCTTGATCGGACGGATTGGAGCTTGGCAAGAATTCATGCGCAAAGGCTCGCAGGCGCTGAGCCCGGAGGCCGAAATTGGGCTTGTCGGCGAGCTTACCCTGCTGCGGGCGATCATCAACGCGGGCCTGCCGCTGGCCATCGCAGTCGAGTCCTGGGTGGGGCCGCTCGGTGAAGTCCAGGATTTCAAGCTGGGAACCGGTGCGATGGAAGTCAAGGCCACGGTGTCTGCGGTAGGGTTTCCGGCCACTATCGGGTCGTTGGAACAGCTTGACGCCTCGACGCGCCAGCCGCTATTCCTTGCCGGTGTGCGGCTACGTCAGACCGATACAGGCCAGACCCTGCCTAACTTGGTCGCGGCTTTGCACGAGGCAGCCACGGGCGATGCCGAAGCGGAGCGGCTGTTAAGCGAACGGCTGATTGCTGCGGGCTACTTCGAAGCACACGCCGGTCGGTATATTCGGCGGTTCAACCTCGCGGACACGCGCCTGATCGAGGTGAAGGAAGACTTTCCCAGGTTGACCCCTGGCAGCGTGCCTTCAGGGATCCGCCGCGCCACGTATGAAATCGACTTGGACAAGGCTGTGGGCGACAACATCGCCGCAGTCGACGCATTGAAGAAATTGGGAGCAATATGAATACAAGCCTGCCGGATTTCCTGCGCGAGACGCAGGCCACTGTTCGTTCGCAGATGCGTGATGGCGCACTATATGAGGAGCTGGTCTTCGCCGGAATCGTGATGGATCACATGTCTGAGATCGGCATGACATTCGAGCCGGTCGAGTGCCACTTCGAAGGCAAGGTGGGTAACGCCAACCTGCGCCTGAGTGGGTATTCAATCTCCGACGACAGCGACCAGCTCGACTTGTTCGTCAGCCTGTATGCCGGCGTGGACGCGCCGACGCCCATTCCAGACATGGAAACCAAGTCAGCCGCCGAGCAGTGTCTGCGCTTCCTGACGCTCTGCGCCGACGGCAAGATGGCCGCGAAGCTCGACCCGTCCAGCGACGTGCGCTCACTGTCCGAGACGCTTCAGGCCATCTACAACGAGCTCGAACAGGTACGTGTCTACGTCCTCACCGATCGGGTGGCAAAGTCCAAGAATTTCAAGACGCGCGACATCGGCGGAAAAGCTGTGCGCTTGGAAGTGATGGACATCGAGCGACTGCACCGACATTGGTCCGAAGGCAAGCCGCGCGATGAGCTGGTCGTCGATTTCAGCGAAGTTTCCGGTGCGCCGCTGCCATGCGTTTTCGTGCCTGGCGAGAACGATGACTACGACTACGCGATGACAGCCGTCCCTGGCGAAGCGCTGCGGCTGCTCTATGAGAAGTTCGGCGCGCGTCTTCTGGAAGCCAACGTGCGTTCGTTCCTCAGCGTCAAGGGCAAGGGCGTCAACGCGGGCATCCAGTCCACGCTGCGGACAGCTCCCGAGCGCTTCATGGCCTACAACAACGGTATCGTGATCGTGGCCGACGAGATGCACCTAGGCAACGCGGGGGACGGCGCCGCAGGCATCGCATGGCTCAAAGGCTTGCAGATCGTCAACGGCGGCCAGACCACGGCATCGCTCTACTTTACCAAGAAGAAATACCCTGAGACGGACCTGCGCAGAGTGAGAGTGCCGACGAAAATCATCGTCATGAAGGCGCAGGACTCCACCAAGGAGGAGTCCTTGGTGTCCGACATTTCCCGCTTCGCCAACAGTCAGAACGCGGTCCGCCAATCGGACCTGTCTGCGAACAGACCTTTCCATGTCGAAATTGAGAAGCTATCGCGCGCAATTTATTGCCCGGATGGTGTAGGCCAATGGTTCTACGAGCGCGCCGCTGGCAGTTACAACACGCTACTGGCTCGCGAGGGAACTACGACAGCCAAGCTCAAATCCCTGAAGGAGGCGATCCCTCCCGCGCGACGGATCACAAAGACCGATCTAGCCAAATATCTCAACGCATGGGATCAGAAACCGGACATCGTCAGCCTTGGCTCGCAGAAGAATTTCGACCGCTTCATGGCAGCACTCGCCCCGGCGGACGGCCAGGAAGTCCCGCTTCCTACCGTAGCGGAGTTCAAGTCCATGATCGCCAAGACCAAGATTTACCGCGACGCGCAAAAGCTGCTGCGGCCCATGTTTCAAGCCTTCCAAGCCAACGTCACCGCGTACACAATCTCGGTGTTGGCCGAGAAGCTGGGCACGCGCATGGACCTCGATCGCATCTGGTCGAAGCAGGCCGTCTCGCCGGAGTTGCTCTCTCAGATCGCCACTTGGGCCAAGGAGGTAAACGAGGCGTTGCACACGACTGCGAACGGGCGCATGGTCTCTGAATGGGCCAAACGGCCCGAGTGCAAGATCGCCGTCATGAGCGCAAGCTATTCAGAGGTCACATCCAACATACCGGAGATCAAGGCCGCGTAAGCTGCAAGGGTTCAGCTCATGCCCGACATCGTTTCGCCCGCCACACGCAGCCGGATGATGTCCGGCATCAAAAGCAAGAACTCCCTGCCCGAGATGCTGGTCCGGCGGCTGCTATTCGCCGCCGGCTTTCGTTTCAGGCTCCATCGGCGCGATTTGCCCGGCACGCCTGACATCACCATGCCAAGCCGGAAGATCGCCATCTTCGTGCATGGCTGCTTTTGGCATGCGCACCTGGGATGCAGATACTCCAAGACACCTTCGACACGGACGGATTTCTGGAAGGACAAGCTGCAGAGCAATGTCGAGCGCGACCAGCGCGCCGTCGACGAGCTCGCCTCGATGGGCTGGCGGGTCTTGTGCGTTTGGGAATGTGCGACGCGTGACCCGCAAACGCTGCAGTCGCTTGGAGCGCGGATATCCGATTGGATTGAAGGCGGAGCCTCTTTCGGAGAAATCAATGGCCCGCTGGTCTAGCCCTCTTGGCGGGGCTCCATGCGGGGCGAGGACAGGAACCTATAAATCACTTGCGCAATCTTTCGAGCCAGCAGCGGCGGAACAGCGTTACCGATCTGCCCATATTGTTCGGTGCGCGTACCCTCAAAAAAATAGTTATCCGGAAAGGTTTGCAGCCGTGCTGCCTCGCGCACGGTCAGGCTGCGGCATTGGGCCGGGTCGGGATGAATGTAGTAATGGCCATCCTTCTTGATGTGGGCCACCACCGTCGATGAAGGAGCGTTGCCGACTTGCACCCGGAAGCGGTCCTTAAAGGGCATTTCCGCATCATCGACGTTCCCATGGTCAGGTAGCAGCTTCGGCGGGAAGTTGGTGAGGTTGGGAGCGTATTTCTGCGCCTCGACGAAGCACGTGGCGAACAAGTAGCGATGCAAGTCAGAGCGCATGTGCTTGCGAGTCTCATGCTGCAGTACGCCGCGCAGGCGTTCGTCCAGATACCAGGAACGGAGCTCGCCTGGCATCTCACCACTTGGTTTGACGTCCATGGGAATGTAGGCTGCGCCAGGGGTTTTCAGCTTATCGGCCTTCTTGAGCGCCTTTGCCATCTGCGCCTCGATCTCCGTGCGAAGCGGCGCGCGCCAGCCCTTCAGACTTTTCGGAGCACTTTTCATCACGCTGAGCCACGCCTCTGACGAGTCCTGCTCCCTGGAAAGCCGACTACGCAAAGGAGGCAGACCGGAGAGTGCCGCATTGACGCCGACCTTACGTTCGCACTTTTCCAGCAGGAACATCTCGGGATTCTGCGCAAGCGCGGGGGTCGCCGCAGCCACATCGGAGCGGATGCCAAACAAGATCACGCGATGCCGACTTTGGGGAACTCCGTAGTCGTCAGCCTCAATCACATAGTCATTGGGATCAAGGACATCCCCATGTACCACAAAAGAGCGGACCTGGTAGCTAAGCCCTTCCCTCGGCTTGGATAGGTCAGCCAAGATACGCTCGAAAATTTTCGTGCCGCCATGCTTGGAGGTGAGCATGCCCTTGACGTTTTCCATCACGAAGACCGTGGGACTGAATTCCTGGATGATCCGCAAGTATTCAACGTAGAGGAAATGCCGCTTGTCATTCTCGAAGGCCCCGGGATCCTTCGGACGCAGGCGAGAACGCCCGGCGACCGAGTATGCTTGGCAAGGTGGTCCGCCGATCAGAATCCAGTCCTCGCAACCAGCGAGAGCCTCCCTAATCCAACCGTCGATGATTTCTTGCGGCGTCACGCCCAGCTCTGCGCAGCGCGCCTCTTTGCCAGCCTCTTCAGCCTTGTCCTTAACGTCTGGCAGGGCCAAGAACGCTTCGCGGGTGATCTCTCCGCGCACATATTGGTAGTAGCTGCGCGGGGCCTTGCCTTTCGGAAACTTGCGGAACAACGCCCGGAGCATCAGAGTTCGATGGGCGATGGCATCCTTTTCGATAGAGACTTTGACCGGCAAACATGGCGAGCCACTGCCATCCACGATTGACGAGAACCCCTCGCAAAGTCCTCCCGGCCCGGCGAACAGGTCGATCACCGGAATCTCTGTGCGCTGCACCATCAATTTTTCTTTTGTATCACTGGAAAGGAAACCGCCGTGCCCTACTCGTGTAAACCATGGGGGCACTTCACCACCACTTTTACGACCTTTCAGTCTATCTGATGCGTTGTCTGTTAACGCCGAACCCGGCGTGAGCCACCTTGCCGACCTTGTATCGAGCCACTTGCAAGCCCAGCCCGCCAAGGGACAGCGCGGACATCCTGCCGATAGTGACGGCTCATCGCCCGCGCGACACCTTGCCCAGCATGTCCTCCCACGCATTCACATAGGCGGCGTCCAGAAACGGGTCCAGCGTGGAGGACACAGACGCCTTCTTCCCGGACGGCGCATCCAGACACTGCAGGGACGGCGCATGATGGATGATCACCACCGTAGGTCCGTCATGCGGCAGGGCGAGTTGTTCCTTCAGCCAAAGCCGGGTGCGACCATTGCGCAGCACCAGATCCTCCGGATGGATGCGGACATAAGCGTCAGGGGCATTGGCCGTTCGAATGCGGCGGAAGTCGTTCATGCGCTGAAACGCCGTCATCTGCGCGAGCGGCGTGTTGCCGGTGGCGCGGTAGTCCGTCCAGGCCGTGGCGCCGAGGAAACGCACCCCGTCAATCACCACCGCGTCGTTCTCCAGGACTTGCACCCGATCGCAGGAGGCGGCGCGCAGGCGCGACAGGGTGTCGCGCAGATGGCCGCCGTAGAGCTCATGGTTGCCCGCCACCAGCAACACGCGTCCGGGAAATTGCGCCCGCGTCCACGCCAGACCGCGCTCCCTCTTGTGAATGTCGCCGGCGAGAGGGGTCACAACGGCATCGCGCACCTGGGGCGTCCAGTCCTTCATCTCCAGGTGCAGGTCCGACAGGATGTGGAGTCGCATCGCAATCTCCTTAATCCGTCCAGACAAAACCGATGCGGCGCCGCTGGGTCGCGACTGGCAGCGGCAGATCGTCCACGGCCATGACCGTACGGCCCTGCGCCACCGTCCGGGCGATCGCCGACTCCAGCGCCTGACGCTGCTCCCGCGGGGAGAACGGGGTCAGCCGCTCGAGCCGGCCGTGCAGCGGGGCCAGCGGATCCTGTCCGCTGCGCTGGCGGGCCTTGTCGATAGTCGGCACGATCACCGGGTTGGCCCCGGGTCCGAGCGCCAGGGCCGGGAGCACCACGCCGTTGGCCGCGCCGATGGCTGTGGCGAGGACAGCTTGGGAAGGTCTGCACAACCAGCGCCGAAACGCGAGTTGATGCGCGCCTCTTCACATCGTGAAATCAGAGTTGAATATCGGGCCGATTTCGGGCTGTTTGGGCCTGATTTGGCCGGTTTTCGGGCCTTGGCCCGCGTTGCAGACGCACTCATCCCACGGCGCCTTGCAAAATCCGCTTGCGCACCATCCACAGGTTCGACAGTGCGAACATCACCAGCAACTGGCTCATGTTCTTGGCCAAGCCCCGATAACGCGTCTTGCGATGTCCGAACTGGCATTTGATCACCCGAAACGGGTGCTCCACCTTGGCACGAATGCTGGCCTTGGTTTTCTCCAAAGCGTCCATGATCGCCCCCATGGGCGTGTCCTTGTCCAGCGCCTTGCGGTGGCTGGGCATCATGGCCACATGCCAAGCGACGTCGGGATGGGTTTGGATCACCTCTTCGCGTTTGTGCACGCCACCGTAGCCGGAGTCGGCAAAGACATCGCTTTCTTCGCCATGGAGCAAGGCGCTGGCCTGCGTCACATCGTGGGCGTTGGCAGCCGTCCCCACCACCGTGTGCACCAGGCCACTGTCAGCATCCACGCCAATGTGCACTTTCATCCCAAAATGCCACTGATTTCCCTTCTTCGTCTGGTGCATCTCGGGGTCGCGTTCTCCCTGGGCATTCTTGGTCGAACTGGGCGCGGCAATCAGCGTGGCATCGTCCACGGTGCCGGTCTTGAGCAGCAGGCCCCGCTGCGACAGAGGGGCGTTGACGACGGCGAGGATCTGCGGGCCCAGGTCATGCGCTTCGAGCAGGTGGCGAAACCGCAGGATGGTGCTCTCGTCGGGCAGGCGCGTCATGCCCACGTCGAGCCGGGCAAATTCGCGGTACAGCGGGATGTCGTGCAGGGCTTCTTCCATGGCCGGATCGGAGTGCCCGAAGAATTGCTGCAGTAGGTGAATGCGCAGCATGACCTCGGGGGCGAACGGCGGACGCCCGGTCTTGCCGCTGGGCGCATACGGGGCGATCAAGGCGAGCAGTTCCGGCCAAGGAATCACTTGGTCCATCTCGTCGAGAAATTCCCGCTTGCGCGTGCGCTTTGTCGCAAGCTCAAATCCGGTCGCAGCAAGGCTGATTTGTTTCATCTGTCTTTAACGCATGGGCCACTCATGGGGCTGACTTTTGCAGACCTTCCCTTGATGTTGTATGACAGAACTCCTGGGGTGAATGCGGAGCCTGTCCAGAATGACCAAGCCCCGCGGTGGGCGGGGCTTGGTGCGGGAAGATCGAGTCAGACTCTACGGTCGGTCCACGCTGGCACGCAGCCCCTCTTGCACGCGCACGACAGGGCGCATGTTTGAGGAGACCGTGACAGTCGAGAAGCGCATGACGGTGGAGTGAAGGTTGTGTAGGGCGTGTTTGGCGAAGGTGGACCGGATCCGAAAGGATCAATCGATCAATCGCGATGGGAAGCATGCTGACGACTGCGACCCGGACATGCAAGGGATTGCGTGGCGCTGGCGCCACGCCGCGTTCAACGGATGGCGTCCGCTGGGGGCGAGCATTGCTCGGATGCCAATTTCCGCGCGATCGTGCGGGGAATCCTGGTGATTTGGGCTGCTTGGAGTGGTGTTGCGGGCGTTGCGCACAACCTGCTCATGTGAGCCTGTCAGGAATTTTGTGTGCGAGGCATAGCATGAGAATCAGGAGCATGTATGCCAAGCAAGACGAAGTTGAAGAACGCGGCCATTGCGGCCAGGTCGGCGGCATTGCCGTCCATCCCGAAG
>JAJXUC010000170.1 GCA_021783435.1 Pseudomonadota bacterium | reverse complement strand
CCGAGCACGCCGGCCTGCAACAATTGCCGCCGCACGGCGGCGTCGATTTGGGGCTTGTTTGATGCCATGGTGCAATCTTCCTCCAAGGTCGCTCGCGGTCCGGATGGGCCGCGAATCCGCGCGATCGATGCTTTCCCGTCGCACGCGATGGACTCATTGCATGATGTTTCACCCCGGCAAGCAAATTGGTCTTTTCGATGGTTTTGATCTGTTTTTCTTCTGATCAACGTACAAGCAAAACATGGGAAACAACGCTCTCTCGACGTTCGGACTATGCGCAAAAACGCATAAATGAGTCGATGCGCCCCTTCATGGACTTCCCGCCTTGTTCCCACAAGATGGGCAGGCCCGCGCATGGCTTACTGCGGCTGGTATTTCGAACATTTTGATCGGATATAACGAAATGCATTTGTTGACATGTTTATTCACATCTTTCACATTTCGTAATGATCGACGACTCGCCTGAAGCCTTCACCTTCATCAACCCCGCGCAGCGCATCGCCCACCGCGGAGGTGGGTCGCTGGCGCCCGAAAATACGCTCGCCGCATTTCGTGCCAGCCTGGACACCGGGCTGACAGCCTTCGAGTGCGACGTGAAACTGAGTGTGGACGGCGTCCCCTTTCTCCTGCACGATGACCTGCTTGACCGCACCACCGCCGCCAGCGGCCGTGCGAGCTGGAAGCCGTGGAGCCAGCTCGCGCGTGTGGATGCCGGCCGCAAGTTCGACCCCCGCTTCGGCGGCGAGTGCATCCCCAGCCTTGCCGACCTGGCCGAGTTGATCGCCGGCCATGATGTCTGGCTGAACCTGGAAATCAAGCCCGACGCCGACGCCAGCGCCGCACGGCAGGCTGACTGGGGCTTGCGCATCGCCCTGCAGGCCGCCCGACTGTGGGCCGGCTCGCCGCAGCAGCCCTGCCTGTCCTCGTTCTCGATCCCGGCCCTGCAGGGTGCCCGGCAAGCCGCGCCCGACTTGGCACGCGCGTGGTTGTGCGAGCGGCTGCCGAGGCGCTGGCGCGAAGTGGCGCAGGCACTGGACCTGGCGGCCCTGCATCTGGACGCTTCGCAGTGCACGCCCGCTTTCATCGCGGAAGTTCAGGCGCTGGGGCTGAATTTGCGCGCCTACACTGTCAACGACCCCAGCAGCGTCGCACGCTTCCTGGCAGCAGGCGTCGGCGTCTTCACCGACGCCCTGGGTTCCTGAGCCGCGCCTTTCGTTTGTTCAAACCAGCCAACCATGCTCGAATCCTCCCGTATCGGCATCCTCTGTGCGATGAGGGAAGAGCAGCAGATATTGCTACAGGCGTTGATACCCACGCGTCCAGCCCAGTTGCACGGTCAACGCAGTTATCACCGCGGCCGCCTGTACGGGCGCGAGGTGGTGATGGTTCTCAGCGGCATCGGCAAGGTGGCCGCGGCCTGCACCGCCACCAGCCTGATCACAGAATTTGCCTGTGGCGCCTTGCTGTTCACCGGCACGGCCGGAAGCCTCGACGGAAATGTGAAGGTCGGCGATATCGTCGTGGCCACCGATCTGCTGCAGCACGATCTGGACGCTTCGCCGCTCTTTCCCCGCTTCGAGGTGCCACTCACCGGCAAGAGCCGCTTCAAGGCCGATCCCCACTGGGCAGCGCATCTGCTGGATGCCGCGCGCACCACAGTCGACGAAACCCTGCATAGCGCCGCCGGCCATGCACGGCTGCAGGCGCTGGGCATTGCCAGACCTCAAGTCCATCAGGGATTGGTGGTCAGCGGCGACCGCTTTTTCAACCATGGCGATCAGGTACGGCAATTGCGCGAAGTCCTGCCGGACGCCCTGGCGGTGGACATGGAAAGCGCTGCGGTGGCCCAGGTCTGCGCGGACTACCGTGTACCCTTCGCCGCCGTGCGCAGCATTTCCGACTGTGCCGATGCCACGTCCCACATCGACTTCGACCGCTTCAACATCCAGGTGGCCCGGCACTACAGCGCCGAGATCTTGCGCCTGGCGCTGCGGCCGTTCTAGCCTCGGCCCTGCAGGACCAGAGATCAGTCTCCGACGCCAGGACCCGCCTGCCGCCGCGTTTCCTCTGCGGCAGCCGCGTCTGCCGATGCCTTGCGCGGTGGCCTGCCGGCGACGAGATGGAAGGTGAAAAGTCGGCACTCGATCGGCCCGTTGTAGACCACATGCCGCCGCGCCGGTTTGAGGCGCAGCGCGCGATCGGCCTGCAGGTCGGCCAGCAGCAGGGCGGCATGCCATCCCGTGAAGCGCTGCTTGAGCACATCGCCCAGACGCGGCAGGAACTCTTCAGCCTCGCGGCCCTTGGCCTCGATGCGTTCCGCGTAGGGCGGGTTGGTGACGAGATGGCCGGCCTGGCCAGGCTGGAGTTGTACGGGTGGCACCGCGTCCATCACGTCGCCCTGCTTGACCTGGACCACCGCCTCCACCCCCGCGCGCTGCGCATTAGCGCGCGCCAACTCCACCATGCGCGGGTCGATGTCCGCCGCGAAAATGGGCGCCTGCGCGGCGCGGCGCGCGGCCAGGGCGGCCTGGCGAATGTCTTGCCAGGCCTGCGCGCCGAAACCGCGCAAACGTTCGAACCCGAAGCCGCGCCCCAGCCCCGGCGCCAGGTTGCAGGCCATCTGCGCCGCTTCGACAACCAGCGTTCCGGCGCCACAGAGCGGATCGAACAGCACCGCCCCGGGCGTCCAGCCGGAGAGTGCGAGCAAGCCGGCCGCGAGGTTCTCCTTCAAGGGCGCCTCGCCATGCGCCGTGCGCCAGCCGCGCTTGAAGAGCGCCTCGCCGGAGGTATCCAGATACAGCAGCGCCTCGGTCGCGCTCAGGTGCAGGTGCACCCGCACATCGGGCTGCTCGCGGTCCACGTCGGGGCGCTCCATGCCGCGCATGCGAAAACGGTCGCAGACCCCATCCTTGACGCGCAACGCGGCGAAATGCAGACTTTCCAGCGGGCTGTGGTCGGCGGTCACGTCCACGCGCAGCGTTTGTTTCGGGGCGAACCAGCGCTCCCACGGCATCTTCAGGGCGAGCCGGTACACGTCGTCGGCCTGCTCGACAGACGCATGGCCCAAGCGCAGCAGCACGCGGGAGGCGATGCGGCTATGCAGGTTCAGCCGCATCACATCCTCGAGCGTTCCACGGGCGGGCACGCCGCTGGGAACCTCTTTTCCCGTGCGCAAAGTTGGGCTTTCCAGCGCCTGCATTTCAGCCGCGAGCGCCGGCTCCAGTCCGCGCGGGCAAGGCAGGAACAGGTTGTGAAGTTCAGACATGATGGGCTCGCGGGCAAATTGTGCAGCTTAGCGCGGCGCTTGCGGACCTGCTGTGCCTGCACGCCCCCGACCACCGGGCAGGTGCCACCAGCGCGGCATGCCTGCGGCACTTCCTTCCTGTTACCCTCGCTTCCAAAATCCGTCACTTGAATGAAACACATCATGTTCCCCATGGTTTTGAAACGGAATTTCCAGCCCCGCCGCGCCGCCTCGCTGCATTCCTTCGGCCTGCTGCTCGCGGGGCTCTTCGCCTTGATGGCCCAGCCAGGCACCGCAATGGCCGCGTCCGGCGGCGCCAATCTGACCCTGGGCATCGAGAATGGCTTGGTTCAGGAAAGCGCCGTCGAAGTCGGCGCCACGGCGCAAAGCCTTGCCGATCTGATCGGCAACGCCACGGGCCGCAAAGTCATCTGGGAAGCTCGCTACTCCACGGCGGCCGCGAACCATGGCGCAGGCGGCCAGGGCTTCGATTTCATGTTCAGCAAGCCAGCCAACCTGACGGGAGCACTGCTCGCCAAGGGCTGGCACCTGGTCGCGGTGGCAAAGCTTCCGATCGAGTTCGGCACGGATTTCATCGCCCAGCCATGCCCCGGCAAACCCGGCGAAGTGCTGCTGGGCGGCCCCACGCTCGCAGTCCTGGGGGTTCAAGACGCCCCTGCGACCACCTGCGTTCCCGTGGCACAGATCTGGAAGTCCCCCTCGGCCATCTTGCTGACCCCGGCCAAGGGCAGTTTGGTCGACAAGGTCGCCAGCAAGCTCTGGCTTCAACACGCCAGCACTCTGCCGCGAATCGTTCACGTCGAGTACCAGAACGCCATCACCGGATTCATGCAGACCACGCGAGCGGCCGTGATCGGCGCCGTCACGCCCATGGTGTCGAAAGCCTGGAAGGCCGAAGGCGGCGTGGTCCTGGCGCACCAAGCGCTGCCGTTCTGGGCGCTGCTGGCCGCGCCTGGCACATCAGCCGATGCCGTGGACAAGGTGCGCGCGGCGCTCGTTGCCACGGGACGAGACAGTTTTCTCAACAAGTCGCTGCACGTCGACGGCTGGGAAAACGGCAACCCGAAGACCTATGCCGATTTGATCCAGTGGCTCAATGCCAAGCCTTGAGACGCACGTGCGGGCTGCCGCAGTCGCCTTGCTCACCACCCGTCTCGGGACATGCGCGTGACAGGCGCATCGTCTGATCAAACCCTCCAGCGATTCCGATCCAAAGCCGCCACCGGCGCCGGCATGTCGATCGCCCTACGCGGCGCGCTGGATATGGGGCCGATCCGCACCGCACAAGACTGGTCGTCGGCCAAAGCAGGCCCTGGGCCCGGCTTATGGCGACGACAGCAATGGTGTGGTCAGCGGTCGCCGACAGCGTCGGACCCGTGAACGGCCGCTTTCAGCGCCATCGAACTGGCGCTCTCGACCCAATGCAGACATCGATCAGGATTCTCCCGACGACCGCACTGCAGCGATTGCGGTTACTCCACCGGTAGCTGCGAGGAACATGAGAGGCTGAGCATACCGGCGAGATGCTCTACGCGGCCCTGGACAGCCTGTCCGCTTTGGGTTCAGACTGCGGTCTGCTGGTCGCTGCTGGTCTCTTTGTTATCGCCAACTCGCGTGAAGCCATCAGCTGACAGCGCGACTGGGACGAGCTTCGCCTCCAAATGCTGGATCGAAACCAGCGGCTCTGTGTGGCTGAATGTCACTTTCGCCATTTCCACGCCTGGATAGAGCCGATGCAGCAGCATCATTATCGGTCGCCACTCGGGGAAGTCTGTCCGCGTGAAATACACCCGTTTCAGGATTTCCCTCAGGATTGGCAATGGACCAGCCCTTGGGCTCAGCATCCGCAACTCATGCTCGTGCGCCCAGTCCGAATGCTTGGTGGATACGGCGCGCGACATCGAGCGTGCAATCCATCTTGCAAAGAATTCTTGCGTTTGCGAGTACTCGTGAAGCTGTTCCACGGTCCAGTCCGGGTGCATGTCTCCCACGGCGAGCAGTTCCACCCGCATGTCCTCAAATCGGTCATGTACGCGTGGATGGCCCGTGTAGTGGACGAACGTGGGCCTCAGGCTGAACTGTTTGAGCACCTCACTGGGCCACTCGAATTCGAAGCACACGCCGCGCCCGTCATTGCAATAGTAGGCCCACATGGGCTGATTATCGGGGCGCGTCGTTCCAGAGAAAATTCCCACGCGCTGGCAATTAGCCGCGAAGATCTCGTCTTCCTCCGCAATCAGTTTCGAGAGGTGCTCAGCACTTTCTTCTTCAGGTTCGTACCTCGCGGGCTCCTTGCGTTGAGCTGCCAGTTCTGTGAGCGTTTGCGCCAAGGTCTGGGCGTATGACGATGGGGGAGCCGGAGCGAACTTGGCTTCCAGTGAGTCATTCAGTTCGCCAGCGAGAGCGAAGTAGCAGGTGCCGTCCGATAGGCCGCGCAGAGCAGCGGCGCCTGAACGGTACTTGAAGTTCACGAGAAGACGGTCTGCCATTCGGATACGGATAGGCTTGTGGCGGCGCTGCGCGCAGTCCCTTAGTCGGCAGTCTACAACTCACATTGACGAGTGTCGGCTCTCAGGGTGACGCCGTCAGTTGAGCGATCGCAACAGGCGACCGCTCCTGGCCGACTGCAGCCGTCGGCGGAGTCGGCTCGAAGAAAGCATCAGATTTCGATCTGCTCCGCGATGTCGAGCGCATCTTCTACTTCGATGCCCAGGTATTTGCCAGATCACGAGGTTCCTGGTTCGACTCAGAGCGCCTGATTTGGCGCGTCGCTCAGAGAACTTTTCGCCAAGATGCCGTCGGTAAAAGACAGCGATACGGAGTAAGGAGAAACAGTCATGAAAAGCAAGCACGCACAGACGCGCGCCCAGCAACGCGGCATCCCGCCCTTCATCGACCAGTGGCTCGACGCATACGGCGAGATGATTTACGACGGGCGAGGTGGAATCCAAGTTGTCTTCACAGGGACAAGCGTACGGCAGATGGAACGGGACTTCGGGCGCGAACCCCTGCGCCGCCTGCATGAGTACATGGATGCCTACAAGATCGTGTCTAGCCACAGCGGCAACTGCCTCACCATGGGCCATCGCTATAAGCGCCTTTGGCGCAAGTGACTGACTCCAGACGGGTGGTGGCAGCAGAAGTGCGTAGCACCTTTCCTTCAAGATCAGACGAGAGAGGACGATGATGACAATGCCATTTGAGGCGCGACTGGGGTATCTGCGGGATTTCTACGCGCTGCTCGACCAGTTGTGTGTGGTGGGAGGCGGTACGCGTACCCTCGGCGCTGCGTCGGCGCGGTCTGAATTGCCGCAGCGTGGCGTGTATTTTTTCTTTGAGCGCAGCGAGCTGCGTGCGCACAGCGGACGCGGCCTCCGCGTCGTTCGCGTGGGCACCCATGCGCTCAAAGGCGGTGCGCAAAGCACGCTGTGGTCCCGCCTTGCGCAGCACAAGGGCTCGGTGGCTAGCGGTGGGGGCAATCACCGCGGCTCGATCTTCCGTCTGATAGTTGGAGATGCGCTGCTGGGGCGCCGGGGCGAAAGCCACCCTACCTGGGGTGTTGGCAACAACGCGCCAGCCGATGTCAAAGCGCGCGAGCTGGATCTCGAGCGCGAGGTCAGCACGGTCATCCGGGACATGCCTTTCATTTGTCTGCCCGTGAACGACGAGGCCGGACCCCAAAGCATGCGAGGGATCATTGAGCGCAACGCCATTGCGCTGTTGAGCAATGCGGAGCGGGACGCCGTCGACCCGCCCTCGGACGCGTGGCTGGGGCGTTGGTGCCGCCGCGGCCAGGCGTGCAAAGCGGGAATTTGGAATTCTGATCACGTCGATGCGGCCTTTGAGCCGCACAGTCTGGACATCATGGCCGCGCTTGTGGCCGAAACGAGGAGAGAACAATGAACATCATCATTCAGTGTGCCGCGAGCAAACGCCCCAATGCAGGAATGCTCCGCTCAGCTACGGGTCGGACGGTCATGTTCGTGGCCGAACCGCAGCTCGCACCCAGGGGCGGTGAGCTTCTCTACGCAAGGCCAGACGACATGGCCGACGACCGGCGCACCTGGCGTGACGTTTTGCTCCAGGCGAATCAAGAGCCGGCTGACAACCCTTTTGGGCTGCTTGCCGCCATGGATCTATATGAGAACCCCGCCTACCGTCGCTTGGCGCAGAGGTTCGGGATGGACAGGCTGTTCATCCTCTCGGCCGGCTGGGGGCTCATTCGGACGAATTTCCTCACACCGGCCTACGACATCACCTTCAGCTCAAGCGCCGAGCCGTTCAAGCGCAGGGGCAAGGGCGCTCCCTACCGTGACTTCAACATGCTCCCGGTGAACTCGGATGAACCTGTCCTCTTCCTAGGGGGCAAGGACTATCTCCCTCTGTTTGATCGCCTCACCGCCAGCATTCCGGGTCAGCGCATCGTTCTCTACAACTCAAACATCGCGCCGCGACTGCCTAAGGCCTTTCTCCAACGGTTTGTCACAACGACGCGGACCAACTGGCACTACGAGTGCGCCCAAGCATTGATCGATGGGCGCATTCGATTGCCGGTGTGATTTTCTCCCTCACAGACCACCGTTTTGGGACAGTGGAGCAATCCGGAAGGCCTAGGAGCCTGGGCGGCAGAAGGCTTTGATGTCGGCGAAGCTGGGCGTGTTGCGTTATGCATGCATGCCCACGAGTTACCGCCCCTATGAGCCGGAGCAGGTGATGCTGCTGCCTGCGGCGCCGC
>JAJXUC010000169.1 GCA_021783435.1 Pseudomonadota bacterium | reverse complement strand
TGGCCGGCACGCTGGACCTGCTGCACGCGCCGCCGCCCGGCACGCCGCTGGCGTCGCTGGAGGACCGCAGCCATCCCGCCTGGCAGCGTGTGAAGTTCGACGAGCTGCTGGCCCAGCAACTCGCCCAGCAGCAGGCGCGCGCCAAGCGGACGCGTCTGCGGGCCTGGCCGCTCGCCCGGCGCGCCGGGCCCGACCGTCTGGAAACACGCCTGCTTGCCGCGCTGCCTTTCGCGCTCACGCCCGACCAGCAGGCCTGCGCCGCCGAAATCGCGGCCGACCTCGCGCAGGACAGGCCCATGCACCGGCTGCTGCAGGGCGATGTCGGTAGCGGCAAGACCGTGGTGGCGGCGCTGGCCGCGGCTCAGGCCATCGACGCCGGCTTCCAGTGCGCGCTCATGGCGCCCACCGACATCCTGGCGACCCAGCACCTGCGCAAGCTGGCCGACTGGCTGCAGCCGTTGGGTGTGCACGTGGCGTGGCTGTCCGGCGCGCAAACCAGACGCGAGCGTGACGCCGCGCTGGAGCTGGCCGCCAGCGGCGAGGCCCAGTTGGTGGTGGGCACGCACGCGGTCATCCAGGACAAAGTGCGCTTCACCCGGCTGGGCCTGGCCATCGTCGACGAGCAGCACCGCTTCGGCGTGGCCCAGCGCTTGTCGCTGCGCGCCAAGGGCATGGACCCCGGCGCAGGCGGGGACGACGCGCGCGAACCGCACTTGCTGATGATGAGCGCCACGCCCATACCGCGCACCCTGGCCATGGCGGTGTTCGGCGACCTGGATGTTTCCACCATTGCGCACCTGCCTCCCGGGCGCAGTCCCGTGCGCACCCGGGTGTTCGCCGACGACAAGCGCGACGCCGTCGTGCAGCGCGTGCGCGAACTCGTCGCTGCCGGGCGCCAGGTTTACTGGGTCTGTCCGCTCGTGGAAGAGGCCGCGCCGCCGACATCGCCGGCGATGTCGGCACAACTCGAAAGCGGGCCGCCAGCGCGCGGCCGAACAGCGCGCCGAAACGAGATGCTGGAGCTGCGCGCCGCCGAGGCCACGTTCGCCGAACTGCAGACGGTGCTGGGCGGGGACGCGGCGCGGGTCGGCCTGCTGCACGGGCGGCTCGCGGCGGCGCGCAAGGCGCAGGTCATGGCCGACTTCGCCGCCGGGCGGTTGCGCCTGCTCGTGGCGACCACGGTGATCGAGGTCGGCGTGGACGTGCCGGCGGCCACCCTCATGGTCATCGAACATGCCGAGCGCTTCGGCCTGTCGCAGCTGCACCAGTTGCGCGGGCGGGTGGGGCGGGGCGCCGACGCGGCCGAATGCCTGCTGCTGTTCACGCCGCCGCTTTCGGCCATGGCGCGCGAGCGGCTGCAGGCTTTGCGCGACAGCGCCGACGGTTTCGTGCTCGCGCAAAAAGACCTGGAGCTGCGCGGTCCCGGCGAGCTGCTGGGCCAGCGCCAGTCCGGCCTGCAGGCCTTGCGCCATGCCGACTTGCAGACCGACGCCGCCTTGCTGGAAGCCGCGCGCGAGGCTGCCTTGTGGCTGCTGCGCCACGACCCGGAAGCGGCGCGGCAACACCTGCATCGCTGGCTCGGGGGCCGGCTGGACTGGCTGGCGGCCTGAGCCGCCGGCCTCGGCGGGTCTGCAACAGCCGTTCATGGCCCAGGAGCGCACGTTTTTTCATAGGGCCGGGCAATTCGATCCGCAGTCTGGTTTAATTCCGTCTATGACACTGACTGAACTCCGCTACATCGTTGCCGTGGCCCGCGAGCGCCATTTCGGACGCGCCGCCGAAGCCTGCTTCGTCAGCCAGCCCACGCTGTCGGTGGCCATCAAGAAGCTGGAAGAGGAACTGGACGTGAAGCTCTTCGAGCGCGGCGGCACCGAGGTCAGCATCACGCCCATTGGCAACGAAATCATCGAGCAGGCCCAGCGCGTGCTCGAGCAGTCGGCCGGCATCAAGGAAATCGCCAAGCGCGGCAAGGATCCCCTGGCAGGCCCCTTGCGGCTGGGCGTGATCTACACCGTAGCGCCTTATCTGCTGCCGCCGCTGGTCAAGCGGGTGATCCAGTCCACGCCGCAGATGCCCTTGTTGCTGCAGGAGCAGCTCACCATCAAGCTGCTGGACATGCTGCGCAACGGCGAGCTGGATGCAGCCATCCTGGCCGAGCCCTTTCCCGACCATGGCCTGGCCATCGCGCCGCTGTACGACGAACCCTTCCTGGTCGCCGTGCCGCACGGCCACCGCCTGGCGCACAGCGCGCCGGTGAGCAGCGAGGCGATCCGGGACGAAACCATGTTGCTGCTGGGAACCGGGCACTGCTTCCGCGACCACGTGCTGGAGATCTGCCCGGAGTTCGCGCGGTTCTCGCCGGACGCGGGCGGTATTCGCAAGAGCTTCGAGGGCTCGTCGCTGGAAACCATCAAGCACATGGTCGCCTCGGGCATGGGCATCACCATCCTGCCCAAGCTGTCGGTGCCGTTCGAGCCAGGCAAGGCGCCGCCGGAGGGGCCGGGGCAGATCTGCTACGTGCCGTTCTGCGAACCCGTGCCGTCGCGCCGCGTCGTGCTGGCGTGGCGCAAGAGCTTCACCCGTCTGGAGGCCATCGAGGCCTTGCGCCGCGCGGTGTTGGCGTGTGATCTGCCGGGCGTGAGCAAGCTGGCGCCGGCGCCCGGACCGGCGCACAAAGCAAAATCCAAAGCGGAACCCAAGCAGGCCAGGGCGGCGTGAGCCAACCCCGGCGCGCCGGGCTCATTCCACCTGCAAGGCCTGCGAGTTCTTCACTTCTTCCATCACCGCGTAGGTGTGGGTTTCGCGCACGCCCGGCAGGCTCAGCAGCACGCTGCCGAGAAAATCGCGGTAGGCCGGCATGTCGGCCACGCGGGTCTTGAGCAGGTAATCGAAGCCGCCCGCCACCATGTGGCATTCCATGATCTCGGGCCGGTTGCTCACCGCGGCCTTGAACTGGTCGAACACGTCGGGCGAGGTGCGGTCGAGCACCACCTCGATGAACACCAGCAAAGCGGCGCCGAGCTTTTGCGGATTGAGCTTGGCCTCGTAGCCAAGGATGAATTTTTCGCGCACCAACCGCCGTACGCGCTCGAGCACGGCGGTGGGTGACAGATGCACGGCCTGGGCCAGTGCCAGATTGGACATGCGTCCATCTCCCTGCAGCAGGGCAAGGATGCGCCGGTCGACGCGATCGAGGGTGTTGGCTGGGTCTTTCATGGTTGAGCCTCCGAAATTTCTATGAGTTGTGAACGGATTAAACGCATTAATTGTCGCTTGAAGCCCCTATATCCTTACACAAACCTGCCCGTCACATTCCGTTTGTCCCGCCGGCGCGCTGCATGCTATTTGCCAAGGTAGTCGTGCACGACCTTGCCGAGGCCCAGCGTGAGGTCGGACACGAGGTGCACGGCGGACAACACTTCCAGCACGGGCAGGCTGGCGACGGGGGCCAGCGCATGCGCGTGCAATTCCAGCGCGGCCGGCCCGCTCCAGCCGCCCTTGACCGTCACGTCTTCCAGGAAATAGGTGACGAGTTCACAGATGCGCGGCGAGCAATCCACGTCCGGAATGATCTTGAGCAGATAGTTGGGCGCCAGCAGGCTCTTGCGCAATGCATCCAGATCCAGCGCCTCGTGCTTGTAGCCCATGGTGCCGGTGGCGATGCGGACCGATCCGTAGTCCAGCGTGCCCAGCAACGTGTCCGACTCCACGCGCAGACGGGGCTTGGCGAGCTTTTTCGGAAAGCCCCAGATTTCGCGTCCGCCGGCCAGCGGCGCCTCGTCGTCCAGAAACATGGCGATCTGATAGGTACCGGGCTTGCCCTTGTAGGTGACGGGAACGACCTGGCCCGATTCGGTGTAGTCGCCGAAGCCGGTGGAGTCGGGCATGCGGATGAACTCGAACTTGGCGGTGTCGCCGGCGGGATTCAGCGGCTCCGGCACCAGTTCGCGCAGGGCCCGCGGGTCGGTGCGGTAGGTGATGATGAGGAATTCGCGATTGACGAAGCGGTAGGGGCCGCGTGGATAGGCCGGGCTGGACAGCGGCATGGAAAAAGCGGACTTCGCAACGTTTTTGGCTTGCATGGCAACTCTCCAAGGAGGGATACGGTATTCAGTCTGTGCCATGCGGCGATGGAAGGTTCACGGAAATTTTGACGTTTCAGTTTCGCTTCATCGGTCGGCTGCGCGCCGACTGTTTCAGCCATATGCCGCATTGCGGGAGCAATGTGTGAATGCTTCCAAGAGTATGTGGCGAATCACCTGCTGGAAAAAATGTTCAGGCAGGAATAAGTGTCTGCTTGCGAGAGGCAAATACAACACGCGTTTTGGGGGGTGAGGCCAGCAGTGTGGCCATGCGCGAGGGAATCTTCGACCCCCGCGCCGCAAATCTTGCGCAGGAAGGCGGGTCAGTCCGAGGCGCTGTTGGACGCCTCGACGCTCCGGGCTCAGGTTTCACGCTTGGTGCGCAGACCTACATCGATGGATACGCGAGTCGCATCCGCCCAGCCCGTGCTGCGCACGTCCACGTCAATCGCAACATGATTGGCGCTGTGGTGGCGTAGAGTCCCCTGGCTGCGATGGCCTGTCCGGTACGGCTCGGCCCCAAGGCCGGAGGCCCGCACTATCTGGCGCGTTTCAGCTCCGAGTAGAGCCTCTCCTCGTCAACACCGCCGCTGGCGGCGACGCTGTCCGACTGGCGCAGGGGCGGTCAGAGGATGATCCCTGCATTCCATCTGTGGCGTAGTGGGTTGTCAATACTGGCGCCAGGCAATCGGCTTGTTCATCACGCTGCCGCCAAACAAGATCGGACTGATCGGGTTTTGAGGATTCGGAGCCTGACTATTACCAGGATAAACGACAGTCCCATTCGGCGTGACTGAAACCGATGGCGTATATGGAATTCCAGAACCCAGCGAAACAATACCGTTGGTGATTGTATTGTTTTTGTAAGTAATCGGAATTTTTGGCAAACCGCCAGACAGTAAATCGAACAGATCGTAAAACCCGACCCCTACTAAAGCGCAGCTTGATGTGGGCGGCACGTATACCGGCACGATCAGCACTCCATTTACAAGAGCTGGCGGCGCAGAAATCTGCCCTCCGACTTGTAGGGGCATAACCGACGTGCTGGATTGTAGGCCGCCGCTACTGCCAGTGGGTAAATACCCGCTGGGGCTAGCTCCTCCACTGCTCGCCCAAAGGATTTGAGCTGAGCCACCGGACAAAGAGAATGCCGTAATTTCATTCTGGGTTGCTGCCCAGATGTACGGCAGTCCGCTAATCTCTGTGTATCCAACAAAATTGATCGGCGCCTTGGGGCTGGTGGTGGCCACTTGCACCGCGCTGCCTGCATCCGATGAGGCTGTGCCGGAGACGTTCAGACTCCAGACGCCGCCATTGTTGTCACCGATCCATACGGAGCCCGTGGACGACACATATGTGATCAAGCTGTTGGCGACGAAGGGGAGCGCGGCCGAAATAGCGGTTCCACTCGCAGGGAGTCCGGTTACAACATTCTGTTCATACAGCGTGCTGGTTGTTACAGCGCTACTACCAGTCCCTGTTATTGTGTTGACAATATACAAAGCATATTGTGTATTTTTGACCGTCACAATCACCGGCGCTTGTTCTTGCGGCGACGTCCCACTCGATACCGCGGTACCCCATGTTTGGCTGGTGGGCGATGGTGGGGATGTCGAATTGCTGCTTGTATTGCTACTGAGCTTGAGCGCATAGTGATAAGCGCCGCCTTGCGCAGTTCCCACGACATAAGTCGCCCAGTTGCTTGCGGCCGGGTTGGTGGTTGTGTCAACGGCATCGGTTGTGGTGAAACCACCGTCGAAGTTGCCGCTGGACTGAAAGGTTTGATATGCCTGCAATTGTGCTACGAACGGTCTCGGCATCCAGCCCCATACTAAGTTGCCGCTCATGGCGTCCACCGCATAGAGAAAACCATCATTGCTGGTGAACAGCAAGAGTTTCTCCCTGCTGTTATTGTTCTGGGCGAAAGGTACATAACCACCTAGGCTCAACAAATTGGCATTCCCAGGGGGGCCGAGATATTGAGCATGATCGTTCTGACTTAATCCGCCGAGCATCCAGCCGCTTTGCCGACCATTCAGATAATTGCAACTGCTGGTGGGGTTATAGTTTGGGTCGATGGTGTAGTCGATGATCACGCTGATGCTGGGCACGCAGGTGGTGGGCGAAGTTAAGGCGAACGCTGTTGAATCGAGTGATGTCAGCAAGGTCACAACGCCAGCGCCTGCGGGCGATCCCGTGGAGGGTGTTGGACCGGTAGAGTACAGATCGCCGGATCGTGCGCTGGCTGGCATGTGGGTTGGGTCCCCGGCATCCCAGATGGCAGCTCCACTGGCTGTGCCGACTGGGGCACTGGCTGTTGACGTGGGCGCCGCAACGGTTTGGAACGCCTGGACATGGCCTGCAACCGGGTCTGGGTTGCTGCTCAGTTCATAGATTAGACTACCTGCCGAGAGGGAAAGAGGCGCAATCGGAGAGCTGGTTGCGCGTGTTGAAGGACTTGCTTCGAAACAGGTGATTTCATGAACATTGTCACTGCCTCCAGTCGAGCCGCCAAAACCAAAGAGAAAGCTCGGTGGCATCGGCCCATTTGAGGATGAAATGTCTTGCTGGCTGATGACTGGTGTAAATCCTGTATTATTATAATTATATGAAAAACTCAATAACCCGCTTGATGTGATAATTAATTTGTATGTAATGGGTCTTGCCTGTGTTCTATTTGTGGCGGATTCATCGGCGATGGGTTGATTTGAAGGCAGAATTTTATAGGCGTTAGGTATGGCGGCATAGTCAGGCAGGGTGTGATCCTCATAATTTCCGCCGTTTTTGCATACGGCTTGAACAGTCGAGGTGGTTGCCGAGGTGTCGATGGCCTGCAGAGCAGCCAAATTTATATTGCCATAACCACGAAGTCCAATTCTTCCTGGTACATAGCCATAGCCGGTTGCCGTGTTGTCACCTTGGTTGAGGAAATTCCCATATTCGTCGATCCCAAGGCCAAGGTAGGCACCAGCCATGCCATTATAAGGTGGGTTTGTGTTCGAGCAACTATAACCAAGACTTCCACCCCATGCTCCTATATTGGGCGCTTGGGTTCCATTGAGGAGATAGAACCCAATTCCATCGGCGCCGTGGCCACCTGAATTGTCCCCGCCATAGGTATAGGTTGTAAAGGTAACTTGAATGCCTTGGTTGCTAGGAAATGGGGCCGTTGAAATAATGGCTCCATTTTGATGGTAATAGCATGTCCCGTTGGCGCAGCCATTTGTAAATCGCAGTGCACCAAAACCTGGCGTATCTTGGTTATTTGTTAATCCTGTTTGGATTTCGTTGCCATAGTAAGCGAGTCCCTTGCATGCCGGGATTGGGCCTGCTCCATTTCCTGCTGTCAAGCAGGCGCCATTAAAAGCTTTCCAAGGCAGGTTTGCAGAGGTTCCTGTGAAATCGTCCACGACGGTGGTTCCTGCTTGCGCAGAAACTATGCCAAAACTAATGATTATTGGTAGTGTGCGTGCGATTTTTAAAAACAAAGATTTATACATCATGATGCCTCTTGCGCAGTGTGGCGGAGGTGAGTTCTTGCTCTTTGACGGCGAATAAAAGAGCAGGTTGGCATTTTTTAGGTGAGTGTGCTGGCAACAATATTTGTGCAAGAACGGCCTGATTATCCCCATTTTTAGGGTTTGCGCCATAGAAATTGAACTGCCGAGCAGATCTGACGGCCTTGGTTCTCATGATGTTGGCGTGCAGAGTTTGAACACGGCTTCTGTGTTGGCTGCAGTGGTGCCGTTGGCTTCGGCCGTATGCAGGAAGATGTCGTAGTAGTTGGCTGTGTATCCGGTTGTGCCGCAGCTGTAGGAGTCGGCAGGCTGGTTGGTGGGCACCACGGTCACCAAGGCGGTGTAGCCAGCGGGCAGGCTTGGCGGCGGGGGGCTGACGTTCGAGGCGGCGTTCGCCACGGTGTCGCAGGT
>JAJXUC010000025.1 GCA_021783435.1 Pseudomonadota bacterium | reverse complement strand
GGCGCGAAGGTCAGCGGCGGCGTGTCCAACGTGAGCTTCTCCTTCCGCGGCAACGACGCCGTGCGCGAGGCCATCCACACCGTGTTCCTCTACCACGCCATCAAGGCCGGCATGGACATGGGCATCGTCAACGCCGGGCAGATGGGCGTGTACGACGACCTCGACCACGAACTGCGCGAGCGGGTGGAAGACGTGGTGCTCGACCGCCGACCCGACGCCGGCGAGCGCCTGGTGGAGATGGCCGAGCGCGTGAAGGGCACCGTGCGCGACGAGGGCGCCAGGAACGCCTGGCGCGCGCAACCCGTGGAGCAGCGCCTGAGCCATGCCATGGTGCACGGCATCACCGACTTCATCACCGAGGACACCGAGGAGCTGCGCGCGCGCTTCGCCGCCGAGGGCAAGCGCCCGCTGGCGGTGATCGAGGGTCCGCTGATGGAGGGCATGAACATCGTCGGCGACCTGTTCGGCCAGGGCAAGATGTTCCTGCCGCAGGTGGTCAAGAGCGCGCGGGTGATGAAGCAGGCCGTGGCCCACCTCATTCCCTACATCGAAGAGGAGAAGCGCCAAATCGAAGCGGCCGGCGGCGACGTCAAGCCGCGCGGCAAGATCGTCATCGCCACAGTCAAGGGGGACGTGCACGACATCGGCAAGAACATCGTCACCGTCGTACTCCAGTGCAACAACTTCGACGTCGTCAACATGGGCGTGATGGTGCCCTGCCAGGACATCCTGGCGCGCGCCAAGGTGGAAGGCGCGGACGTCGTCGGCCTGTCGGGGCTCATCACGCCGAGCCTGGAGGAAATGCAGTTCGTCGCGGCGGAAATGCAGCGCGACGACTATTTCCGGGTCAAGAAAATTCCCTTGCTCATCGGCGGCGCCACCACCAGCCGCGTGCACACGGCGGTGAAAATCGCACCGCATTACGAAGGCCCCGTGGTCTACGTGCCCGACGCATCGCGCAGCGTGGGCATCGCGCAAAGCCTGCTGTCCGAGCAGGCGGCGGGCTTCGTCGATGAACTCAAGACCGACTACGACCGCATCCGCGCCCAGCATGCCGGCAAGAAGCAGACGCCGTTGATCACGCTCGCGCAAGCGCGCGCCAACAAGCTGCGCATCGACTGGCCCGAGGGCCTGCCCCCCGCGCCCAAGTTCATCGGCAAGCGCCTGTTCCGCAACGTCGACCTGAGTGACGTCGCGCGTTTCATCGACTGGGGGCCTTACTTCCAGACCTGGGACCTGGCCGGCCCGTATCCGGCGATCCTGAACGACGCGGTGGTCGGCGAGCAGGCGCGGCAGGTCTACGCCGACGCACAGGCCATGCTGAAGAAGATCATCGAAGGACGCTGGCTGCAGGCGCACGCCGTGATCGGCTTGTGGCCGGCCAATAGTGTGAACGACGACGACATCGAGATCTACACCGACGAGAGCCGCGCACAAGTCCTGATGACCTGGTACGGCCTACGCCAGCAGACCGAGCGCCCGGTGGTCGACGGCGTGCGCCGTCCCAACCTTGCGTTGGCCGACTTCATCGCCCCGAAAGGCGCCGCACCCGACCACATCGGCCTGTTCGCGGTCACCGCCGGGCTGGGCGTGGAGAAGAAGGTGGAGGAGTTTCTCGCCGGCCACGACGACTACCAGGCCATCATGATCAAGGCGCTGGCCGACCGGCTTGCCGAAGCGCTGGCGGAATGGATGCATCTGCGCGTGCGCACCGACTTCTGGGGCTATGCCGCTGACGAACATCTCGATAACGCGCAGCTCATCGCCGAGCAATACAGCGGCATCCGCCCCGCTCCCGGCTACCCTGCCTGCCCCGAGCACTCGGTGAAAGAGGCCATGTTCTCGGTGCTGGGCGCAAGCGACGCCGAGATGTCGCTCACCGAAAGCTGGGCCATGCTGCCGGCGGCCAGCGTTAGCGGTTTTTACCTGGCGCATCCCCAGGCCCGTTACTTCCACGTCGGCCCGGTGGACCGGGATCAGGAGGTCGACTGGGAGCGCCGCAGCGGGCGCAGACTGCAGGCGGTGCAAAAGGCGTCCGACAGATTGGTTTGACGGGGCGGATTCCCGCCGCAAGGAAAAACAAAGGCCGGCAATGCCGGCCTTTGCGCACGCGCGGCAGGCAAGGCTTAACTGTCAGCCGGTTTCGCGTGTGGTACCGCGCCGGAAGCCCCCAGCGCCTCGGCTTCGCGCAAAGCCCTGGCCCGAGCCTCGTGGCTGTGGTCGGCGCCCAGCATCATGTACATGGCCGGCACCACGAACAAAGTGAACAGCGTGCCGATGGACAGTCCGGTGGCGATGACCAGGCCCATGTTGAAGCGGCTCACCGCGCCGGCACCGCTGGCGGTGATGAGCGGCATGACGCCGAGCACCATGGCGGCCGTGGTCATCAGGATGGGGCGCAGGCGCATGCCGGCGGCGTGCTCGATGGCATCGCGCTTGGTGCGGCCCTCGCGCTGCAGGTTGTTGGCGAACTCCACGATCAGAATACCGTGCTTGGAGATCAACCCGATGAGCGTGACCAGTCCGACCTCGGTGTAGATGTTGAGCGTGGCGTGGCCGATGCCCAGGTTGATGAACAGCAGCGCGCCGGAGATCGCCATGGGCACCGAAACCAGGATGATGATGGGGTCGCGGAAACTCTCGAACTGCGCGGCCAGGGCGAGGAAGATGATGACCAGGGCGAAGAAGAAGGTCAGCACCAGACCGCCGGATTCCTGCTCGAACTGACGCGAAGGTCCGGCGTAGTCATAGCTGTAGCCCGATGGCAGGGTGCGTTGCGCGAGCTGCTTGAGGTCGTTCAGGGCCTGGCCCTGCGCGACGAAGGGCATGGCCACGCCCTGGATGGTGGCGGAGTTCAGCTGCTGGAAGTGGTTGATGGTCTCGGGCTGCACCGTAGTCTTGAGATGGACCACGGTGGACAGCGGCACCATGCTGCCGCTTGCGGTGCGCAGGTAGTAGTGCTTGAGCTGGTCCGGGTTGAGGCGGAAGCGCTGCTCCACCTGCGGAATGACCTTGTACGAACGGCCGTCGAGCTCGAAAAAGTTGACGTAGCCGCCGCCCAGCATGGCCGACAAGGCCTGGCCGATGTCCTGCATGGTCAGGCCCAGCTGGGCCGCCATGTTGCGGTCGATTTCGATGCGGGTCTGCGGCAGGTCGATGCGCAGGTCCGACTGCAGGAAGATGAATTGCCCGCTCTTGAGCGCTTCCTGCAGGAATTTCTGCGACACCTCGTAGAGCTTGGAGAAGGGCTCGGTCGTGGTGAGCACGAACTGGATGGGCAAGCCGCGCGCGCCCGGCAGCGGCGGCGGCTGGAAGACCGCGATCTGGGACCCGGCGATGTGGCTCAGGTCCCTTTGCAGCACCGGTTGTAACTGCGCGGCGGTTTTCTTGCGCGCGTCCCAGGGTTTGAGCACCATGCCCCCGATCACCTGGCTGGGCGAGTTGAGCTGGAACACGTGATCGGTCTCGGGAAAGCTCTTGTACACGTCGTACACCTGGTTGGCGGACAGCTGGCGCTGCGCCAGGGTGGCGGTCGGGTTGTTGAAGGCAATCGAGATGAGGATGCCCTGGTCCTCCTGCGGCGCCAGCTCGGACATCGAGGTCGAGTACAGGTAGTAGATGGAGCCGAGGATGATCACCGCCATCACTGCGGTGACCGGCAGGTAGTTCAGCGAGCCGTGCAGGGTACGCTCGTAGCGTTTGTGCAGGCGGTCGAAGCTGCGATCCAGGAACAGCACCAGGCGGTCCTGCCAGTTGTGGCTCTGCGGGTCGGGCGCCTTCAGCAGGCGCGAGCACATCATCGGCGACAGGGTCAGCGCGATGATGGCCGACATGGTGACCGTGCCGACCAGGGTGAAGGCGAATTCGGTGAACAGCGCGCCGGTGAGGCCGCCCATGAAACCAATGGGCACGTACACCGCGATCAGCACGATGGTCATCGCGATGATGGGGTTGGCCAACTCGCGCGCGGCGCGCACCGAAGCGTCGAAACGCGACATGCCCTCCTCAAGGTGACGGCTGACGTTCTCCACCACGATGATGGCGTCGTCCACGACCAGGCCGATGGCCAGCACGATGGCCAGCAGGGTCAGCAGGTTGATGGAGTAGCCAAGCGCCAGCATGACCGTGAAAGTGCCGACGATGGACAGCGGAATGGCCACCAGCGGGATGATCACCGAGCGCAGCGAACCGAGGAAGACGAACACCACCGCGGTGACGATGAGAATGGCTTCCAGCAGGGTCTTGACCACCTCGTCGATGGAGGCATTGACGAATTTGGTCGAGTCGTAGACGATGGCGCCCTTGAGCCCGGCCGGCAGTTGCGACTGCACCTCGGGGAATGCCTTGCGCACGCGCGCAATCACGTCGAGCAGATTCGCGGCCGGCGCCACTTGAATGCCGACGTACACCGCGGTCTTGCCGTCGAAGGCCACCGAGCTGTCGTAGTCATCCGAGCCGAGCGTGACGTTGGCCACGTCGTCCAGGCGCACCACCTGGCCGTTGACGGTCTTCACGATCATGTTCTTGAAGCCGGCGAGCGACTTCAGATCGGTGTTGGCCGCCAGATTGATCTGCACCATCTGGCCCTTGGCGTTGCCGGTGGAGGCCAGGTAGTTGTTCGCCGCGAGGGCCGTGTACACATCGGCCGCGGTAAGCCCGTAGGCAGCGAGCTTCTGCGGGTTCAGCCAGGCGCGCAGGGCGAAGTTCTTGGCGCCCAGGATCTCGGCGGTCTGCACGCCGTCGACGGCCTGCAGTCTGGGTTGCACCGAACGGATGATGTAGTCGGTGATCTGGTTGGGTTTGAGCACATCGCTGTAGAAGCCGATGTACATGGCGTCGATGGTCTGGCCGATGCTCACCGACAGCACCGGCTTTTGCGACTGCGGCGGCAGTTGGTTGAGCACCGAGTTCACCTTGGTGTTGATCTCGGTGAGCGCCTTGTCCGGGTCGTAGTTCAGGCGCAGGTTGGCGGTGATGGTGCTCATCCCCTGCACGCTGGAGGACGTCATGTAGTCGATGCCGTTGGCCTGCGCCACGGCGTTTTCCAGCGGCGTGGTGATGAAGCTGGCCACCAGGTTGGCGTCGGCCCCGGGATAGGCCGTGGTGATGGTCACCACGGCGTTCTGCGTATAGGGATACTGCAGCACGGGCAGCAGGCCCATGGAGCGCAGGCCCAGCACCAGGATCACCAGGCTGACCACGGTGGCCAGCACCGGGCGCTCGATGAAGATGTCGGTGAATTTCTTGTTCATGCGCGGCTTCCGTTGAGGGCGGCGTTCAGGAGTTGGGCACTTGTGGATGGGCGCTGTCGCTCGGCTGCACACTGTTGTTCACCAGAATCAGCGAGCCATTGCGCAGCTTGAGCTGCCCCGAAGTCACCACGGTTTCTCCGGCCTTGAGACCCTTGATCACGGCCACCTGGTCGCCACGCGTCGGCCCGGTGGTGATGAAACGCTGCTCGGCCACCAGCTTGGGCTTGCCGGCCTGGTCCTTGCCCTCGTCCTTGACGATGTAGACGGTGGCGCCATACGGGTTGTATGTAACGGCGGCGTTGGGCAGGGTGACGTACTGGTGCGGCTGGCCCTCGCTGAGGGTGACCGTGGCGAACACGCCCGGCAGCAGCTCGTTCTTCGGGTTGGGCACGCGCGCGCGCACCATGAGGTTGCGCGTGGTGGTCTGAATCTGCGGTTCGACGGCGGTGATCGTGGCGGCAAAGGTTTTGCCTGGAACCGCGCTGGTCTTGAGTTCGGCCTTCATGCCGATATGGATCAGGTCGATCTGGTTTTGCGGCACGGTGAAGTCCACTTCCATCGGATCGAGTTTCTGCAGCGTGACCACGGGCGTGCCCGGAGCCAGATACTGGCCGAGGTTCACCTGGCGGATGCCGAGCTGGCCGGAGAACGGGGCGGAGATGGTTTTTTGCGCGATCAGCGCCTTCTGCGCCGCGACCTGTGCCTGCATGCTCTTGAGCGTGGCGGTGTCGGTGTCCACCACGGCCTGGCTGATGGCCTGGACCTCGAGCTGGGCCGTATCGCGCTTGAGATTGAGTTCGGCCAGCGCAGCTTGCGCCTGCAGCTGGGCCAGTTGCGCGCGCAGCGGCGAGGGGTTGAGTTCCACCAGAGGCTGTCCGGCGCGGACCTTCTCGCCGGACTTGAAGTGAATGGCCGTGACGAGTCCATTCACTTCGGGGCTGAGGCTGGCTTGTTCGCTGGCGCGCAGATTGCCCAGCGCTTCGATCGACGGCTGCCAGGTCGACGTCTGCGCCACGATGGTCGACACCGTCTGCGGGGGATTGGACTGGCCCTTGATCGCCTTGGCGATCATGGTCTTCTTAAAGTGCTGAAACCACACCACCCCGCCGACGAGCACGGTGGCGATGATGAGCATGATGATCATGCGCTTGGTGGTGCCTTTAGCCATCGATAACTCCGTTCCAACTGGTTTGTCTGTGTCAATCGGTTCAAACCGGCGCCCGTGCAGCGCCGGCGTGGAAATTGAATTGCTGCGCCGTCAAGGCCGCCGTTTCACTGCGCCACCGCCATGGGCGCGACAGGCGGCGTGCCGTGCGTGTTCAGCACACCGCCGCCCATGGCCTGGTAGAGCGCCGCACTGTCGGCCAGACGCTGTCCCTGCGCGGCGATCAGCCCGATGCGCGCCTGCTGCGCCTGCTGCTGCGCCGTCAGCAGCTGCAAGTAGCTGGCCGCGCCCAGTTGGTATTGCTGCTCGACGAGCTTGAGCGACTCCTGCGCCGAAGTGTCCGCGGCCGCCTGCGCCTGCAGGGTCTGGGCATCGTTGTCCAGCGCCCGCAGCGCGTCGGCCACGTTGCGCAAGGCTTGCAGCACGGTTTGCTGGTAGTTGGCGCCAGCGGCCTGCAGGCTGGCCTCGGCCGCGTTGGCGCCAGCTTTCAGCCCGGCGTTGAACAAGGGCTGGGCAAGCTGCCCGGCCAGATTCCAGATGATCGAACCCGGGCCGAACAGGGCGCCGGGAGTCAGGGCCTGGGTGCCCAGACTGGCGCTCAGGTTGATCTGCGGATAAAGATTGGACACCGCCACGTCGTACTGTGCCGTGGCCGCATGCAGCAGCGCCGTGGAAGCCTGGATGTCGGGGCGCTGGCGCACCAGCGCGGAGGGCACGACCATCGGCAGGTCGGAGGGCAGCGCGAAGTCGGTCAGCGTGAAGCGGGGGATGTCGGCCGCTCCCGGAGCCTGGCCGATGAGCACGGCCAGGAGATGGTTGGCCTGCTCCTGCTTGTTGCGCAGCGGCGGCAGGCTGGCGCGCGTTTGTTCCACCTGGGTTTGCAGGGTCAGCACATCGGTCCTGGCGGCCGCGCCCAGGGCGAAGCGCTTGCGGGCAATGTCCAGCTGGCTTTCCTGGGCCTTGAGAATGGCCTCGGTCGCCTCGATCTGGGCGCCCAACTGGGCTTGGCTGAAGGCCGTGACGGCGATGTTCGCGGCCAGGGTCAGGCGCGCGCCGGCGAGTTGGAAGCTCTGGTAATCGGCCTGCGCCGCCAGCGCCTCGAGCGCGCGGCGGTTGCCGCCGAACAGGTCGAGGTTGTAATTGACCGCGACGCTGGCGTTGTACAGGTTGAAGATGTTGGTCGAGCCGGTATTCTGTCCAAAGCTCGAGCCACTGAAGGCGTTGCGGCTGACGCCGAGCTTGCCGTTGACCGTGGGGTAGAGCGTGGAGCCCGCTTGCGCGGCGTAGGTCTGCTGCGCCTGGCGCAGAGTGGCCTCTGCTGCGGCCAGCGTGGGGCTGTTGCGCAGCGCCTGCTGAACCAAGTCGTCCAGCCTGGCCGAACCGAATTGCCGCCACCAGTCCGGCGCCACGGCCTGCGTGGCGCCGAAGCGTTGCGCTGCGCCCATACTGCCCGGGGCGGAGGCCGTTCCCGCGGGCAGTGGCGCGCGGGTATAGCTTGCCACGGTGGGGGCGGGCGGAGTCTTGAAATTCGGTCCGACCGTGGTGCAGCCGGACATCGCGGCGGCGGCGAGCAAGAGCGCCAGAGGCAGCAGGCGCAGGCCTCGATGGGTGCGCTGGGCTGTCGATTGAAGGCGGCCAGTTCCTCCGGTGATGGGCGTATGCAGGTTTGAGTTGGGGCTCATGGGGAGTGCAAGGGCAGCATGAATGCGCGGGGGGAACTCTGGCCTGCGGTGGCGCGAAGCGGAGTTCTAGGCCTTAGGGCTAAACATGATATGGGCAAGACCCAAAGCCCGTAGGCATGCACGGCCCCTTGTTTTGTGTACAAAAACCACTGGGAGTTCGAGCGCAGGGTGGCGCCATCGCGCGGCGGTCGTTGTTTCTCGACGATGGGTTGGCGCGCGCCGCTTGATGCCGCCGGTACCGTCCCATGCCATGCGCGGCAGGCGTTTCGCGCGCAGAATTGCCACGATCAGCGCTGCGTACTCCGTCTTGGCCATGCCCCGTCAGCCCACCCTGTTTGTTTCGCATGGTTCGCCCATGCTTCCTCTGGAACCCGGTACTGCGGTGCCCATGCTGCGGGAACTCGGGCTTGATTTGCCGCGTCCGGTGGCCATCCTGGCGTTCTCGCCGCATTGGATGGCGCGAGAGCCCTTGGTGGGAGCAAGCCCGCAGCCCGCGACGCTTCACGACTTCGGCGGCTTCGACCCGGCGTTGCGTACGCTGCGCTATCCGGTCAGTGGCGATCCGGCGCTTGCGAGGCGCGTCGCCGCGCTCCTTCGACAGGCGGGATGGCCGACGGGGCTGGACATCGAGCGCGGCCTGGATCATGGGGTATGGGTGCCGCTGCGCGTCCTGTTTGCGCAGGCCGACGTTCCTGTCGTGCCCTTGGCCATGCCTTGGCCGCTCGATGCCGCCGGGGCCTTTCGCCTTGGCGAGACCCTCAGCGTCCTGGCCGACGAGGGGGTTCTGTTGTTCGGCACGGGCAGCCTGACCCACAACCTGCATGAGTTCCGTCCTGGCGCCGCCACGGACAGTCCGCCCGAGCCTTATGTGGTGGCGTTCACCGACTGGATGCGCCAGTCGATCGAACAAGGCGATATTGCAGCGTTGCTTGACTACAGGCGCCGCGCGCCCCATGCGCAGCGCGCCCACCCTACAGACGAACACCTGCTGCCGCTGTTCTGGGCGCTGGGAGCTGCTGGGGCTGCTGCTCGGCCGCGGCACTGGCACGGCGGCGTGCACTACGGCGTGCTGAGCATGGATGCGTGGACATTCGGCGCCTGAGGGTGGCTTCGACTGGCAATACGAGCGGGCCTTGTCCTGAGGCGCTGCGTTCGCGGCGGCACAGGGCGTCGCTTTCTAAAGACAAAAAAATCGAGCTAAAACAAGGTGTTGTAAACATCTAGTTTTTGGCGTCTGATAAAAGCGACGCTTTTTTGCGGCAGCGATGGACTTTCTTTGCCTTTGCATGACGCTGACGTCGCGGCTGATTTTTAAGCTCTTAATTTCTCAAGATTAAATCTGGCATGGCACGCAAACTGCTTTCATCGTCGGTATGTTCAGAGGACGATGCGCTCCGCTGTGAGGATCTGTCCGCGCGCTCTTGGCGCCCATGAGGCTCACTTAGGGCTCTGATCCCAATCGCCAGACCTTGATGGTCTAGCAACGGGTCATGGTTTTACAGACTTCACTGTTTTGTGGTGTGTATCCCGGCTCATCATGGTTTCGAGGAGGATTGGTCATGTTTGGAAATCCAACGCAAACCACAGCTTCCCAACGTGCCACGCGGCGGGCGAAGCTGTTCGAACCCCCGAGCGCACCCGCTACCGGCGTTTCTTCCAGCCATGTGAATCCGCTCGCTGCGGGTTTGTCGTACAAGGCCAGCAAGGATTACGCGCTGGCGGCGATCTGGTTGCGCAAAGCCGCCGAGCAAGGAAACGGCAACGCCCAGTACCACCTGGGATCGCTCTACAAACATGGACAGGGCCTTGCGCAGGACTACAAGCAAGCCGCCTTCTGGTATGGCCGCGCGGCGGCGCAGGGGCATGCTCGCGCCCAGTGTGCCCTGGGTGTTCTGTACAAGCTTGGGCTGGGCGTTCCCCAGGACTTCGTCTTGGCCTTGCAATGGCTGCGGGCAGCGGTCATGCAGGGTCACGGCACGGCCCAGTATCACTTGGGCGATCTCTATCAGGAAGGACTGGGCGTGACGCGCAACCTCGAGCAGGCCGCCCATTGGTTTCGGCAGGCCGCCGAACAAGGATGCAGCGCGGCCCAGTATTACTTGGCCATGCTGTATCGGGATGGTCGGGGCGTGGCGCGTGACGTCGAGCAGGCCGTCCACTGGCTCCGAAAGGCCGCTGATCAGGGAAGCAGCTTGGCACAGTACGCCCTCGGAGACCTCTACAAGAGCGGCCTGGGCGTACCCCAGGGCGACGAGCAGGCGGCAGCCTGGTTGCGCAAGGCCGTGGACTACGGCTCTGCCGAGAGGCCATGAAGGCACGGGCATGCGTATGAAGCTGCAGTTTCGATTGGCGATCGGTGCCTGGGGTGGGCGGGAGATGCAACGCAAGAATCGGGTCGCGAGTGTTGGCTCTTGCGCTGTGAGGTTTCAGATGATTTCGGCGTCCGGTTTGGCGTGTTCACGTAACGGACTTGGTGCGGTTCGCACGGATTTTGTGCGGCGCAACATCCGTTTGTTGCGAGGGGCTGCGGCAAGGGGTACTGCGTATTCCGCCGCAGTCGGCCGCCAGGCCGGTGTTTTGCGATCGATATCGGGTCGTTGGCCTGCCCGTTGCGTCTTGGCCCATGACTTGCTTATCGAGCGATATGACAGGCCGCGGTCGCAGCGCGCGACCAGCGTTTAGCAATCCGTTCGGGCATAGCCCTTTTGCACGAGATCTGCACGTCTCGCGGTAACGACGCGAGACCGCAGTAGGGCGCAGATTGCGCGCAGCAAGGGTCAATGCCGAGTCCCAGGAGGTCTATGTCATGATGCGAGGAGCTGTGCAGTCGTCCTACGACAATGCGGAGCTGTTTCTCCGCATGATGGATGCCATCTCCATCGTCGGCGCGCTGATGGCAAGCGTCTTGCTCAACAAGGGTGTGCCGGGTGATCACATCTATATGCTGATCACCACCGCGCTCCTGTTTTTTCAGATTTGCGCCCGGTTCTGGGGGCTTTACGACTCTTGGAAGCTGCTGCCGTTGCGCGAGGAGGCGCGGCAGATCATGATCGTCTGGTGCGCCGTTCTGATCGCGCTGCTGGCCACCGGATTTGCGCTGCACGTCACGACTGATTACTCGCGGCTTTCTCTAGGGTTGTGGGCCCTGATGGTGCCCGCGTTGATGGTGGGGCAGCGTGCGTATCTGCGTCATCACGTCGAGCGCAATGCCCGCCAGGGCGTGGGCGTGCGCATCCTGGCGTTCGTTGGTGCCAACCGCACGGCAGACCGCATCGCACGCCAGTTGAGCAATCGGATGTGGTCGGGTCTGCGCATCGCCGGGGTGTATGACGACCGCACCGCCAAGCGGCTGAACTTGCGCGACCTCTCGCTGATCGGCAATTTCGACCGCCTGGTGCGTGACGCCAAAGCCGGCCGCGTGGACTTCGTCTTCATCACCCTGCCGACCTACGCAGAGCAGCGCATTGACAGCCTGGTGCGCGATCTTGCCGACTCCACGGCTTCCGTGTTCATCGTGCCGGACGCCTACATTTTCGAACGCAACCAGGTGAATTGGTGCGAGGTCGCGGGGCATCCCATCATCAGCGTGTACGACACCCCGTTCTTCGGCGTCAACGGCCTGCTCAAGCGCATCGAGGACGTGGCCATCTCCAGTCTCATCCTCCTGCTCATCAGTCCTCTGATGCTGGCCATCGCCGCCGCGGTGCGCCTCACCTCGCCAGGGCCGGTGATCTTCAAGCAGCGCCGCTACGGCCTCAACGGCCAGATCGTCGAGGTCTGGAAATTCCGCAGCATGACGGTCACCGAAGATGGCGACACGGTCGTGCAGGCCACTCGCGGCGATTCCCGCATCACCCCGGTCGGCGCCTTCCTGCGCCGCACTTCTCTGGATGAACTGCCGCAGTTCTTCAATGTGCTGCAAGGCCATATGTCCATCGTCGGGCCGCGCCCGCACGCGGTGGCGCACAACGAGCAGTACCGGGCGCTGATTCACGGTTACATGCTGCGTCACAAGGTCAAGCCCGGCATCACCGGTTGGGCGCAGATCAACGGCTGGCGCGGCGAGACCGACTGCGTGGAAAAAATGCAAAAACGGGTGGAGTACGACATGCAGTACATCCGCAACTGGTCGCTGGTCATGGATATGCGCATCATCGTCGCAACCATTTTCAAGGGTTTCCGCAGCCAGAACGCGTACTGATCCCGCATCCTCCATGGCCTACTTCGACATCCTGCTGCCGGTCAAGAACGGCGCGGCCTATCTGGCCGAAGCCCTGACCAGCATCCGTGCCCAGACCTTCAAGGACTGGCGCCTGCTGGTGCTTGACCATGGCTCGACCGACCGCACCCTGGGCATCGCCCAGGCCCATGCGCTTGAGGACGCGCGCATCCGCATCCACAGCCTGCCTGACGCCCGTGGCCTGTCCGGCCTGCTCAATGCCGGCCTCGATCTGTGCGATGCGAAATACGTGGTGCGCCACGACGCCGACGACATCGCCCTTCCCGAGCGCCTGCGCCACACCCAGGCGGGCTTCGCGGCGCATCCCGATATGGTGGCCATCGGCGGGCAGCTCATCAACTTCGACGACCGGGGCAGGACGCTGCGCCAGCATCCCTTGCCCACGGAACCCGGCCGCATCGCCGCCGCCATGCTGTTCTGCAACCCGGTGGCGCATCCCACTGTGGCCATGCGGCTGGACCGGCTGCAGGCGCTGGGCGCGCGCTATGGCGTGGAATTTGGCGCCGGACAACCGGCACGCCCCGCGCCCGAGTTCGGGAATCTGGTGGAAGACTATTTCCTGTTCGGTCAACTCGCCCTCCTCGGCCTGGTGGCCAATCTGCCGCAACAACTCATCCACTATCGCGTTCATCCTGGCGGCGTGGGGCGCCAGAAATTCGCGGCGCAAATGGCCGCCTCGCAGACCGTCTCGCTGCATCTGGCCGAGCGTCTGCGCGGCATGGCCGGCACCGCCCGCTTCGATCCAACGCCCTTCTGCAACCACGGCGGCATCTTGTTCGATCTGGGCGCGCAAACCGATTTCTCAGCGGAATTCGAAGCCGTGCGTACCGCCTTGCAGCGCATGGACGCACACCCGGCGCAGGTCCAGCGCGAATTGCGCTACCGCCAGATCCTGGCCAACCGCAGCCGCCCGGTCATGCTCGCCCGCTATGCCCTGTTTCGCAATCTTCACTGTCCGATGATGAACGAGGAAACCACCATCAAGCTCCACCTTCTCGGCCGCAAAGGTCCGCAGGCGCAACGGATTCCGGCGCCGACCGCGGTCTGACGCAACCTGGAGACACGCATGGACATCGCCTACCTCATCCTGGCCCACGATCAGCCCGCCCATTTGCGCGAGCTGATCGCACGCCTGTCCACGCCAGACAGCCATTTCTACATCCATATCGACAGGAAGTCCCGACTCGCTGACTTCAACCTTCCAGCCACTCCATGTGTTCACGTGCTGCAGGAGCGCGCCCGTGTGTTCTGGGGCGATTACTCCCAGGTCGAAGCCATTGTGTCGCTGATGCGCGCGGCGCTTTCGCAGCCGGGCCTGGCGCATGCGCGCTTCGTCTTGCTCAGCGGGTCGGACTATCCGGTACGCAGCAATGCGTTCATCCACCAGTTTTTCCAGGCCCACGCGGACATGGAATTCATCAACCTGACGCCCATGCCGTCGGCGGATGGGTCCAAGCCGCTGTCGAGGCTGGTGACCTATCAGCCGCGAAAAACCGCTTCCCGTGTGATCAACCGTTTGAAGCGCACCGCCCAAGGGGTGGGTCTGCTTCCCAGGCAGCGGGATTTCGGGCCCGTCCTCGGCAGGCTGAAACCCTATGGCGGATCGCAATGGTGGGCCTTGACCCGCCCTGCGGTCGCATACGTCCTCGACTTCATGGACACACATCCGGCCTATGTCGATTTCTACCGCAACACCGTCGTCCCGGACGAATCTTGCTTCCACACCATCCTCGGCAACTCGCCTTTCGCTGCGATGGCGCAGCGCAGCCTGACCTATGCCGACTGGAGCCGCCGCCGCCAAAGCCCGGAGTACCTGAACCTGGCGCATGCGAAGTTCCTGACCGCAAACCCGTCGCAGCCGCCCAGCAGCGACTTTCCGCAGGGCATGCCCTTTTTGTTCGCGCGCAAGTTTTCCGCCGAATCGTGCGAGTTGCTACGGCTGCTGAACGCCAGCTTGGACGGCAAGCCGCAGACGCGCGATTCAGTCGCACGCGCAAATCCAAGCAACCCTGGGGCGGGCCGGCCCAGGGTTTCGGTTTCGCGTGCCAACTGAAAAGGGAAAACGGCCATGGAAATCTTTTTCTATCGCGGCGCATCCCCGAATTTCGGCGATGAGCTCAACACATGGCTCTGGCCGCGGCTGCTGGGTGAGGTCTTCGACGGCGCCGGGGATCTGTTCGTCGGCATCGGCTCCAACATCGTGCGGGGCTTTGCTGCAACGCGCAGGAAGATCATTTTCGGGGCGGGCTACGGCGGCTATACGGCTTTGCCAGAACTTGATCACACGTGGGCCTTTTACTTCGTACGGGGCAAATTGACAGCGCGCGCGCTGGGTCTGGACGATGCTTTCGGTATCGGTGACGCAGGGATTTACGTCCGCTCCTGCCAGATACCGCGACAACGTATCGAGGGTCGGGTGGCGTTCATCCCGCATTGGGAAAGTGTCTGGCCCGGCCGGTGGGACGAGGTCTGCCGTCTGGCCGGATTGCATTTCATCGACCCGACAAACCCCGTCGAGGCCGTCCTGTCCGAGATCGCCAGTTCCGACTACGTGATCACCGAGGCCATGCATGGCGCCATCATTGCTGATGCCTTGCGCGTGCCGTGGATTGCGGCCCGGCCGTCGCGTGCCCATCGCATGAAATGGCACGATTGGGCTTCCGCGCTGGGCATGGAGATCGACTGGGCGCGCCTGCCCAGAAGTTCTCTGTTGGAGATCGCCCAGCAGCATGCGCCGACTGGCAGCAGCCTGGCCAGAACGCTGTCTTGTAGACGGCGGGTCACGACTCTGCTGCGAGACCATACGCCGCGGTGGCTGTTGCAGCGCACGGCGGATCAACTGCGGGTCGTGTCGACCACCGTCGAGCCACGGCTGAGCCGCGACGCCGCCATCGAATCCGTCCATTCCCGCATGCTCGACCAACTCCATCGCTTCGTGCGCAAGGAAGGCGTCGGGCGTGTCCTGGTCTGACCGCCGGACGCCAAACCGATGCCCAATGTCGACATGACCCGCCCCCACACTGCCATGACCGCTGCCTCGCCCCTGCCCAACAGGCGCTGGGTCACCGCCTCCGACATTGAGGTCAGCGTCATCGTTTGCACGCGCAACCGCGCGCGGCAGTTGGAGGCCTGCCTGCATCATTTCCGCCGGCAGGAAACCGCCGTGCACTGGGAACTGCTGATCGTGGACAACGGCTCCACCGACGCGACCCGCAGCGTGGCCGATGCCTTCATCGCCGACCTCGACGTACCTGCCTGCACGCTGTTCGAGCCGGCGCGCGGCAATGGCGCAGGACGCAACGCCGGCATTGCCTGGGCACGCGGCCAGGTGATCGGTTTTACCGACGACGACTGCTATGTCGCCCACGACTATGTGGAACAGCTTGCCCGCACCTTCCGCACCCACGCGGTGGACTACATCGCCGGGCGCATCCTGCTGTTCGACCCGGACGACGCGCCGGTGACCATCGCCGAATCCACGGTTTCGCGCGACGTGCCGGCGCATCAGCCGGTGCCCGGCGCATTCATTCAGGGCGCGAACATGGCCTTTCGCCGCGCGGCCTTGCTCAAGCAAGGCGGATTCGATCCCGTGTTCGGCGCCGGCGCCCGCTTTGCCGGCGAGGACTGGGAAGTCGCAATGCGGGTCAGCGACGCAGGCGGCGCCGGCCGCTACGAGCCCGCCGTCGTGGTTTGGCACCACCACGGCAGAAAACTCCCGGACGTGCCCGCCCTGTGGCGTTTTTACTTGATCGGCGAGGGCGCGATGTATGCCAAGACGCTGTTGCACAGCCGCTTCAAGCTGGCCATCCTCAAGATGATGTTGCTTGCCCTGCGTCGCCAATACACATGGCGCCCCACCCGGCCTTTTCTGTATCTGGTGCGGGGCTTCATTCAATACCTTGCCCTGCGCGCTGCCCCGGGCTTACGCTGAAACCAACAATGAACGAGCCAACCACAGGAATCAGGGAGAAGGCGTTTTCCGCCGTGCGCTGGACGGCCGTCTCCGCAGCCACCGGGGCCATCGTGCAACTGCTTCAGGTGATGCTGCTGACCCGCATCCTCACCCCGGCGGACTATGGCGTCATGGCCATCGTCGCTGCAGTGCTGACCTTTCCCTGGGTGATCAACGGCACCGGGCTGAACAGCGCCTTTATCCATCGCCGTCATGTCACCGAGGGCGAGCGCTCCAGCCTGTTCTGGGCCGGCGTGATCTTCGCCGTGCTGCTGGGCGCAGTGGTGCTCGCCATCGCCCCGCTCGTCGCCTGGATCTACGGTGACCCGCGGCTGTTCCCGCTGCTCGCCCTGTCGTCGGCGACCTTCCTGGTCAGCGGCGTGGGCGCGCAGTTCCGCATGAATGCGGAAAAACACTTGCGCTTCAAGCCCATGGCCATCATCGAAACCGCGGCCGCGGCCTTCAGCATGATGGTGGCTGTGCTCACGGCCATGACGGGCGCCGGACCCTACACCCTGGTCTGGGCGAGCCTGTCCGGCGCCGTGGTCAACAGCGGGCTGTCGTGGTTCTACCTGTCCGCGGACTGGAAGCCGGGCTGGCACATCAGTTGGCGGGAACTGCAGCCCTACGTCCATTTCAGCCTGGCCGCGGTGTCCAGCGCCATCATCAGCAACGTCAACCGCAGCCTGGACGTCATCGTGCTGGGCAGATTCGTGCCGGCCAGCAGCCTGGGGCTGTACAGCGTGCCGCGCAATTTCATGCAGCAGCTGCAGACCTTCGTCAACCCGATCATTTCGCGGGTTGGCTTTCCGCTGATCTCCAGCGTGCAGCACGACCGCGCCCGAGTCAGCGCCATCACCGCCTCCACCCTCAACATGGTCGGCGCGCTGAACGCCCCGGTCTACGTCGGCATGGCGCTGTTCGCCGATCCGCTGGTGCGGGTGCTGTTCGGCACGGAATGGCACGGCACCGGGCATCTGCTGTCCATTCTGGCGGTGGTGGGCTATGTGCGCGCCATGTTCAGCCCGATCCGCGACCTCATTCTCGGCGTCGGCCTGGCACAACTGGAACTGCGCTGGAACTTGGTCGTCCTGGCCGCCACCGTACCAGCGATCTTGATCGGTTCCATGCGCGGTCCGTTCTGGCTGGCGATCTGCCTGGCCGCCACCGCGACGCTGCTGATGCTGCCGGCGTGGTACGGCATCTATCGCCCCTTGGCGGGCATTGGTTTTGCGCAGTTCATGGTGCTGATCCTGCGTCCGGTGCTGCTGGCCCTGGCAGGGATGGTGCCGGCCGTGCTGATCGCACGCGAGTTCAGCCTGCCCTTGATCCAGCTCGCCGCGGGCGCCCTGGTCACAGCGCCGCTTTACCTGCTGCTGAACATGCTGACCAATCGTCCCTTCGTCCATTCGATGTCTCGCTTGTTGCTGGTGCGACGTGCGTAAAGCGACCACGACCATGCTCCTGTCCACTCATGTCTCACGCCGCCCGCGGCGCGCACAGCCTCTGCGGGATGCGCGGCCCAGGCCGATTTGGCGCCTCGGCAGCGGCGTTGTCGCGCTAGGGCTGCTGTGCGCAGCGTTGCCCGTGCAGGCCGCGGAATTTCCGCCCGCATGGGCGCCCGACACACCGGGGCTGCACCCGGTGCTGCGCTTGCAGCACACTTGTTCAAGCAATCTGTTCGGGTTGAGCAGCGGCACTGTTGCGCAGAACCTGTTCGGCGATACGCAGTTGTCCGACTGCTGGACCACTGCGCAGGGCGGCTTGCGTTTCGACAACGACGGCGCGGTTGGCCGCCTGCACGGCCATGCTCTCGTCGAACGCACGCAGTACAGCCACTACCGCGTGCTGGATTTCACCGGTCACGATGTGTCGTTGACCTATAACCTCGACCATACCCCGCATTGGAGCATGTATGCCTCAGCCAGCGACCGCGCCGCGTTGCAGGATCTGACCATCCTGCAGGCTCCTGTGCTCGACGTGGTACGCAAGCAGGTGCTGAGCGCTGGGGGTATGCGGCGCATTGAAGGTCCGTTTTCCCTGACGGCGGATACGGCATTGATCCGTATCCGCAACGGAGCGGCCAGCCAGCGTCCCTACGACATGGATATCGGCCTGGTCCGCCTGGGGCCGCGCTATACCAGCGCAGCGGGCAACAGCATTGGCTACGTGTTGTCGCTGCAGCAGGGCCGCTACCCCAACGCCGCGATGCAGACCAGCGGTGCGCCGCTCGCCGATTTCCACCAGATCGAAAACGCCGCGCAGTTCTCCTGGTCGGATGCGGCGTACTGGCAGGTGACGGGTACGGCGGGCTACATGCAGTACACCGCGCCGAGCCTGCCGTCACTGGACTTCCGTGGCGCGGTGGGCGATGTGCAGGCCAAACTCGCAGTGACTGAGAAGACGGCGTTGGGCATGAAGCTTTATCGCAAACTGATGGCCTACAACACCCTGACCACCAACTATCAAGTAGTCACCGGTGCGCAACTCAGTGCGACTTGGGACGTCGACGCCGCCGTGCGCATGGGGGCCGAAGTGACGCGCGACCAAGCGTTCTTTCCGGGGACCACCCGGCGCGACAACATCCAGGGCGGGGCCCTCACCTTGGCCTATCTGCCCCGGCCTGGCACCCAACTTGCGCTACTTCTTGCGCGCACGAACCGCAGTTCCAATGTGGTTGACGCCAGCTATGCCAACCGCACCGTGAGCCTTAACCTGCAACAAGCGTTCTGATCCACAACCGGAGGCCGTTCTGCCATGCGTATCCCTCATCTGCTCTTTCTACTTCTGGCCGGTTTGACCACCATGTTCTGGGGTGGGCCCGCTGTCGCCGGGGAATACATGCTCGGCACTGGCGACATCGTCAGCGTCAGCGTCTACGGCCACCCCGAATTGCAAGTGCCCGCTGTCGAGGTGGATGCACAGGGCCAGGTGGTGCTGCCGCTGGTGGGTTATGTCACCATCGGCGGCATGAGTCCCACCAGCGCAGGCAAGGCCATCGCCGCCAAGTTGAAAGAGGGCGGGTTCATCCTCAAGCCCTACGTCAATTTGCTGGTGAAGAAGTATTCCAGCCAGCAGGCCGTGGTGCTCGGCAATGTCAACAAGCCGGGCCAATACGTGCTGCAGCGGGACAGTCGGCTCACGGACCTGCTCGCGCAGGCTGGCGGCGTGAGTCCCACCGGCGCGAACACGGTGATCCTGCAGCGCGATCAGAACGGCAAGCGGGTGGACACCCCGATCCGCCTCGCAGGCCTGTTCGACGGTTCCGCGCCCGCTGCCGATCCCACCATCGCCAGCGGCGATGTGATCTATGTGCCGCAGGCGCCGGTGTTCTACATCGAAGGCGAGGTGCAGAAGCCGGGCGCTTACCGGCTTGAGCCAGGAATGACCCTGTTGCAGGCCATCGCTCTGGGCGGTGGCCTGACGCGGCGCGGCACCCTCCGCGGCGCGGAAATCCGCCGTCCCGGCGCCGATGGCAAGCTCGACGCCATTGCCGCAGATGCTGGCGTGCCCATTCGCGCCAACGATGTGATCGACATCGGGCAAAGCCTGTTCTAGGAGCCGCCATGGACCTTCAGGGATTTCTGCTTGTTCTGCGCGCCCGCTGGTTCGTCATCGCCGCGCTCACCGTGCTTGCGGCGGCGGCGGCGGGCATCACCGCGAAGATGCTGCCCAAGCACTACATGGCCACGGCCTCCGTTGTGATCAACAGCCAGTACGTCAACCCGGTGACACGCGCGCAGATGCAGGGCATGCTGATGCCGGCCTATCTCAACACCCAGGCGATGATTCTGACCAACCGCACCACGGCGCTCAAAGTGGTGGACATGCTGCACCTGACCGACGACCAGGCTTACCAAAGGCTGTACGCCGCCCAGGCGGCGAAGCTCCCGCCAGGCGTCAGTTCCCTGCGTGAGTGGATCGCTCAGCATCTGCTGTCGCAATTGAAGGTCAACACCTCCGATCGCGACAACGTCATCAGTTTCAGCTACACCGCGCGCGACCCCGAGCAGGCTGCGCGGATCACCAACGCTTTTCTCGACGCCTACGTCCAGACCAATCTGGCGCTGAAGACCGGACCCGCGCAGCGCACGGCCCAGTGGTACGCCAGCCAGCTCAAGACCATGCAGGCCAAGATCGAACAGGCACAGTCCAAACTCATCGCCTACCAGAAAGAACATGGCGTCATCCTGTCCGAGAAGGATGGGCAGGCCTCGCTGCCGCTCCAGGCCCTCGTCACGCAGCAGGCCATCGCCGCGGCGCAGAACTACGGCGATCTGTCCAAGGCCCAGCTTCTGGGCGAACACAACGCCGACGTGATGCGTGACCCGGTGGTGCAAGCGCTCAAGACCAGTCTGGCTCAGGCACAGGCCAAGCTCAGCCAGCTCGCGCAGACCGAAGGCGCCAACAATCCGCAGTACATCGCCGCGCAGGCCGAGGTGAGCAGCCTGCAGCGCAAACTCAGCCAGCAGGTCGCCGCGGTGCAACGCGCGGTGCAGGCCACGGCACAGGCCTCGCGGCAGAGCATGGCCGATATGCGGGCGGCGGTGCAGGCCCAGCAGAAGCGGATGATCGCCGACAACACCCTCAAGGCCGAGGGCCAGTTCCTGGTGCAGCAGGTGACCAATGCGCAGCGGCTTTACGACGCCACGCTGCGCAGCTATCAGGAAAGCGAGTTGCTGTCCAAGTCGGACCAGACCGACATGTCGGTGCTCAGCCGCGCCGTCGCCCCGATGGAGCCCATCGGCCCGCGCGCCTTGGTCAAGGCCGCGCTGGGTGCCGCGCTCGGCCTCATCCTGGGCGTTTTGCTGGCCTTGCTGCTCGAACAGCTGCAGCGCAAAGTGCGCTCCGTTCAGGAAGTCATCGATCTGACCGGTGCTCCGCTTCTGGGCACGGTGCAGATTCGACCCTTGTTTTTGCGATGATGGACGCCCCGACCGACCACGAGCCGATCTTGGTGGGGCGCGTTGCGCGCCGCCAGACGGCGAACAACCAGAACAATCCCATGAGCGTACTGCCTGCCGAAACGCGATCCAGCGCCACCGTCCCGATGGCGCTGGGCAAGGACCTGAAACTAGGCCAGCTGCTGCTCGACTCGGGCAAGCTCAGCGCGGCGGACGCCGAGCGCGTGCTGCGGCTGCAGAAGGCCAAGAACCTTCGCTTCGGCGACGCCGCCGTGCGGCTTGGCCTGGTCAGCGAGCAGGACATCCTGCTCGCCTTGTCGCAGCAGTTCGATTACCCCTACCTTGCCCCGGGGGCGAATGGGTTCAGCGATGAACTCGTGGCGGCCTATCAGCCTTTCACGCCGCAGGTCGAGCAACTGCGCGCCTTGCGCAGTCAGCTCATGCTGCGCTGGTTTGGCACCGGACAGCGCAGCCTCGCCCTTGTCGGCACCGGACCGACGGGTTCGATGAGCAACCTGGCGGCCAACCTGGCCATCGTGTTCTCCCAGCTTGGCGAACGCACCCTGCTGATCGACGCCAATCTGCGCCGGCCGATGCTGCACGAGCTGTTCAATCTTCCGGTGCGTCACGGCCTGTCGGACGTGCTGATCGGCCGTGCCGGCTCCGAGGCGGCGGTGCGCATCGAACCGCTGCTTGGCCTCACTGTGTTGAGTGCCGGGACCCAGCCGCCCAATCCGGCCGAGCTGCTGGCGCGACCAACCTTTGCCGAGTTGCTGGCGCTCAACGCGGAGGTCTTCGACGTCATTCTCGTCAACACTGCGCCCACCCACCTCGCCGAAATCCTGCCCGTCTGCGCGGCCACGCAAGGCGCGCTGCTCATGGTCGACCAGCATCTCAGCGCCGCCGCCGACGTGCGGGCGGCGGCCAGCGCCATCCAGCACGCCGGGCTGAGCCTGGTGGGCAGCGTGCTCAACCGGCGCTGAACGCCCCCGAAGCGATGGCACGACCGCTTGCCTCACCTGCCCAACCGCGCCAGCGCACGCTGCTGGCGCTGACGATTCTGGGCGGCGGTGCGCTGGCCCTGCTGGCGGGTTACGTCGTCGGTCGGCTGAACCTTGGCGGCCACATCCATCTGGCCCTGCTCGTCGCGCTACCTGCCGCTTTCGTCCTGGGCCTGCTGTTCATCTATGCAAGGCAAACCTTGCTGTGGCTCATCATTCTGTTCCGTGCCAATCTCGATCCGATGCTGAACATGACCAAGATCGGCGGCGGCAGCTCGGCCATCGGCCTGGGCGGTCTGCTCAACGGCCTGGTCATCGGCCTCATCGTCATGGAACTGCTCAACCGCCAGCGCATCCCGGTGAAGCGTCTGCTGCTTCAGACCTGGCTGCCCTTGCTCGTGGTCATGGTCGGCACCTTGACCATCACCCCGCGGCTGGTGCCGGGGATCAAGAACGACCTCAGCCTGCTGTCCAACGCCGCCATCTTCTTGCTCGCCTTCGTCTACGTGCGTGATAAAGCCAGTCACGACGCCTGGCTGCGGGCCGTGCTGTTGTCGACCATCGGCCCCACGCTCTACGGCCTGTACCAGATCGTCACCCACACTGGCTTCCACGACTTCCAGGTGGGATTGCGCATCGACAGCACCTTCTCGCACCCGAACATCTTCGCCTTCTATCTGGTGCTGATGGTGTCGCTGCTGTTCGTGGTTTGGCGCGGCGGCGTCCTCGCCGTCGGTCCGCGGGTGCGGCGCCTGCTGCCGCTCTACATCCTGGTCTTGCTGGCCCTGCTGATGACGACCAAGACGCGCAGCGCCTGGGGCGCCATGGCGTTCTTCTTCCTCGCCTACAGCCTCGTGATGGAGCGCAAATTGCTCCCTCTGCTCGTCATCGCCGGATTCGCCTCGTTGTTGCTGCCCGACGTGCGGGAACGCATCAGCGAACTCACCACCGGCAACAGCGGCATGTACTACCAGCCCCTCAACTCCTTCGCCTGGCGCAAGGAGATGTGGACTGCGGCGCTGCGCTTCATGGAGCCGTCGCACTATTTGTTCGGCTACGGCAAGGAGTCCTACGAGTTCTACTCACGGCTGTTCTATCCGCTGAGCAACGGCGTCGGCCCGCCCGCGCACAACGTGTACATGCAGGTGTTCTTCGACGGCGGGGTGATGGGCCTGAGCGGCTTCGTCTGGCTGCTCCTCGGTACCGGAGCGCTTGTCGCGGGCGTGCGCAAGACCGACCGCATGGAGGGTTTTTTGCTCTTGATGCTGGTGCTGGAGTTCGCGTTGGTTTCCGTGTCCGACAACATGCTCGACTACCTGGTCTACAACTGGTATCTCTGGTTCGTCCTCGGCACCGGGGTCAGTCTCCATTTCCGGCGCATGGCGCAGGCCGCAGCCAAGCCGCAGCCGACGCACGACACCGTGTTCGAACGGCCTGCGCTGGCGCGGGCGGCGCAGCGGGGACGGTGATGTTGCTCAAAAACGATCCGGACTGGCAGCAGGATCTGCAGCGGCTCGGCATGACGCGCCCTTTCTTCAAGGAGCAGTCGATCTGGGCGATCTTCGTGTATCGCTACGGGCGCCGGGTCGACTCCATGGCTCCCGGCGTCGGCAAGCGCATCAGGACCAAGCTCTATTGGCTTTTGTTCCGTTGGGTCGAAACCTGGACCGGCATCAGCTTGCCCAAGGAGGCGGAGATCGGCGGCGGGCTGCGCATTTTTCACTTCGGCTGCATCTTCGTGCATCCCGGCGCGAAAATCGGCAAGAACTGTACCCTGCGCCAAGGCGTGACCATCGGCAACAAGTCCGAGGGAGGCCCGGTCCCGGTTCTGGAGGACGATGTGGAATTGGGCGCTTTTGCGCAGGTGTTGGGCGGCGTCGTGCTCGGCGCCGGTTGCCGCGTGGGCGCTTTGTCCGTCGTCGTCCATGACGTCGGCGCCGGCGTGACCGTGGCCGGTGTTCCAGCGCGGCCCCTGGGCCGCGGCGCGCCCGAATCGGTTGCGCGGCCGAAGTCGTTGATCCAGCAGGCGGACTGCTGACATGCGTGCCATGGCCAATCAAGCCGAAACGCAACCCGCCGGCGCGGATGCGGGGATGAAGATCGCCTACTTCATCAACCAATACCCCAAGGTCAGCCACACCTTCATCCGGCGCGAAATCCAGGCGCTGGAGCGTCAGGGCTTTTCGGTGCTGCGCATCGCGCTGCGCGGCTGGGATGCCGAGCTGGCGGATGCGGCGGATCTGGCGGAGCGGGACCAAACCCGCTATGTGCTGCGGCATGGGCTGCGCGGCCTGTTGGGTCCGCTGCTCGGCATGGCGCTGCGTCATCCTGCGCGCATGTCGCGGGCGCTGGTCTGGGCCGCTCGCCTGGCGCGGCTCAACGAGCGCAGCCTTCCCTATCACTGGATCTATGTCGCCGAGGCTTGCCGGCTCGTGCAATGGGCGCGGGCTGCGGGCGCTGTGCATGTGCATGCGCATTTCGGCACCAACTCGGCGGAGGTCGTGCTGTTGGCGCGGCTGCTCGGCGGACCCAGGTTCAGCTTCACGGTGCATGGGCCGGAGGAGTTCGACAAACCGCTGGGCATCCATCTCAGGGAAAAAATCGAGCACAGCGCTTTCGTCGTGGCGATCAGTTCGTTTTGCCGAAGCCAGTTGTTTCGCTGGGTGGGCTCCGCGCACTGGGGCAAGGTCGAGGTGGTGCGCTGTGGCATCGAGCCGAATTTCCACAGCGGCGTCGAGGTGCGATGCAATCCCAACCGGCAGCTGGTCTGCGTCGGGCGCTTGAGCGAGCAGAAGGGCCACCTGTTGCTCATCGAGGCGGCCGCCTTGCTTGCGGCGGAAGGCGAAGACTTCACGCTGCTTCTTGCGGGTGACGGCGAATTGCGCGCGCAGATCGAGGCGGCCATCGCGGCGAACGGCTTGGGCGGGCGCGTCGTGATCACCGGCTGGATTGGAAGCATGCAAGTGCGCGAGCTTCTTCTGGGCTCGCGGGCCTTGGTGCTGTCGAGTTTCGCCGAAGGCTTGCCCGTGGTCGTGATGGAGGCGATGGCCTTGGGGCGCCCAGTCGTGGCCACGCAAGTCGCGGCGATGGCTGAACTGGTGGAAGACGGCCGCAGCGGCTGGCTGTGCCCGGCGGGAGACGCGGCTGCGCTGGCGGCGGCGATGCGGCGTTGCCTGCACGCCAGCGAGGAGCAGCTCACGGCCATGGGGACACATGGCCGTGCCGTGGTGCTGTCCAGGCACGACGCCGACAGGGAGGCGCAGAAGCTCGGGAACTTGTTCCAGGCGGCTGCCAACGCCGCGGGCGCAGGCGCCATGAACGCGACCGACCGGCTGTCCGAAAGGCGCGCTCTACCGCCCTTGGAAAGTTTGGCGCGCAGTGACGGGAGAATGCTCCCGTGAGCGCGGTGCTCTACGCCATCTTGCTGATCGCTTGCATCGCGCTGGCGCTGCCCGTCGGCTTGCTGCTGTTGCAGGTCTTGAGCGCCTGGCTGCCGGAACGTGCGGCGCAGCCTTGCTCCGATGCGGCGGGGCGCATCGCCGTGCTGGTGCCTGCGCATGACGAGGCCCTGCACATTCGCCGCACGGTGGAGAACCTGCGGCAGGATTTGCGCCCGATCGACCGTCTGCTGGTGGTGGCAGACAACTGTGACGACGACACGGCCGCCATCGCGCGGGCGGCCGGCGCGGAGGTGGTTGCGCGGCATGATCCGCTGCGCCGCGGCAAGGGCTATGCCTTGGATTTTGGACTGCGCCATCTGGCGTCGGACCCGCCGGATGTGGTGGTCATCGTCGATGCCGACTGCACGGTGCGCCCAGGGTCGATCGGCCGCGTCGCCGCCGTTGCCTTGCGGACCTGCGCTCCCGCGCAGGCGCACTACCGCATGGAGCTTCCGCCGGATGCCGGACTGAAGCTCAAAATCGCCGGTTTCGCCTGGCGCGTCAAAAACCTGGTCCGTCCCCTGGGCTACCTTCACCTGGGCCTGCCCTGCCAGCTCATGGGAAGCGGAATGGCCTTCCCTTGGACCTTGATCGAACAGGCCGATTTGGCGGACGCACACCTCGTCGAGGATCTCAAGCTCGGCCTCGAGTTCGCGCGCCATCGCACGGCACCCAGGTTCGTGCCGCAAGCCGAGGTGACCAGCGTCTTCCCGGCCAGCGCCGCCGGCGTGGCGACCCAGCGCAGGCGCTGGGAGCATGGCCATCTGGGCATGCTGGTCGACGTGGCGCCGCGGCTGCTCTGGCAGGGTCTGCGCACGGCCAATGTCGGCTTGCTGGCTTTGGCCGCCGATCTGTGCATTCCGCCGCTTGCGCTCTTGGCCCTGTCGATGACGGCGGCAGTCCTGGCGTCCACCTTCGCCTGGTGGACGCTGGGCTGGACGACTCCGGCCTTGATCGCCTGGGCTTCCTGCCTGGCGTTCGCCTTGGCCGTCCTGGGCGCATGGACGCGCTTTGGTCGGGACGTCCTGAGCCTTTCAGAGATGACGGGCATTCCGCTCTATGTGCTTTGGAAGGTGCCCGTCTATCTTCGCTTCATGCTGCGGCGCGAGCGCGACTGGGTGCGTTCGGCGCGGGATGTCGAGAAATGAAGCCGGACATGTCGGAGCACCAGGCTTCACGCGCCGAAGACGCAACGCTGCGCCTGTTCGGCCTGCCGTTGCGGAACACGACGCTTGCGTTGGCCGCCGGCGAACTGCTTCGCGCGGCGGCACGGGGGCAGCGGCGCAACGTGTATTTCGTCAACGCGCATTGCGTCAACGTCGCCGCTTCCGATGCCGTCTATGACGGAATTCTGCGGGCGGCCGACCTGCTGTATGCGGATGGCATCGGGATGCGGATTGCCGCCCGCGCGGCGGGTGAGACGCTGCGCGACAACGTCAATGGCACCGACTTGTTTCCGCTGTTGTGCGCGGGGGCGGCGCAGGCTGGGCTGGAACTGGCGTTCATCGGTGGCAGGCCGGGTGTGGCGCAGGCCTGTGCGCGCAACATGATGGCCGCGCACCCCGGATTGAAGGTGGCCTACGTCCAAGACGGATATTTTCCCGTCGCGCGGACGGGCGCCGTGCTTGAGGCCCTGGCGCAGTCGCGGGCGCGGCTGATTTTCGTGGCGATGGGCGTGCCCCGACAGGAGCAGTTCATCCACCGCCATGACGCCGAACTCGGCGATACGGTACGCCTCGGGGTTGGCGCCTTGTTCGACTTCTACTCCGGCACCATGCCCCGAGCGCCGTCGGTGTTGCGCAGGCTGGGCATGGAATGGCTGTTTCGCTTGCTGGTGGAACCGCGTCGCCTGTTCAGGCGGTATGTGCTGGGTAACCCACGGTTCCTCGCCCGCGTGATGTGGCGACGTCTGCTGAGCCGCGCGACCTTGACCCATGCGCCGCTCTCGGGCTGAGCGTGCGGCGGGTTTGGGCGGGATTTTTTAGGAGGCATCCATGCCAGAAGCGTGAATTTGCGTCACCGTGGAGAAATTGACTGGTTGTCAGCCGAATGACGCAGGACATTTCCAAAAACCATCCATTCCTATTCAGGCATGACGATCCGGTTTGTAGGATGCCGATCTTCCACTGCCTTGTTTCCACGACCGTGCCGGCCGGGTCATGGCGGTCGTCGCGTCGAACGACGCGGCAAGCCAGCGATGCAGCGCGCGGTTGCAAGGATTTTTCATGCGCCAAGTCTTGGGTCTTTCAATTGCTTTCGTTCTGTTCGTGGCCAATGGTGGTTGCGGAGGAGAGGGCGGCTCCTCCCTGAGCGCGGGCGGTAACGTGGCCGCCGCCGCCACCGTCACGGGTCGCGACGACGCTGGGACTCCAACTGGGGCGGCGATTCAGGCGACTTCGCTCAGTCATGTGTTCTCGCCACGCAGCTTCTGGTATCAGCCCATTCCGGCCAACGCGCCGCTGAATCCGAAGTCTTCGATCTACACGCAAGACCTGCTCGACCAGATCAAGAACCATTACGGCACCGTCAACCTCAACACCACCAGCTTCGCCAGCCCGATCTATTACGTGCGGACCAGCGGCGGATCCGACGCGGTGACCTGGGTGGACGGCACGCCGATCTATCCGGTCAGAAAGCGGGTCAATGTCAAGTTCTGGGACTGCCAGAACAAGGGCCGGACTCCTCACGAACTTGTCGAGCAATGGCGGGGCGTGCCGATTCCCGCAGGCGCGACGCCGGCGAACGGAAGCGACAGCGAAATGTCCATCTATGACCTCAGCACGCACACGCTGTGGGAATTCTGGGTGACGCGCAGGGTGGGCGGCGAATGGCAGGCCTGCTGGGGCGGGCGGGTGCGGGACACGATGCAAAACCCAGGGATCTTCCCGCACCCCTACGGAGCCACCGCCACCGGCCTGCCCTTCATCGGCGGCGAGATCTCGGCCGAGGAACTGGCGCGGGGGCAGATCAACCACGTCATCGGCATCGCCCTGGTCAACGCGGCGAGCTGGAAAGAGTTTTCCTGGCCGGCCAGCCGCTCGGATGGCTACAACCCGAATGACGTGCCCGATCGCATCCCCGAGGGCATACGCTTGCGGCTCGATCCCAGTGTCGACGTCGATGCACTGAATCTCACCCCTGTAGGCCGCATCATCGCCAAGGCGGCGCAAAAGTACGGCTTCGTGGTCTGGGACAAGGCGGGTGCTGTTTCGCTTCGAATGGTCAATCCCGCAAGCTATGAACTCGCGGGCCTGCCAAATCCCTACCCCGCCTTGTTCGACAATATCGCTTCTTATGATGTGCTGAAGGGCTTTCCATGGGACAAGATGCAGTTCATGCCGATGAACTACGGCAAGCCCTAGCAGCCCGAACGTCGACGCCGTGCTGCTGCAGAGCAAGAGAGGTTGCGAGCTTGATGCCGGGACTGCCGGGCGGAAGCCCGCGCAAACCCTGCCACGCAGGGTGATCGCGAGCCGCGCATCATCGCCTGCATGTCCATGACCGTCGCGTCTTTCTGGGTTTCCGTCACCGATTTCGGCGACACCGCGGTGTTGCTGCCGCTTGCCCTCGTCATTCTGGTCTGGATGGGGCTGGGCGCACGGCGGCTGGCCCTGTTCTGGGGGAGCTTGCTGGTCGCGGATATCGCGCTTGTGGCGCTCACCAAGATTGCCTACATGGGCTGGGGTTTGCATCCGCCCGGGATCGATTTCACGGGCCTGAGCGGGCATAGCGCATTGTCGATGCTGATTTGGCCCACGATAGGCGTGCTGCTGTCGGTCGGACGGCGGCGACTGTGGCGGTTGGTCATGCCGTTGTTGGGCGCGGCACTGTCGTTGGCGATCGCGATCTCGCGGCTGGCCACCGATGCGCACACGCCGCCCGAAGTGGCGCTCGGCGCCTTGTGGGGCGGCGGCCTGGCACTGACGTTCCTTTATTCCTGTTGGCACGAGACAAGGCGCAGCCTGCCTCGCCCCGGCCTCCTGCTGCCGCTGATCCTGCTTCTGCCGCTGGCGCTGGGCTACGGGCGGGTCTTCCCCTCCATGCAAGTGCTCGCGGATGTGTCCTGCCTATTGAGCGGTCATGCCAAACCCTATACCCGAACCGATTTGGAACGGCAATTCCAGCAGACAACGCAGGAGCATTTGACGAGCGTGTCACCGCCCGCCATGCCGAGCATGGTGTCTTTCTGCTTGCCTCCCGCGGCGCGTTTTTCGATTGGGGCCAGCAACGCCATGCAGCAGTCCTGGGTCTCCAACACTCAGGCTTGCCCATTTGAACTGGATGCCGGGTGCGCCGGAGAAGGTGTGCGCTCGTCGCTGGTTAGGGCGTTGGGCACAGAATGAACACGGCAGGGCAGTGCTCCGGGACATAAAAAAAGCCGGTCAATTGACCGGCCTTCCAACTAACAAGGCTTTTGCTCGAGGCAAGAATGCCAAGTTCGTCAATGTGGTTGCGGGGGCCCGCTTCGAACGCTGGTTGACGCCGCTAAGGATCCACCTGATCCGACGCGGGCAGCCCATGCAGAGGCAGAGACGCAGGCCCACGAACCTTGACCTGTCCCCTGATTCTTGCGGGAACAGTGGTACGCCTGCGGGGGCAGGTCAGACGACAGGATTCAAAGCGGGACGCGAACCGACACCGCCATGACAGCGTCCAGGAGCTGCGAGACTCGCGCCGCTGCGGCACCGCGGACGTGAAAGCCAAGCTCGAGCGAGTATTCGAAGCTCCACTTGGTCATATTGGACGACCCGGCATAGCACTCTGAGGCGTCTACCCGCACTACCTTCGCGTGAAACGTCTCGTTCTCGGGCCTGTCGGAGCGAGGAATGCGAAAGTCGTAGACGCTCACACCCAATGCCTTCAGCTCGCTGGCCTTGCCAGCCAGTGCGGCTGGAAGCCCGTCTCTGACCACCAGCTCCCTCGACACGCCAGGGCGCGTCGCCTCGAGCAAACTGACGATGCGCTCGGCGCCATCTTCGTCTACGAAGGGCGTCATGACCGAGAAGCGGCACGTTGCGCTCGCTGCCATCTGGCCCAGCATTAGCGCGGTCTCTTCAAAACCCCAGAGTCCTTCCAGGGTGCGCTCGAGCTCAGCGATAAGTTGACTTGGTGCCGCAGGGCGCGAGATAACGACTTCCACCGTATTCGCATCCGTGTGAAAACGCTCCTGGTAGAGACGCGCTCCCCGCATCAATAAGGCGACGTCTCGTGATACATCCTGCGACAAGGCAACGGCCCACATCCCGTGGTCATCCCTAACCATAGCGCCTATCACTTCGGAGGCTTGCAGCGCCGCCACAACGGCAGGCAGGCGCGCCCCGCTGATGCCAGACAGCCGTGCGATCTCTCGAGCGTCATATCGGCCCGGTAACTTGCCAGAACCAGCCATCGCCAACGCTGTTTCCAACACCTCAACGTGAGGTGCTAGCTGGAGGAAGATTTCATCAGCTCGCAGCACCGGAGGCCACCTCGGACGTAGTGATGTCGAGATAGCCGACGATTCGCTTGCTTTGCTGCCTCCCTTCGTCCTCGCGAGGAGCGAGCTCGCCGCGGAGCGCCGAGCGCGACAGCAGTCGGTTGGCAGCAACGCAGGAGGTCTCTGGGATGACGATGCAACTCGGGCAAGCACCGCCGTCGGCATCGCACAGACTGCCCGAGCCACACATCAACGTCCTTGGCTCCAATAAGTGCTCGAGGAACACGGTGTTGTAATTGCGCCAGAGCGCCGATAGGTTGCCAAGGTCCATCGTCGTTCCGTTGCGGTAGACCACGAAGGCCAGGTCGGCCGGGAACAGGTACTCCCCGAGACTGCCCATGTCCAGACCAGAGAACTCCGCTACCGCCTTCATGAGCGTGTGCGCGTAGGTGTGCAGCAGCGTGTAGACGTAACGGTAGGTGTTGGCAGGCCCAGGCTTCAGGTCCGAGAAGTACTTTCCGAAGGGAGTGGCGCTCTCCAGGACGTGGGCGCCGAGCTTCAGGTCGCCAGCGGGGTTCCACTCCGGCAAGTCGGTCACGCCGACGGCGCGCAGCCACTCGTAGACTTGCTCCGGGTTCAGCCGTGCATAGATGGCCTCGTTGGCCTGCGTCACGACGTAGATAGGGATCTTGCCGTTGCCCAGCGGCTGGAAGAGATTCAGTCGAACCGGTAGCATGAGCTGCTGCTGATCGCTCTTCTCGATGAGCGGGTCGGTCGACATGCGCGTGAAGCCGTGCGTGAAGCGGCATAGATCGAACTCACGGATTAGCCCCATCTCAGCCAGCCCCATCGCCGAGAGCAGGCGTGATGTCGTCGCCTTCTGCGCGTCGAGCTCCGCTTGCGTCCTGGGAGAAAGGTCACGGTCAGGTTCCGTAAATCGCACAAATGGCGAGCGCCCGTCGGCCACGCTCAGCTTGGTGAGCTTGCTGCGACGCAGGGCTTCGTGTTCAACGGCCAGCACGAGCGGGTCGTAGCGACTTCCGAACTCGGCGCGCCGGACAATCTGCCCCGTCAGCCACGGGGGCGGCTCATGCTTGACGGGGACCAGGCCCGGCGTGGCCTTCC
>JAJXUC010000168.1 GCA_021783435.1 Pseudomonadota bacterium | reverse complement strand
AGGTCGTCGCGGCCCCAGAGGTTCTCGGCCACGTTCTTGAAGATGATGCCCAGGGCGATGGTCGACATGATCCAGCCGAATTCGCTTTTGATCTTGATCGCCGGTCGCACGCCGATGCGCTCGACGACAGCGCCCTGCAAGGCACCGAACGCCAGTACGAGCGGGATCGCGAGCCAGTAGTTCAGGCCCATGCGATCGACCAGGGTCAGTCCCACCAGGGCGCCGAGCATGAGCGCATCGCCCTGGCCGAAGTTCAGCGTGTCCGAGGTCGCGAAGGTGAGTTGGTAGCCGAAAGCGATGACGGCGTAGATCATGCCCAGCGCAATGCCGCTGAACACGAGTTGGGTCAGGATCTGCATGGCGCGGAGTTTCCTGGGGCCGGCGCGGGGCCGGCCCTGATGTGACGAACGACCGCCGGCGCACGGGGAGCGCCGGCGGCCGGGCGGGACTGTCTGCCTTACTTCTTGACCGGGGCCACCAGCGCGCCCTTGGCGTTGACGTCCTTGACGCGCACCTCGGACGCCGTCTTGGCGTCGGCCTCGTAGGCGTAGACCACACGCTGGCCCTTGACCTCGCCGAACACCGGGATGTTGACGGTGATCGCCTCGTGATCCTTGGCGCTGAAGGGTTTGTTATAGCTGGTGACGACGCCCTCGACCGGCGTCTTCAGATTCTCCAGCGCGGTCTTGATCTTCGGACCGTCGGTGCTGCCGGCCTGCTTGATGGCGGCGGCCAGCAGGTAGATCGAGTCGTAGCCCTGCGCCGCCGACACCGGGGAGTCGATGCGGCCGTTCTTCGGGTTGAAGGTCCTCAGGTAGGTCACGATGAAGGACTGGCGCTTGGGCGTCGTGGGCTGCTGGATGAAGGTCTGCGGCATGCGCGCGCCCTCGCCGCCGGGGCCCGCGTTGTCGATGAAGTTGGCCATCGACAGCGTCCAACTACCGATCATCGGGACCTTCCAGCCGAGCTTGGTCATGCCGTTGGCGATCTGCGCCAGCTCGGGGCCGATGCCATAGGTCAGGACCGCCTCGGCGCCGGCCTCCTTGGCCTTGAGCAACTGCGGCGTCATGTCGACGTCCTTGATGTTGAACTTTTCCACCGCCACCGCCTTGATGCCCTTTTGCGCCAGCGCGGCCTCGAGGTCGGCGCGGCCGAGCTGGCCGTAGTTGGTGGAGTCCGACAGGATCGCCACGCGCTTGTAGCCTCTGCGCGTGACGGCCTCCTCGACGATCATCGGGGCCTGGATGCTGTCGTGCGCGGCGTTGCGGAAGACGTAGTTCTCGGGTTGGTCATCGAACTGGTGCGTCACCAGCGTGCCGGTGGCGACGTTGTTCATGACCGGGATCTTGGCCTCCTGGAAGAAGCGCTGCGAGGCCAGCGCCACACCGGTGTTGATGTAGCCGACGACGGCGACGACCTTCTCCTTGTTGATCAGCTCCTGGGCGATCTGCACGCCGCGTTCGTTCTTCGCCTCGTCGTCGCGCTCGACCAGGGCGATCGGGCGCCCGAGCACGCCGCCCGACTTGTTGATCTCGTCGACGGCCATGCGCACGCCGTCGCGCATCGACACGCCCATGGACGACGAGCCGCCGGTGAAGGGCCCGTCGACACCGATCTTGATCGGCTCCGCGGCCTGCGCGGCAACGGCTGAAAGGGCAAGCGCCAACGAGGCGACGATCGTGCGAATGGGGTAGTCCATGGTTTGTCTCCACTGTAGGGAAAGGTCAGCGCGCGACACGCCCGCTGCTGGACACACATGGTCGTCGTTTGCGCCGGTGGCGACTTCCGTCGCATTACGCAGTGCGACTGCGCAGCAACACGTACTGGAAAACCCGGCAGCGCGGCTACGGCTGCGGCAGGCCGCCTCGCGCATGCTCCACGGCGTAGCGGATGAGTTCGGCCTGGCCGGCGAGGTCGAGCTTGCGCCGGATCGCCTGGCGGTGCGTCTCGACCGTGCGCACACCGATGTCGAGCGTGCGGGCGATCTGCTTGCTGGAGCGGCCCTGCGCCAGCAGCGCCAGGATCTGCTGCTCACGCTCGGACAGCTGGTTGCGCGCAGGCGCCGGGCGGAAGAGCCGCTGCGCCAGGGCCGGGCTGAGGAAGGTGCCGCCGGCGGCCACGCTGCGCAGCGCCGCCACGATCTCGGCCGAAGGCGAATCCTTCAGCACGTAGCCGCTGGCGCCGGCGGCCAAGGCCTGCTGCGCGTAGTCGGCGCTGTCGTACATGCTCAGCACCAGTACCCGCAACGAAGGATCCAGCGCCAGCAGCCGCCGCGTCAGCTCGATGCCGCTGACACCCTTCATGCCGATGTCGGTGAGCACGATGGCCGGGCGCAGCGTGGGCACGCACGCGAGCGCGCTGACGGCGTCGCCAGCCTCGCCGACGACCTCGATGCCGGGTTCGGAGCCCAGGCGCGCGGCGATGCCCTCGCGCACGAGGGGGTGGTCGTCGACCAGCAGCACGCGGATCGTCGTGACGGCTTGCGTCGCGCTCACGGCACCACCCGGCGCGGGCTCGTCATGCGCGGCACCTCGGCGACGATGCGCGTGCCCCCGGCGCCCGACATCACCTCCAGGCGTCCGCCGACATCGCTCAGCCGCTCGCGCATGTTGCGCAGGCCGATGCCGCGGCGCGGGTGCTGCGCCACGGCGTTCAGGTCGAAACCGCGGCCATCGTCCTGCAGCGTCAGTCGCAGGCCGGCGTTGCCGCTCGCCAGCACCAGGCGCACATGCCGGGCCTGGGCATGTTTGAGCACATTGGCCAGCGCTTCCTGGATGACGCGGAACAGCGTGGTGCGCACCTCGTCGGACAGGCCCTGCGGCTCCTCGTCGCTGCCTTCGAAGCTGAAGTCCACGCCCGCGGCGGTGCAGCTCTCCTCGCCCAGTTGCCGCAGCGCTGCGGCCAGGCCCAGCATGTCCAGCTCGGTCGGACGCACGCGATGCGAGATGTCGCGCACGCCATCCAGCGCCTGGCTCAGCCGCGCCAGCGATCGCTGCAGCAGCGGGCGCACGGCGTCATCGTCATCGGGAAGGCGCTGGATCGCGCTCTCGGTCAGCAGCTTGGCCGACACCAGGGTCTGGCTGGTGCCGTCGTGCAGCTCGCGCGACAGCCAGGCACGTTCGTGCTCCTGCGAGCGCACCAGGCGCCGCGCCAGCAGCATCAGCTTGGCATCGGCAGCGCGCAGTTCCGTGATCGACAGCCCCAGCACGCTGGCCAGGATGACGACGATCGACAGGGCCGTGGCCGCCGCGATCCAGCGCTGCGTCGTGCGCAGGCTGGCCGCGAGTTGCTGGTCGAGTTCCTGCGTCAGGCGATCGATGTCGTCGGTGTAGGTGCCGGTGCCGATCATCCACTGCCAGCGGTCGAGCCCGGTGACGTAGCCGAGCTTGGGCGAGTCGCGGTGCAACGACGGCCGATTCCACAGATATTCGACGAAGCCGCCGCCGGCTCGCGCCTTGTCGATCATTTGCCGGATCACCGGCTGGCCCCGGCCGTCGCGCAGCTCCATCAGGTTGCGGCCGACGAGCTCGGGCTGCCGCGGATGCATCAGGTTGCGGCCGCTGTAGTCGTAGAGAAAAAAGTAGCCGTCCGGGCCGTAGTCGAGGTTGACCAGTTGCTGCATCGCCAGCCGCTTCACGTCGTCGTCGTCGCGGCCGGTGTTGTAGAGCGGGCTGATCGTGCTCAGCGCCAGCGCCACGTAATGCCGCAGCTCGGAGCGCGTGGCATCGGCATAGGCGGCGCGCAGCAATTCTTGCTGGTGCCGCGAAAGGTCTGCCTCTTGCGCGTGCAGCACCCAGGTCGTCAGCGCAAAGACCAAGGCCAGGGGCAAGGTGGCAACGAGCAGGAGTTTGAGGCGCAGATTCATGGGGCGTCGGACCGCGAACGGAGGTTGCGCGCGGCGGTTGATCTTAGCCTGGGCGCTCGGCGAGCAGACCTTTGTGGCGTGCGGTCTTGTCCGGTTGGAGCGTGGGCAGTCGCTTCGCGCCGGAATGCGGATGTCCTGCCATACGAGCTGCCCCACAGGCTTTCGATTCGCCGATTCTCCCAGCCGTCGACAGTCCTTCGAGGTCGATCAGCCCGAGGACAAGGGGGACACTCTGGGCCTCGCAACTCCATCGTGATGGCCCGATTCGCCTTCCGACGGGGTCGTCGCGATGACGTTGTGGCGTGTTGCTGACGTCGGCTCCGCCGAGCCGCCGAGGGTCTGGTTTTCGCGTCGGCGAAACGACACCGTCACCCCCAGCCAGCCTGCTGCACAGTTGCTGACGCTCGCCATGGCGCACTTGAACACGATGCCGATTTGGATCAGAAATCGAAGGCCATCGACCCGCCGTTCGCCTTGCTCGTGAACAGGACCGATTTCACGGTCGTCTTGCAGATCCAGGTCTGCTGGGCATTCGGCTCTCGGATCGTCAAGGCGCCGGCTCGAAAGACCGCCGCGCACATGCCGTTCTCGCGCCGCGCGGACTCATAGCGAATCGCATCGATCGCAGGGGTTGCCGCACGCACCGCATCAGCCAGAGCGTGGCAGGCGGCGGCGTCCACCGGGTCGCGCCACACCGCGCGAAGGGCGCGCCATGGCACCTTGGTCAGGTCGAGTTCGACGCCGGCAAAGCTGGCCTTGAACAGGGTGTGCTCGGTGATCACCTGGTCACCGCGCAGCCCGTCGCTGTCTTGCAGGAAGCGCCATCGCCAGTAGGCCACCTCAGCGCACACCGTCTGCGGGTCGTCGGCCCCGTACCACAGACCAGGCGCGCCCGCCCTTCGAAATCGGCTCGGCCAGGGCGACGTGTAGCGAAATGGGGTGAAGATCAAATAGTGCGAGCCGCGCGCTTCATTCGGGATGGGCGGCTTGCTGGCTTCGAGGATCTCTTCAAGGGCAAGCTGCTCATCCAGGGAGTCGACCAGACGCATGGTGGCGACCTGATGCTGCGCCTCGACCCCGCGCCAGAGATCACGTTGCGCCGGCTGCGCCTTGCGCAGCCATTCCACATCCCAACCCCGGCTCATGCCAGCGCACGGGCACCATCGAGGTAGGTCACGATGCGCACCAGCCCCTCTGGCGTGCGCATGGCCTCTTGGGGTGTCGCATTCAGCGCCGCGTTGTAGCTGGTCATCCAGCGCAGACGTCTGGCTTCATCGTTTCCGACCAAGGCGTCGAGCGAGCGATAGGCCCGAATGACGAGAGCGGCCATCTGTCCCGGCTTGGACTGTGGTGGCAGGGCGCGCACGCCGCTTGCCATGCGCGAGATCGTCGACTCGCTGCTGCCGATGACGTCAGCGAGTTGCCGCCCGGTCAATCCCAGCATCACCGCGGCCCGCAGAGTGGCCTTCGCCAACACCAGGCCTGGGTCAGTCTTGGGCCGATCCTGCTTTTGCGCATGCCTCATCTGAACCTCCACTTGCTGTAGCAAATATAGGCGATATTGTTTTCATCAGCAACTTCGCCCCGCCGCGAAACCCGAGTCACCCGCCCATTTGTGTTGTCGCGCTCATGAAAAAACGCCGGGCCGCCCCAAGTTTTCTCATCCCCCTCGGGGGGCCTGACGCGAAAGCGGCAGGTCTGGGGGCGCTCTCAAGGAAACGCAGGGCCGCCCCAGGGTTCCTTGTCCACCTCGCGGCTTGCAAGCCGTTCGGATTCGGCTCCGTCCAAGCTGCCGCAGGGCAGCTTGGAGCGGCAGGCCTCATTCCCCACGGGGGGCGGGTCGGCGAGCCGACCCTGGGGATGCTCAAAAGTTCTTGATGCAGATGTCTGTTGGCGCCGATGCCGATTTGAGCCACATGCCGATCGGCGACTGAGCCGTGGCGAACGAACTGCGCGCGGCGTCGGGCTTGAATTCCGGCGCGCTCCAACCGGCTCGCGGCAAACCCAGCGCATGGTTCAAATCGGCATCGGCGCCAACAGTCCAGCCCGCCTTGAGGTGAGACGACGAGGTCACCTCGACTGACTTTGCATGCCGCCGACGGACTTAATTTTGCGCAATCCAACGTGATGGAGAGAAATAAAGTCCGTCGGGAAGTTCGAGGCTAAGTGATTGATTTTCCGCTGTGCGCACAAGCATGCAAAGTCCGTCGGGGCTATTGGTCTATCTCGGGCCAATCATGCCAGTAATTTCTGTTACCAAACTGTTCGAATTCCAGGGCAGCGCACCACACGTTTTCCATGTCGATTTCCCTGGCCCTGCCTCACTAAATTTTTCACCTTCCGGCTTTGCCATTTCTCTTCAGCGTCTTTCACCCGCCAGGCTTCCCGCCGGCGAGATTTTTTTGAGCGGCAATCGGCGGCTCAGATCACGCCGACAACCAGCAGCAATGCCCGATCTACCGTCTTCATCCTCTCTTCATCGAGGCGGCCAAATGGTTCGCTGATTTTGGTACGCGGTAGCGTCGAAAGTTTGTCCACCATGACTTGCGAAAGCGTGCGCAACCCATTGGCGGGATTCGGCTCCACGGCCACGCGAAATGCAGCATTGCGCAGATCGCTTGTGACCGGGCAGAGCACAACGCTTTCCAAATCCGTCAAAAGGTCGGATTGAACGACCAAGGCTGGTCGCGGTTTGCCATAGTCGCCTTGCAGAGAAACCATGACCAAATCGCCTCGTTGCGTCATGCCCAACCTTCAACGTGGGTTGCCGCCTCTTCGGTGAAGCGCAAAACGTCGGCTTCTCCTGGGTCGCCCTTGAGGTTTTGGCACTGCTGCCGCACCTGGGCCGCGAACTCAGGCGAGCGGGTGTCCGGCACCCAAAATTGAACAGGACGCAGCCCCGCAGCACGCATTCGCTCACGGTGACGCGCGACCTTGCCTGTCGATTCGTGGATTGATGGCATGATGCCCTCCATCGGTTGCATGTTCGGTTACATGATACGCTGCATGAAACCATGATGCAACTCAAGCTGTGCCGCAGCTTCGCCGTGACCAACCTGACAGATCAACGGTGTCAGCGCCGGTGCCGATTTGAGCCACATGCCGATCGGCGACTGAGCCGTGGCAGCCGAGCTGCGCGCGGCGTCGGGCTTGAACTGCGGCGCGTTCCAACCGGCTTACGGCAAACCCGGCGCATGGTTCAAATCGGCATCGGCGCCAACAGCTAGACGTAGCAGCGCCCTATCCAGAGGGCCGCGCACCGCACTCGGCATCGACTTAGCGCCCTGCATAGCCGACCGCATGGCACCGAAGGGCACTCAATGACCGTGCGACGCCGAGCAGGAGCGTTTTCGACTCTATTAGCGCGTTTTCGACTTTAATGACCAGTTTTCGACTATTTTTGTCGAGAACACCGATGATCGACACAAATAAAGTCCGTCGTGGATCGCACCGCTAACTCATTGATCCAACTTGGACGCCCAAGCAATGCAAAGTCCGTCGGGCTACACGCCACCGATTGTCGAGGCCTTGCATGCTCGCAATAAAGTCAGTCGAGGCAGCTCGCGCTGACGTTGATACCGAATGCGCCGACGAAAACGTGAGTAGGAAAGCCCGCCAGAGACACCACGAGATCGTTGATCGTCGACGCTTGGTTACGGCCAATCGGCATCGGCGCGCGCAAGCCGGCGAGGCATTGGGAAGGCGTCTGCCGGGTTGCCGTCGAAAGCGCGTTCGGCGAATGTGTCGATCTGACACAGCGGGATGCGAGGACAGGATGTGCTGCGGCAGCTATCGCTCGTGTGGCGGGATCGAACCGCGCGTGATCCAGCGCGCGATCCGCTTAACGAGTGCAAGCGCGTCCTTGGGTGTATCCCGGAAGGCATCCCAAAACTCACGCCAGAGTTGGGCCAAAACATCCATGATTTACTCCAAATGCGTCAAGCCTAAGCCCGTCGCCCTTAGGCACACCAAGTTTCGGCGATATCTCCACGATGCCCGTTGAACGAACGGCGCAAGGTTGCGCCCTGCTCCTTGACGAGATATCGGCCCACCCGCCATGATCTCCACCAAACCCGCTGCATCCCAGCGTGCTACTGCGATCGGGTTTCATGCAGGCCGCGATGTTCGATAGGCCGCGACAGGGTCTGCACGGCCTGAATGCCAAGAGCATTGAGTTTGATCGCCGACGACAGCAATGTTGACCGCTGACCACGGCAGGCACTTTATTTATCGAATAGGAATGGTTATCATTTGCTGAATTGCCGCGGAGTTCCTGCCATGAGA
>JAJXUC010000024.1 GCA_021783435.1 Pseudomonadota bacterium | reverse complement strand
CGCTGGAGGCCGAGGTGGAGACGCTGGTGGCGAGCATTCTGGCGAAGCCGGCTTCGGCTATCGCCATGGGCAAGGCGCAGTTTTATCGCCAGATCGAAATGGGCATTGCCGGCGCCTACCAACTGGCGGGCCAGACCATGACGTGCAACTTCATGACCGAAGAGGCGCTGGAGGGCGTGCAGGCCTTCATCGACAAACGCGCACCGGCGTGGCGCGCCGGGCATTGAAAACCCTTGGGGATGTGCCAGCCGGCGTTGCTGCCGTGCCGACGCGCAAGCGGCGTACGTTCGGCGCTTGCTGCCCGCTTGCTGCCGATAGCATGCGGTTTTAGTCTGGCCGCTCGCATCCATGGAATCCCCCCTGCTTCTCGCCGTCCTCCACCATCCCTGGGCGCAACTGCGCTGGCAGCTGCTGCTGATTGCGGGTGCCTTGCTGCTGGGGCTGGTCGCAGGCATGTGGCTGGAGCGCCGCCTGTTGGAGGCCGCCACCTGGAAGGATGCGCTGCGCGCGGCCCTGGGCGACAGCGTGGGCATGCCGATCGTCGCGCTGCTGTCGCTGCAGTTTGCGCGCCATGCCACGCCCATGCTGCGCAACGCGCCCTTGCTCAAGCTGGCGTTGCCGGTGCTGGCGGTGTGGCTGCTGGTCCGGCTTGCGACCCGGGCTTCGCAACGCGCGTTTCCGGGCAGCGAACCCATCCGTTTCCTGGTGCGCGGCCTGAGCTGGCTGGCCTGGCTGGGCTTGTTCCTCTATCTGAGCGGGGCGCTGCCGGAAATCATCGAGGCGCTCGACGCGTTCTCCTTCCACCTCGGCAACCAGCGGCTCACCGGCTGGACATTGGTGCGCGGCATCGCCTCCATCGCCATCACGCTGGTCCTGGCCTTGTGGGTGTCGTCGCTGCTGGAAAGCCGGTTGCTGGCGTCGCCGCTGGAAATCAATCTGCGTCTGGTGTTGTCGCGCCTGATTCGCGCCGGCATCTTCACCGTCGCCCTGCTGGTGGCGCTGCAGATGGTGGGCATCGACCTCACCGTGCTGGGCGTGTTCGGCGGCGCCTTGGGTGTGGGCCTGGGGCTGGGCTTGCAGCGCATCGCGGCCAACTACGTTTCGGGCTTCGTCATCCTGCTCGAGCGCAGCCTGCGGGTGGGCGATAACGTGCGCCTGGACACCTTCCAGGGCAAGATTCTGGACATCAAGACCCGCTACACCGTGGTGCGCAGCAGCGGCGGCACCGAGTCCATCGTGCCCAACGAAATGCTGATCTCCAACCGCATCGAAAATCTGTCGTATACCGACCCCAACGTCTGGATGTCCACCACCGTCTCGGTGGGCTATGCCAGCGACCTGGACGTCGTGCTTCCGCTCATTCGCCAGACGGCCATCTCGGTCGCACGCGTGCTGCACGATCCAGCTCCCAACGCCGTGCTCAGCAACTTCGGCAGCGACGGGCTGGAGATCACCATCGGCTACTGGATCGCCGACCCCGAGAACGGCACCCTCAATATTCGTGGCGCCGTGAACCTGGCCGTCTGGCGCGCGCTCAGAGCTGCCCATGTCGAGCTTCCGTTCCCGCAGCGGGTGCTGCATTGGGGCCCGGGACAAAAGCCGGTGCACCCCCTGGCCGCCGTGCCGGGTGAGTCTTCGCCTCCGGAGAACAACCCCATGCCGCCAGCGCAAGGGGCTTGATTCGGCCTTCGCAGGCCGATACACTAAAAAAAGAACGGTCGTTCGATTTTTTGGGGTGATTGACCTTGTGCCCGCTGGGCTCAGAGTGGTGCTGCCTATACTCGCAGACCGTTGTTTCCATTCCTCGGGAGTCTTGAATGAAAGTGCTGGTCGCGGTCAAGCGCGTGGTTGATTACAACGTCAAGGTGCGGGTCAAAACGGACGGCAGCGGCATCGACACCGCAGGCGTGAAGATGAGCATGAACCCCTTCGACGAGATTGCCGTGGAAGAGGCGGTGCGCCTGAAGGAGAAGGGCCTGGCCAGCGACATCATTGCCGTGAGTTGCGGCCTTGCCGCCTGCGGCGAAACCCTGCGCACGGCCATGGCCATCGGTGCCGACCGTGGCGTGCTGGTGGAGACCGACACCGAACTGCAGCCGCTGGCCGTGGCCAAGCTGCTCAAAGCCGTCGCGATCCGGGAGGGCGCCCAACTCGTCATCCTCGGCAAGCAGGCCATCGACGACGACAGCAACCAGACCGGGCAGATGCTCGCCGCCTTGCTGGGCTGGTCGCAGGCCACCTTCGCCTCCAAGGTGGAACTGGGCGCGACCGGGGCGAACGTCACGCGCGAGGTCGACGGCGGTCTGGAGACCCTTGCGGTGAAGCTGCCCGCCGTCATCACCACCGATCTGCGCCTGAACGAGCCACGCTACGTCACCCTGCCCAACATCATGAAGGCGAAGAAAAAGCAGGTCGACATCCTCAAGCCGGGCGACCTGGGCGTGGACGTGGCACCACGTCTGAAGACGCTGAAGGTGGCGGAGCCACCCAAACGCGGTGCCGGCGTGAAAGTGCCCGACGTGGCCACGTTGGTCTCCCGCCTGAAGACCGAAGCCAAGGTCATCTGATCAGCCCTTTGGGCCCGCCCTGCGGCACGCAAGCCACGCCACACAACCCAAGGCACGCAACCCACGGGTACACCATCCACCGGCCCGCCATCCCATCGAGAATTTTCCATGACCGCACTCGTCATCGCCGAACACGATAACCACGCCCTCAAACCCTCCACCCTCAACACCATCGCCGCGGCGCTGCTGTGTGACCCGCAGGTGCATGTGCTCGTCGCGGGCGAAGGCTGCACCGCGGTGGCGCAGGCCGCCGCACAAGCCGCCGGCGTGGCCAAGGTGATCTGTGCCGATGCGCCGCACCTCGGTGCCGGTCTGGGCGAGAACGCCGCGGCGCAGGTGCTGGCACTCGCGCCCGCCTACCGCCACATCCTCGCCCCCGCCACGGCTTTCGGCAAGAACGTCGCCCCGCGCGTGGCCGCCCTGCTCGATGTGGCGCAAGTGTCCGACATCATCCATGTGCTCGGCCCCGATACCTTCGACCGCCCGATCTACGCCGGCAATGCCATCGCCACGGTGCAAAGCGCCGACAAGACGCTGGTCATCACCGTGCGCACCACGGGCTTCGACCCGGTCGCCGCCACCGGCGGCAGCGCCGCGGTCGACAGCATTGCCGCGGTGGCCGACACCGGCCTGTCCAGCCTGGTCGGGCGCGAAACCACCAAGAGCGAGCGGCCCGAACTCACCGCCGCGAAGATCATCGTCTCCGGCGGACGCGGCCTGGGCAGCAAGGAAAACTTCGAGGCGGTGATGACCCCGCTGGCCGACAAACTCGGCGCCGCCATGGGAGCCAGCCGCGCCGCGGTGGACGCGGGCTACGCGCCGAACGACTGGCAGGTGGGGCAGACCGGCAAGATCGTGGCGCCCCAGCTCTATGTCGCGGTCGGCATATCCGGCGCCATCCAGCACCTCGCCGGGATGAAGGACAGCAAGGTCATCGTCGCCATCAACAAGGACGAAGAAGCGCCGATTTTCGGTGTGGCCGACTATGGCCTGGTGGCCGATCTGTTCACCGCCGTGCCGGCAATGGTGCAACAACTCTGACGCATCGAGCGCGTTCACAAACTGCACAGGCCGCGTCGACGGCCCATCCGCAACAAGCCCCAAGCCGGAGACTCGCATGAGCTACATCGCCCCGGTCCGCGACATGATGTTCGATCTCGAGCATCTCGCAGGCCTCGATTCCATTGCCAAACTGTCCGGCTTCGAGGACGCCACGCCCGATACCGCCCGGGCCGTGCTGGAGGAGTGCGCCAGGTTCAACCAGGACGTGGTCGCGCCGCTCAACCGCGCCGGTGACCTGCAGCCCAGCATGTGGAAGGACGGGGTGGTGACCACCACGCCGGGCTTCCAGCAGGCGTTCAAGCAGTTCGCCGAGGGTGGCTGGCAGGGCTTGCAGCATCCGGTGGAGTTCAGCGGCCAGGGCCTGCCCAAGTGCATTTCCGCGGCCTGCACCGAAATGCTCAACAGCGCCAATCTGAGCTTCGCGCTCTGCCCGCTGTTGTCCGATGGCGCCATCGAGGCCCTGCTCACCGCGGGTTCGGATGATCAGAAACAGCGTTACATCCCGAAGCTGATTTCCGGCGAGTGGACCGGCACCATGAACCTGACCGAGCCGCAGGCGGGTTCCGATCTTGCGCTGGTGCGCACCCGGGCCGAACCCCAGGTGGACGGCAGCTACCGCGTTTTCGGCCAAAAAATCTACATCACCTATGGCGAGCACGACATGGCCGAGAACATCGTCCATCTGGTGCTGGCCCGCCTGCCGGACGCCCCAGCCGGGGTCAAGGGCATTTCGTTGTTCATCGTGCCCAAGGTTCTGGCCGACGGACGGCGCAACGATGTGTGGTGCGCCTCCATCGAACACAAGCTCGGCATCAAGGCCAGTCCGACCGCCGTGCTGGTGTTCGGCGACGGCAAGGGCGCGGTGGGCGAGGGGGCGTTGGGAGAGTTGATCGGCGAGGCCAATCGCGGCCTGGAATACATGTTCATCATGATGAACGCTGCGCGCTACGCCGTGGGCCTGCAGGGCATCGCGGTGGCGGAGGTCGCCTATCAAAAGGCGGCCGCTTATGCGAAAGATCGCGTGCAGTCGCGCCCGGTGGATGGCAGTGCGGCGCAGTCCGTGGCCATCATCCATCACCCGGACGTGCGCCGCATGCTCATGACCATGCGCGCCCTCACCGAAGGCGCACGCGCGCTGGCCCTGGTGGCGGCCGGCCTGCATGACGTAGGCCGCGCCCATGCCGACGCGCACCAACGCGCCGCGCACGAGGCCGCGTATGAATTTCTCGTCCCGCTGGTCAAGGGCTTCTCCACCGAAATGGGCATCGAGGTGGTCAGCCTCGGAGTGCAGGTGCACGGTGGCATGGGCTTCATCGAGGAGACCGGTGCGGCCCAGTTCTACCGCGATGCGCGCATCCTCACCATTTACGAAGGCACCACGGCGATTCAGGCCAACGACCTGGTGGGTCGCAAAACCGTGCGCGATGCCGGCGCCTTGGCGCTGAACTTTGCCCGCCGCGTGGGGCAGACCGAAGAAGCACTCAAGGCCACGGGCGACCCCCAGGCCAGCGCCATGGCCGTGCAGCTCGCCGCCGCTCGCGCCGCCTACGAGCGGGTTGTGCAGTTCATCGCCGCCAACGGCAAGTCCGATCCCAACGCCGCCTACGCGGGTAGCGTGCCGTACCTGATGCTGGCCGGCACGCTGATGGCCGGCTGGCAACTGGCGCAAGCCTGGCTGGCCACGGCCGATCTGCCCGCAGAGGAGGTCGCTTTTGCCCAGGCCAAGCGCAGCACGGCAGCCTTCTATTGCGCCCACATCCTGCCCCGCTGCGGTGCATGGCATGACGCCGTGCTGCAGGGCGCGCACAGCGTGATGGCCTTGCCTGTGGAGGCGTTCTGACCATGGCGCTGCCCACTGTTTTATCCACGCTGCGCTTGCCCGTCATCGGTTCGCCGCTGTTCATCATCTCCAACCCCAAGTTGGTGATTGCGCAGTGCACGGCCGGCATCGTGGGCAGCTTTCCAGCACTCAACGCACGACCCGCCTCGCAACTCGATGAATGGCTGGCCGAGATCACCGAGGCGCTGGCGGCGTGGGATAAGGCCCATCCAGATCAACCCGCCGCACCGTTCGCGGTGAACCAGATCGTCCACCGCAGCAACGACCGGCTGGAGCACGACATGTTGGCCTGCGCCAGGTACCGTGTCCCCATCGTCATCACCTCGCTGGGTGCGCGGCCCGAGGTGAACCAGGGTGTGCATGCCTGGGGCGGCATCGTGCTGCACGACGTCATCAACCAGGCTTTCGCGCACAAGGCCATCGAGAAAGGGGCCGATGGGCTCATCCTCGTGGCCACCGGCGCGGGCGGGCATGCCGGCGTGCAATCACCTTTTGCCCTGGTGCAGGAGACGCGGACCTGGTTCGACGGCCCCATCGTGCTCTCGGGGGCCATCGCCAGTGGAGATGCGGTGCTTGCGGCGCAGGCCATGGGTGCCGATCTGGCCTACATCGGCAGTGCCTTCATCGCCACCGAGGAGGCACGCGCGGTGGACGGCTACAAGCAGATGATCGTGGGCAGCGGCGCCCAAGACATCGTCTACTCCAACCTGTTCACCGGCATCCACGGCAACTACCTGCGCGGTTCGGTCGTCGCCGCGGGCATGGACCCGGACCACCTGCCGGAGGGCGATCCGAGCAAGATGGATTTCGCCTCCGCCATCGGCGGCGCGAAGGCGTGGAAAGACATCTGGGGCTGCGGCCAGGGCATCGGCGTGATCGACCGCGTCTTGCCGGCAGCCGAACTCGTGGCCAAGCTCAGCCGGGAATACCGCGTTGCACGGCAGCGGCTTGGCGCCGCGGCATGACGCCCCAGCCCGGCAATTCGGCTGTTTCGGTCTATGCTTGTCGTGGGCGAACCGCCCGCAGTCCTGATGGAGGTGGCTTGTCATGCGTGCCCGTCACCAAGCCGACGACTCCCGCGCCGCGCCGTCGTCGATCACCGCACCCGACCCGACACGTCTGGCGCAGTGCAAAACCTTCGCCGAGTTCTATCCGCTCTACCTGGCCGAGCACCGCAACCGGGTCTGTCGGCGGCTGCATGTCGTCGGCTCCTCGCTGGCCCTGATCTGCCTGTTGCTCCTGCTGTTCACCGGCAATCCCTGGTGGCTGCCAGCCGGCGTGGTTTGCGGCTATGCCTTCGCCTGGGTCGGCCATTATTTTTTTGAGCACAACCGCCCGGCTTCATTCAAGCGACCGGTCTACAGCTTGATGGGCGACTGGGTGATGTGGTGGCAGACCCTGACCGGGCGGCTGGCGCTGTAGCGCTGAAACCCGGTGCAATTTGCGGGCGTCGGCCTGGGCTAGGATGTTGCTGCCGGTGCAGTACGCGCCGGTGCCACCACACCAGTTCAAACCATGCCATCCTCCCAAGACCCCGACTACGCACTGCTGTTCAGCAATAACCAGCGCTGGGTGGATCGAACCAACAGCAGCAAACCGGGTTTTTTCCAGTCGCTGGCACAGCAGCAGGCGCCCAAGTATTTCTGGGTGGGCTGTTCGGATTCGCGCGTCCCTGCGAACGAGGTCATCGACCTGGCGCCGGGCGAGGTGTTCGTGCACCGCAATGTGGCGAACGTGGTGCCGCACTCCGATCTCAACGCCCTGTCCACCCTGCAGTTCGCTGTCGATGTGCTCAGGGTCGAACACATCCTGGTGGTAGGTCACTATGGCTGCGGTGGGATCAAGGCCGTGCTGGACAACACCCGGGTCGGGCTCGCTGACAACTGGCTGGGCCATGTGGGCGATGTGATGGAGCGCCACCTGGCCTTGCTCGACAGCCTGCCCGACGCGCAGACGCGGCACGACCGGCTGTGCGAACTCAACGCCTTGGAGCAGGCCCACAATATCTGCCGCAGCACCGTGCTGCAGGATGCCTGGGCACGACACCAGCGCCTGACGGTGCATGCCTGTGTCTACGGCCTGAAAGACGGCCTGCTGCACGACCTCGGCTTCAATGTGCGCGAGCCGCACAACGTGATCACGCAATACGCCCACGCCCTGGACGGCTTGCGCCAGGCCGGCTGAAGCCGCGCACGACTCCGCTTGCTTTGCACGCGGCCCTAGGACGCACGCCGCTGTCTGGGTTTTGACGGCGTCCTCGCCTGGCTGCTTGGCGCGGGCGGCATGAAGGCGGGAATCTGCGGCAGGTAGCTTTGCGCCATGGCCTGGCTCTCGCTCAGCATGAAATCCAAGAACGTCTGCGCCACCACGGAGAGTTGCTTGTCGGCTGGGCGCAGCACGTACCACTGGCGGCGAATGGGAAAACCCTGCACGTCCAGCACCGTGAGCTCGTCGCTGTTCTTCTCCAGCGCCAGAGTGTGAGCGGATAGCACCGCAAGTCCCAAACCACCCGCGACCGCGAGCTTGATGGCTTCGTTGCTGCCCAGTTCCATGCGCACCTTGAGCGCCAGCTCGTGGTCCCGGAAGTGGTTCTCCGCGGCGAGCCTTGTGCCTGAACCGGGCTCGCGAATGAGGAAAAACTCTTGCGCCAAACGCGGCAGGGTGATGTTGCGCTCCAGTGCCAGCGGGTGCTCGTGCGGGGCAACCACCACCAGCGGGTTGTCGAGAAACGCCTCGGCGCGCACATCCATATGCTCGGGTGGCTGGCCCAGCACGTACAGATCGTCGGCGTTGTCGCTCAGACGCTGCAGCACCTTGCCGCGGTTGGTGACCTCCAGTGAGACTTCGATGCCGGGGTAGCGCTCGAAAAAACGCCCGAGCAGGCGGGGAATGAAGTACTGTGCGGTGGTGATGACCGACAGGCGCAGGCGTCCGGCCTTGGTCCCTTTGAAGTCGGACACCACCATCTCGAATCGGTCCAGGTTGTCGAACATGGTCTGGCAGACCTTCAACAGCTCCTGTCCGGCATCGGTCAAGTACAGCTTTTTGCCCACCTGTTCCAGCAGCGGCAGGCCGACGATCTCGGACAGTTGCTTGAGCTGGATCGAGACCGTGGGCTGGGTCAGGTGCAGTTCCTCGGCGGCGCGCGTGACGCTGCGCAGGCGGGCAATGGACTCAAACACTTTGAATTGGCGTAGGGTGGCGTATCGCATAGATGAGATTGCTGCGTCGCAATATATAACATAGATGATTATCTATGTTGTCGTGGCGTAAAAACAATTATTTTTTGCAGTCAAAGCCATCTACAGTTCGCTTGCTCGTCCGGGCACCATGCCATCTCACACGCGTCGGGAAGGCTTTCGTCTCAATTTAGCAAGGAGTTTTTCATGGCCACGAAAACCTATAACGCCGGTGTGAAGGAATACCGGCAAACGTATTGGACCCCCGATTACACGCCGCTGGACACCGATATTCTGGCGTGCTTCAAGATCACACCACAAGCTGGCGTGCCGCGTGAAGAGGTGGCCGCAGCCGTGGCCGCCGAATCGTCCACCGGCACCTGGACCACGGTCTGGACCGATCTGCTGACCGACCTCGACTACTACAAGGGCCGCGCCTATCACATTGAAGACGTGCCTGGCGACGACACCTGCTTCTACGCCTTCGTCGCTTACCCGATCGACCTGTTCGAAGAAGGTTCGGTCGTCAACGTGCTGACCTCGCTGGTGGGCAACGTGTTCGGCTTCAAGGCGCTGCGCGCCCTGCGCCTGGAAGACGTGCGCTTCCCGATCGCCTACGTCAAGACCTGCGGCGGCCCGCCCCAGGGCATCCAGGTCGAACGCGACATTCTCAACAAATATGGCCGCGCCCTGCTGGGTTGCACCATCAAGCCCAAACTGGGTCTGTCTGCCAAGAACTATGGCCGTGCCGTGTACGAATGCCTGCGCGGCGGCCTGGACCTGACCAAGGACGATGAGAACGTCAACAGCCAGCCCTTCATGCGTTGGCGCAACCGTTTCGAGTTCGTCGTCGAAGCCTGCCAGAAAGCTGAGCGCGAGACCGGCGAACGCAAGGGCCACTATCTGAACGTGACCGCACCGACCGTCGAAGAGATGTTCAAGCGTGCTGAATTCGCCAAAGAACTCGGCGCTCCCATCATCATGCACGACTTCTTGACCGGTGGTTTCACCGCCAACACCAGCCTCGCGAACTGGTGCCGCGACAACGGCATGCTGCTGCATATTCACCGCGCCATGCACGCCGTGCTTGACCGCAACCCACATCATGGCATCCACTTCCGCGTCCTCGCGAAGTGCTTGCGCCTGTCGGGTGGCGATCACCTGCACTCGGGTACCGTCGTCGGCAAGCTCGAAGGCGACCGCGAAGCAACCCTGGGCTGGATCGACACCATGCGTGACGATTTCATCAAGGAAGATCGCAGCCGTGGTCTGTTCTTTGATCAGGACTGGGGTTCGATGCCCGGCGTGTTCCCCGTCGCTTCGGGCGGCATTCATGTCTGGCACATGCCAGCGCTGGTCGCCATCTTTGGCGACGATGCCTGCCTGCAGTTCGGTGGCGGCACGCTCGGCCACCCATGGGGCAACGCCGCCGGCGCTGCTGCAAACCGTGTGGCACTCGAGGCCTGCGTCCAGGCCCGCAACGAAGGCCGTCCGATCGAGAAGGAAGGCAAGGACATTCTCACCGCCGCCGCCGCGCACAGCCCGGAACTGAAGATCGCCATGGAAACGTGGAAAGAAATCAAGTTCGAGTTCGACACGGTCGACAAGCTGGACGTTGCCCACAAGTAAAACCCGAAGGGTGTGTCAGGCCGCAAGTCCTGACACACCAATGAAACGGTGGGTCTTGCCGCAGCGCGATTGACCCACCCTACAACCGAAAGGAAACAACATGTCTGACGTGATGGATTACAAAAGCCGCGTGAGCGATCCCGCGAGCCGCAAGTTCGAAACCTTCTCCTATCTGCCGCCCATGACCGCAGAACAGATCAAAAAGCAGGTCGAGTTTTTGGTGAAAAAGGGCTGGAACCCGGCGATTGAGCACACCGAGCCTGCACATCTGCAGGATTCGTACTGGTATATGTGGAAGCTGCCGATGTTCGGTGAGACCGACGTCGCCAAGGTGCTGGCCGAGGCCGAAGCCTGCCACAAGGCCAACCCCGACAACCATGTGCGACTGATTGGTTACAACAACTTCAACCAGTCGCAAGGCGCGTCGATGGTGATCTTCCGCGGTAAGACGGTTTAAGCACGCCGCGACGGGTGACCGTACGAGCCCCCGTCGCCCCACAAGGGTGCGGGGGTTTTTTGTTTGTCTGCGAATGGCGCAAAAACTTTGGGCAGCGCATGAAATCGGCGCCGCTCAGGCCCGCGCATCGAGATTGCATCGCGTCATTCGCGGACCAATAAATTCAGCACAGCAAGGAGCCAGCATGAGCAATATCGTTGAGCAATACCGCGTCACGAAGGAACCGTATTACCGCCCCGTCGCCGATGAGGTGGCCTTGTTCGAGGCCGCCTACTCGGTGCGTATGCCCATGATGCTCAAGGGCCCCACGGGTTGCGGCAAGACCCGCTTCGTCGAAGCCATGGCGTTCAAGTTGAACAAGCCACTGATCACCGTGGCCTGCAACGAAGACATGACCGCCTCCGACCTCGTCGGCCGCTTTCTGCTCGACGCCCAGGGCACCCGCTGGCAAGACGGTCCGCTGGCCATTGCCGCGCGCTTTGGGGCCATCTGCTACCTCGACGAAATCGTTGAGGCGCGCCAGGACACCACCGTGGTCATCCACCCCCTCACCGACAACCGCCGCGTCCTGCCGCTGGAGAAGAAGGGTGAACTGGTGCATGCCCACCCCGACTTTCAAATCGTCATCTCCTACAACCCCGGCTACCAGAGCTTGATGAAGGACTTGAAGCAGTCGACGAAGCAGCGTTTTGGCGGGCTTGACTTCACCTACCCCGAGCACGCCATCGAAAGCGAGATCGTGGTACACGAGTCCGGCGTGTCCAAAGACATCGCCGAGAAGTTGGTGTCCATCGCCGAGCGCAGTCGCAACCTCAAGGGCCATGGCCTCGACGAAGGCCTGTCCACCCGCATGCTGATTTACGCCGGCAGCCTCGTTGCCCAAGGTGTCGATGCCAAGTCAGCCTGCCGCGTGGCGCTGGTGCGCCCCATCACCGACGACCCCGACATGCGCGACGCACTCGATGCTGCGGTGAGCACGTTTTTCTGATGGCGGTGTTCTTCAACGCGGAGGCATGACCGATGGCCATCAATCTCGACGACTACGCTGATTACCTCGAAGACCTGTCCGAGCACACGCAAATCGTGCTCAAGTCCGCCTGGCCCGAAGCCACCAAGGTGCTCAGCCCGCGCGGGCTGGACAACTATCTCAAGGGCGCAGGCGCGATGCGTGGCCTGGGCAAGGGCGATTCGCTGGTGGAGAACTGGATCGACAACGCTCCCTTGGTGGCCAAGGAGGTGGGCGAAGATGTGGTGGGTGAGCTCGCCACTGCGGCGCTCAGCCTGGCGTCCAAAACCTCGGGCGCGGTGATCGAACTCCTGTTGGCCACCGCCCCCACGGCAGCGAACCGTCTGGGCGATGCGGAACTGTTCAGCAAGTATTTGCAGTTCATCAACACCCTCATCGCCCAAGCCCCGCGTGGCGTGCGGCCCATGCTCGGCAAGATTGACGTGTTGTTCCAGAAGCTCACGCTGGGCGGCTTGCGGCGCTGGGCCTTGTGGGGCGCGCATGCTCACCGCACGAACTACGAAGAACAGATTCTGTACTTCAGCCTGGAGAGCAAGGAGTCGCTCGCCATGCTGCAGAAGGAGCGCAAGGGCACGCTGCTGGTGGACGTGCAGCGGCGCATCAATATGTACCTGCGGGCGCTGTGGGCACGCGACTTTTTCATGCGCCCAACGTCGGGCGACTTTGAAAGCCGTGAAGGCTACAAGCCCTTCATCGAAGACTACCTGCTGCACCTGCCGGATGCTTACGACGACCACGGTGGCGTGCCCGGCCTGGAGCTGTATCGCGCTGCCGCGGCGCATTGCGCCGCGCATGTCGTGGAAACGCGAACGCCCATTTCCGCCGAGGCGCTGAACCCCTACCAGATGGCGGTGATTTCTGTCATCGAAGATGCGCGGGTGGAAGCGCTCTCCATGCATCGCTTCCCCGGTCTGAAGCAACTGTGGGCGCAGTTGCACACGGCCACGCCGGCGATGGCGACCACCGTCGGTGACTATCTCAACCGCCTTGCTCGCGCCCTGCTGGACGACAGCTATGCGGACACTGATCCGTGGGTTGCCGAGGGCCGCGCGCTGTTCGCGCAAGCCCAGGACCGCCTGCACGACAACCAGTTATCGTGGGACATCGGCGTCACTCTCGCGCACAAGCTGCAGGCCGGCAAACACCTTGCCTTCAACGCCCGCAACGACGTGCTCACTGCGCCCTACCGGGATGACAACAGGTACTTCTGGGAGTTCGAGGAATTCGATTTCAACAAGGCTGCCCATGCCGGCTATGAGTCGGTCAGGCAGGTGCGCAAGCATGTCAGCGTGATGGAGATGGCCAATGAGATCGACGTCGAGAACGCCGGCGACGACGCCGAGGAAATCTGGGTGCTCGACACCGAGTTGTTCCCCTACGAAGACATGGGCAAAAGTTTCAACGAGATGGAGGGCAAGGAGCCGGTTTCCGAGCCTTTCCATTACTCGGAATGGGACTACCAGATCCAGCTCGAACGCCCGGCCTGGGCCACGGTGCTGGAGCGGCGCGGCAAGCTGGGCGACCTGGCCGCCATCGACGCCATCACCGCGCGGTACAAGCGCGAGATCCACCGCATGAAGTTCCTGCTCGATGCCATGCAGCCACAGGGCGTGCAGCGCATCCGCAAGCTCGAAGACGGCGACGAGATCGACATCAACGCTGCCATCGCCAGCTTCGTCGACATGCGCATGGGGCAGCAGCCCGACCCGCGCATCATGATGCGCAGTGTGCGTCAGGTGCGTGACTTCTCCATCCTGGTGCTGCTCGACCTGTCCGAGTCCACCAACGACAAGGTTGCGGGCCAGGAGTATTCCGTGCTCGACCTCACGCGCCAGGCCTGCGTGCTGCTTGCCGACGCCATCAGCAAGGTGGGTGACCCCTTTGCCATCCACGGTTTCTGCTCCGATGGCCGGCACGACGTGCAATACCTGCGTTTCAAGGACTTCGACCAGCAGTGGAACGAGGAGCCCAAGGCGCGGCTGGCGGGCATGACCGGGCAGTTCTCCACCCGCATGGGCGCGGCCATTCGCCATGCCGGGCATCACCTGCAACTGCAGAAATCCGCGAAAAAGCTGCTGCTCGTCATCACCGACGGCGAGCCTGCCGACATCGACGTGCGCGACCCGCAATACTTGCGCTCCGACACCAAGAAAGCGGTGGAAGACGTGGCCAAACATGGCGTTGTCACCTACTGCATGAGTCTGGATCCGGGCGCCGACCAATACGTGGCGCGCATCTTCGGCCAGAACCATTTCATGGTCATCGATCATGTGCAGCGTCTGCCGGAAAAGCTGCCACTGCTCTATGCCGGCTTGACGCGGTAAAGCGCACCAAGTGCGCCGAGCATGCAGGCAGACGCTCGGACGTCTGCCTGCATGGCATCGCGCATGCGGTGCCATGGATTGCGGTGCTCTATCCTTCGCGCATTCCCCTCCAGGATTCCCATGGACAAATACGTCGGCCTCGATCAGGACAAACACGGTATCACCCAGCTCGGCCGCGTGGTGCTCGACGCGCGGGTGTTCGGCTTCATCCCCGAGACGCAAGACTGCGCCGGCTGGACCCTCGGCCAGATGCAGGTGTTGATGGACAAGGTCGACAAGGAGTGGGATCAGTACGGCAACCTCCCCAGTCGCCTGCCGACCGAACTCGCCGAGCGCCACACCCGCGCCTATGCAGGAGCCATTGCCCGCGCCCGGGACCAGGGTTGGGACGCGGAGTTGGGGGAAGACGAGTAGGCAGCTTCGAGCAATGGCCTGCTTGCTGTTCCGTGCGCCTTGCTCCCACCCCGGCTGGGGGTAACGCGGGTGTAGAAAGAACGTGAACAGGCGCTAGGCCGACCGCTTCGCAGTCAGCTTCAGCACCTTGGCGGGGCCGTCGATGTGCTGCTTGGCAGCAAGTTGTTCGAGCGCGCGATGGAACTCACGCGCCAGACGGAGCATGGCTTCCTGCGCGGTCGCTTCGAAGGACACGCATTCGAAGGGAACAGCTTCGTCCAACGCACTGCGGGACTTGGGCTGGAAACCCTGCCAAGCAAGCATGACCCAACTCTTATACCGGCTGTCGAGAAAGACGAATTCGGTGGCGTCGAGAATGGCCAACACCTGCATGGGGCGAATGGGCACGAAGGCCACACCCTTGGGGCTGCGCGCCTGCAAGGTGCGGGCGAGGTTGTAGGTGGACGCCGGAAGTCTCCGCCATTCGCGGGCGAGGGCTTCAGCGCGATACACGGTGATGTCCATGCCTGTTCCTCTGCGTGATCGGGTCATGTCGGATCTGTGGCGATCCAGCTGGATCCGCACTGTCGTCGCGGTTTCGGCTGCGCACGATGGCTGTTCTGCGGATGTGCGTGCCAGGAATGACGCAGGCACCACATGGCCGTCGCCGCAGCTTGTTCAAGGCTTATCCTGCAACAGGCGCTGCAGCGTCAATGCGCCAACAGGCGCTGCAGCGTCAATGCGCGCTCCTCGTCGCTGACGAGGTGGACCAACATGGGTGAGACTTCGGCAGCGGCGTCGTGGTTCAGCAGGAGTACGTCGACCAGGGCGGCGATCGGGGTTTGCGCCGGATCGACCAGCAGGGCCCAGCGCAGCGAGCGATGGTGCGCGTCCGGTGTGATCCTGCCGATCCAGCCGATGCCCTCCAGCGCATTCAGCAAGGGCTGCAGATGCAGCGGATCGCAGCGCAGACTGCGGGCGAGGATCAGGGTCTCGCGCCCGGCATGGGGCGCCAGGCGCGCGGCGGCAAGCTGGCGCAGCAGTTTGAGCACCAGCAGGAAGTCGCCGCCGGCCACGGCCTGGGGCGGCAGGGCGCGCACCCGCAGCAGCGGCAGGAAGGCGGCCAGCATGGCGCCCAGCAGCACCACCATCCAGCTCCAGTAAATCCACATCAGAAATATCGGCAGGGTGGCGAAGGTGCCGTACACCGCCGTGAAGGTGGGAACGCTGGCCACATACCAGGCGAAGGCACGGCCGGCGAGATCGAAGCCGATGGCGGCGAACAGGCCACCCGCCAGCGCGTCGCGCCACTTCACCTCGGTGTTGGGCACGAAGCGGTAGAGCGCGCCGATGGCCCCACCCATGAACGCCCACGACAGCAGCGTGAGCAGCACGCCGGCGCCGCCGGGAATGTGGTGCAGCCAGCCGCGATGCGCGGCCACCAGCGCCGCCGACGCCGCCAACCCGGCGCCCAGCACCAGCGGCCCCAGGGTGATCCCCGCCCAATACAGCAGCACGCGCTGCGCCAGTGGCCGAAGCCGCGCCGTGCGCCAGATGGCATTGAGCGCTTTGTCCACAGTGAGCATCATCGAGGTGGCCAGGAACACCAGCCCGGCCACGCCCACCGCGCCCAGGCCCTTGGCCTTGGCTGCGAACTGGTTGAGATAGCGAAAGACGGTCTCGGCGATGCCCTGCGGCAGCAGCGCATGGGCGAATTGTTGCTGCAGGTGGTCCTGCATGCGATGGAACGCGGGAAAGGCGGTGAACAGCGACAAGCCGACCGCCAGCAGCGGCACCATGGATATGAGCGTGGTGAAGGTCAGGCTGCCGGCCGTCTGCGCCAGGCGCTCCTGGCCGAAGCGCTTGATGAGCAAGCGCAGGCTTTGGGGCAGGTCGGGCGGGCGGTAACGGGGGCGCATAGGATGGCGGCATGCAAGAAATCCTGATCCTGTATTACAGCGTACATGGTGGCACCCGCGCGCTGGCCGAAGCCCTGGCGCGTGGCGTTGCCGAAGTGCCTGGCATGCTGCCGCGGGTACGCACCGTGCCGCGCGTGGCGGCGCTGGTGGAGCAGCCCGAACCTGCGGTGCCGCGCGACGGGCCACCCTATGTGGAGCTGGCCGATCTGGAGGAATGCGTGGGACTGGCGCTGGGTTCGCCCACGCGCTTCGGCAATATGGCCGCGCCCATGAAGTACTTCTGGGACCAGACCTCGGCGCTGTGGCTTTCGGGGGCACTGGCGGGCAAGCCCGCCGCCGTCTTCACCTCCACCGGCAGCCTGCATGGCGGCCAGGAAAGCACCTTGCTGTCGATGATGCTGCCTCTGCTGCACCACGGCATGGTCATCGTCGGCCTGCCCTACGCCGGCGAGCCCGATGTCATGACCACCAGCAGCGGCGGCACGCCTTACGGCGCCAGCCACCACGCCGGGCACGACTCCAGCCTGGCGGCCACGGCCGAAGAATTGCGTCTGGCCACGGCGCTGGGTCGCCGCCTGGCCGGCGCGGCGCGCAAGTTGTGCGCCGTCGCTTGAGCGCGAGCGATGCATCCCCACACGCTCCAAGGCGATGCCCAAGCCGGCGATGGCCGGTTCGCCGCGCCAGCATGGCGCCGCGCCAATCTGGTTTTGTGGGCGGCGCTCGCGCTGCTGTGCCTGGGCTGGGAGCTGTGGTGGGCACCGCTGCGACCCGGCGGCTCTTGGCTGGCGCTCAAGGTGTTGCCGCTGCTCGTCGCCGCCCCCGGCATGTGGCGCGGCCGGCTCTACACCTACCAGTGGATGAGCATGCTGGTGTGGTTCTATCTCGCCGAGGGCGTGGTCCGCGGGCTGACTGACCCACTGGCGCTGTCGCGCCGACTCGGCTGGGTCGAATGCGCGCTGGCGCTGGCGTCGTTCGGCATGATGGCCGTCACCTTGCGGGCGCATGCGCGCAGGCCACGGCCATGAACTCAGCGCAGAGCATCCGCTTTCTCAACGCCATGCGCGCCCTGCTCGGGGCCAGCCAGGTGCTTGACCAGGCTGCAGAGCTTGCTCCCCATGCCACCGACTGGCGCAGCCGCTACCACGGCAAACCCCTGGCGTTGGCGCTGCCGGCGGACACCGCGCAGGTGGCCGAAGTGGTGCAGCTTTGCGCCGCCCATGGCGTGCCCATCGTCCCCCAGGGCGGCAACACCGGCCTGGTGGGAGGCGCCACGCCCGACGCCAGCGGCTCGCAACTGCTACTCTCGCTCAAGCGCCTGAACCGCATCCGCGACCTTTCCGCGGCCGACGGCGTGCTGGTGGCGGAGGCCGGTTGCATCTTGCAAAACGTGCAAGACGCCGCGCAACAGGCCGGCCTGCTGTTTCCGCTGAGCCTGGCCGCCGAGGGCAGCGCCACCATTGGCGGCGTGCTCTCTACCAATGCCGGCGGCACCGCGGTGCTGCGTTACGGCAATGCCCGCGCGCTGTGCCTCGGGCTCGAGGTGGTGACACCGCAGGGCGAGGTCTGGAACGGTCTGAGCGCGCTGCGCAAGGACAACACCGGCTACGACTTGCGCGACCTGTACATCGGCGCCGAGGGTACGCTGGGCATCATCACCGCGGCCAGTCTGCAGTTGTTTGCGCAGCCGGTGGCGCAGTGCACGGCGCTGGTGCTGGTGGCGCACGCGCAGGATGCAGTGGATTTGTTGCAAGATGCGCGCGCTTCACTGGGCGCCGGGCTCACGGCTTTCGAGCTGATGAGCACACACAGCTTGCAACTGGTGCAGCGCCATTTTCCGCAACTGCGCCTGCCCCTGGAGTTGCGCACGCCCTGGTGCGTGTTGCTGGAGCTGTCGGACAATGAGAGCGAGGCCCATGCCCAGGCTCGTCTGGAGGTCGTGCTCGGCGCGGCGCTTCAACATGACAGGGTGATCGACGTTGCCGTGGCCCAGAGCCTGGCGCAGGCGCAGGGCATGTGGGCGCTGCGCGAACACATTCCGCTGGCCCAGGCCCAAGAGGGCCTGAACATCAAGCACGACATCGCCGTGCCCATTTCGCACATGGCGGCTTTCGTCGAGAGCACGGCCGAGTTGGTGACCCAGGCCTTGCCCGGCGCGCGTCTGGTGGTGTTCGGGCATTTGGGTGACGGCAACCTGCACTACAACGTGCAGGCGCCGATCGCGAGCGATGCGGCGCAGTTTCTGGCTGAACACCAGGAGACCTGCAACCGTATCGTGCACGACGCCGCCGCAGCCTGCGGCGGCAGCTTTTCCGCCGAACATGGCGTCGGCCAGCTCAAGACCGAGGAACTACAGCGCTACAAAAGTCCGGTGGCGCTCGGCCTGATGCGTGCCATCAAGGCAGCGCTGGACCCACTCGGGCTGATGAACCCGGGCAAGGTGATCCGGCCATGAGCGCCGGGGTCCGGCAGTTCGCATGCCGCAGGTTCTGCCTCGGGGCGAAGGCCGCGCAGGCAGTCGCTTGCGTTCCGGCAAGTGTTGCGTCCTGGAGTTGTCGATGACGCCGCCCGAGCCTACGCTTGACCCCGATCCCGCCCCGGGGGGCGAGCCGAAGCCGGACACGCAGGCAGCGCCGCCCAAGCCGCCGGACGGCCGCACGACGGCCATGCCGCCCGACCCCGCGCCCCAGCGCAGCCCTGGGTGGTTGCGCCGCGTGCGCATGCGGGTGGCCGCGGCCATGCGCTGGTTGCTCAACCTCTGGCGCGAGCAGGGGCCACAGGTGCTGGCGGCCCTGCTGGCGGCGGTCAGCGGGGTTTTGCAGGTGCATCCGCAATTCGGCGCTCTGCTTGCGGCGCTGCATGGCCTGTTCGACCATGGCGCCGAGTCCATCGCCGGTCTGGCCGATCTGACCGTCATTCCGCGGGTGTTCATCGGCCTGGGTCTCATCCTCATGGCCTTCGGCCTGTTGCTGCGCGCGCGCATCGCCTGGGTCATCACCCTGTTGCTGGCGCTGCTGTCGGCTGGTCTGGCCCTGTGGTCAGCCCATAAGCCGAATGCCGTCTTTGCCATCGCCGCGCTGCTCATCGTGGTGCTCGCGGTCTATGCCCGGCGCTTCAACCGCAGCAGCCTGGCGGCGAGTTCGCTGTTCGCGCTGCTGGGCATCGGCAGCCTGCTCATTTACGGCGTCCTCGGCAGCCTCTGGTTCGGCACTGGCTACTCCCCACCCATCCGCAGCCTGCCAACGGCGTTTTATTACGCCGTGGAGACCATGTCCACGGTGGGCTATGGCGACATCGTGCCCCGAACGGTGGAGGCGCGTATGTACACCGTCTCGCTGATCGTGCTGGGCATCACCATCTTCGCCACCACGCTGTCGGTGGTCATCGGGCCGCTGGTGGGCGGCAGCTTGAAACGTGCTCTGGAGGGCAGGATGCACCGCGAAATTCGCCGCAATCACTACGTCATCATCGGGGTCTCGAGTCTGGCCTACACGCTATGGAAGGAGTTGCAGGGGCGCAACGTGCCGGTGACGATCATCGCTCCGCCCGGCAAACCCTCGCCCTATCCGGAAGACGCTGACGTCATCGTCGGCGACGCCACCCGCAACGAGATTCTGGAGCAGGCTGGCGTGCCCCTGGCCAAGGTCGTGCTCACCCTGCGCGACGACGACGCCGAGAACGCCTTCGCCGTGCTCGCGGTGAAGGAATTGGCGCCAGGGGTCAAGACCATCGCCGGCGTGAACGACGCCCGCCATCTGGCCAAAATCCGCCGCGTGCAGCCCGACATGCTGTTCGCCCCCCAGGTGCTGGGCAGCGACCTGCTGGTGCGCACGCTGTTCGAAGAACCCATCGACAACGACACGGTCGCCAAGCTGCTGTTCGCGCAGAACTGAAGGCTGAAGGGCGGCAGCGCGACCCACTTCCAACGGTCCCACGCCGCGCTTTGCCGTGATGCCGCCAACTCGTCCTTGCGCTGAGGTCTCCACCGGCCTATAAACGAAGCGTGTGCAGCGCATGCATGCTGCTTGATGCGCAAGGCCAGAACAAGTCTTGATGCGCATCAAGGACGTCCGAATCACCATGCGCATACTGGTGACGTCATTCCACCTTTTCCGGGAGAACGGCGATGCAGACCCGAGAGCAGATCCAGGTGTTGCAGAAGGCCGGGTTGGAGTCCATGGCCGGCATGGCCGAGGCGGTCATGCGTGGTGTCGAGCAAGTGGCTCGGCTCAATCTGCAGTTGCTGCGCGATGCCACGCACGACGGTGCCGAAGCCATGCGCGCCACGGTGTCCGCGCGTGACGTGCCAGAGTGGATCCGTATTCAGTCCGGCAATCCAGCGCAGGCCAACGGCCGGAGGGCCTGGGACTATGCCCGGCAATCGGCTGCAATTGCCGGTACCACCCAGGCGGAACTGGCCGATGCCATGAACCATGGCCTGTTGCGCGTGCAGCAAGCCCTGCGTGAGGCCATGGCGGGCGACAACGGCAAGCAACCCCCTGCGCGAGGAAACGCGGGGTTGGGCCCGAGTTTGCTTGGCAGCCACAGTTCGAGTCCGGCGGCAAGCCTGATGCAAAGCTTCATGAACTTCACCACGCAGGCTCTGGAGGCGATGCAGGAGTCGCAGGGCAAGGCGGTCAAGATCATGGCCGACAACGTGCGCCATGCGACACCAGCGGTGGTGAAGCATGCAGCAGCGCGGCAACCCCACGAGCGCAATCCATCAGCCTGAAAACGTGGCCAAGCCCACCACTCAGCCTCCGAGCTGCGCGTTGAAATGCCATGTGGGGTGAATGGGTTGCAGGGCTGGGGGGCTCTGACTCGGCGCAGGGTTTTGGCTTGCAGCTGGCGCGGATTCGGGTGGAGCAGGCGCAGCCCCAAGATCGAGGCTTGCAGCGGCACAGGAGACCTGCATGACACGACTGGCTCTGATTACCGGCGGCACGCGCGGCATCGGCGCGGCCATTGCACGGCGCTTGCAGCAAGACGGTTGCCGCGTCGTCGTCACCTACCGAGGCAATGAGGTGGCAGCCAGGGCGTTCAGGGATGCCACGGCCATCGCGGCGTATCCGTGGGACGCCAGCGACTTCGATGCCTGCGCCGCCGGCGTGCAACAGGTGGAGACGGATTTTGCCCAGGGTGTCGACATCCTGGTCAACAACGCCGGCATCACGCGCGATGCCAGCCTGCACAACATGACCCCTGCGCAATGGCGCGCGGTGATCGACGCCGACCTCGACGCCTGCTTCAACATGAGCCGCGCGGTGATTGCCGGCATGCGCGGGCGGGGCTGGGGCCGCATCATCAACATCACCTCGATCAACGGCCAGAAGGGCCAGTTCGGCCAGACCAACTATGCGGCCGCCAAGGCCGGAGTCATCGGCTTCAGCAAGGCGCTGGCGCTGGAGTCCGCGCGCAAGGGCATTACCGTCAACACGGTAGCGCCGGGCTACACGGCGACCGACATGGTTGCTGCCGTCGCGACCGAGGTGCTGCGAAGCATCGTGGCGCAGATTCCACTCGGGCGCCTGGCACAGCCCGAAGAAATCGCCCATGCCGTGGCCTTCCTGGCGCATGAGCAATCCGGTTTCATCACCGGCTCGACCCTGTCGATCAATGGCGGGCAATACCTCGACTGAGCGCACACGAGAGTCGGCAAGTTCAGCGGCGTTCGCGAATCCAGGCGGCGATTTTCGGCCAAGCCTCGTTCAGCGTGCGCGCGCCCATGAACAAGCCAACGTGCCCTCCCGGCACCGTGCGCTTGTCGATCCGGCTCGCGGGCGTACCGCACAAGGTTTCGGCAGCGAACACCTGTTCATGCGTCGTGATGTCGTCGTCTTCACCCGCCAGCAGATACAGCGGGCAGGTGATGTCCTTGAGATTGAGCGTGCGCCCCAGCGCGACGTACCTGTTTCTGGCCAGCAGGTTGCGTTTGAACAGTTGATCGACAACCTGCAGGTACCAGCGGCCCGGCAGATCCAGCGGGTTTTCATACCAGCGCTCGAAGGCCTCGGTTTTCGACAGCCACACCAGGTCGTCGATATGTTCGTACAGGTCGATGTGCTCCTGCACATAGTGCTGTTCGGGGTGCATGTTCTTCCAGCCGACGAGCATGGTCTTGCCCAGCATCAGCCCACTGCCGCTGGCCACCAGATCGGCGTAAAAGCCCATTGGGCTTTCTTTCACCATCTTCACCAGCGGGCCTTTGCCGGCATGGGTGTCGATGGGCGAGCCGGCCAGCACCAGGCTGGCGACCTTGTCGGGATAGCGCGCCGCCAGCATCGCACCCATCCAGCCGCCCTGACACAGGCCGACGAGGTTGACCCGTCCACCGAGGTCATCCACGCAGGCGAGAAGTTCGGCGAGGTACTGATCGACTTCGAGGTCTTTCATGTCCAGCGTGGCGGAATGCCAGTCGGTGAGAAACAAGTGCCGGACGCCGCTGGCCTTGAGAGTCTGCATCAGGCTCTGGCCCTCGTGGTAGTCGGCGATCATCGAGCTGTGCCCGGCATAGGGGGCGTTGACCAGGGTGGGAATGCCGTTCGCGGCGGGTGCGGAGTAGTCGCACAGATCCAGCGTGCGCAGCTTCAGCCGCTGCGTGTGCGCGGTGGCGAGCTTGGGCTTGATGCCGCCATGCAGCCGCACCTCCTCGCCGAGAAATTTCACGTTGCGTGCGGCCAGCTCCATGCCTTGCCCGGCCAGGCTGGCGGCGAGTTGCATGGGCCAGAAAAGCGGGGCATTGATGTTGGGCACAGGTGCCGCGTGACGTGGTGTAGTCATGCGAGTCGTCCTTTCAGGCGATGGCGAAGTGTTTGAACAGCGGACGTTTGGCGGTGTCCAGCACGACGGAAAAGACCACGCTGGAAGCCAGCAGCGGGACGATCAAGCTCCATGGCAACGGCGCCATCAGCACGCCCAGACCGGCGAGCAGGCTGACGATGGCCAGATCACCGATGCTGGCCATGGCCATCCAGCGCGATGGGGCGAGGCTCCACAGCGGGGTGTTGGTGCGCAAGGCATAGATGCCGGCCTGATTGGTGAACACCAGGATGAGGAAGGCCAGAGTCTGGCTTTGGTGGCCATCCAGCTCCCAGGCGCTGCGGGCAATGAAGTAAAACGCGAGCGAAAACACCAGCGAAAGCGAAGCGAAGCCGGCAGCGGCGGCAACCAGTCTGCGCACGTCCCAGTGCTGCGGGGTCGGCGTCGGGCGCACGCGGTCGGTGGCGATGCTCATGGTGACGAAGTCGTTGGCGAACAGCATCAGCACGATGAGCAGGGGCGAGACCAGGAACCCTCCGGTGAGCAGCAAACCCAGCGTGAGGAACACGGTGATCTCGAACACTTTGAGGGTCTTGTTCAAGGTGTAGGTCAGCATGCGACGGTGCACCTCGCGTCCGGCCCGCACCACGGTCAAGACACCGCCCAGACCAGGGTCGGTCAGCACCACCCCGGCGGCGGCCTTGGCCACATCGGTGGCGCTGGCCACGGCAATGCCCATTTCGGCCTGACGCAGCGCGGGAGCGTCGTTCACGCCGTCGCCGGTCATGCCGGTGACATGTCCGGCCTTCTGCAGCGCAACGACGATGTGGTGCTTGTCCTCCGGCAGGACGCGGGCATAGAGGTCGCAGTTCTCGGGGTTTTGCGCCACGTTGCCGTCCCGCAGTCCCTCGGCCTGGCACACGCGCGTGCCGATGCCGAGCTGCGCGCCGATGGCGCGCGCGGTTTCTTCAGCATCGCCGGTGGCCATGCACACGCGCACGCCCAGTTCGCGGATTTGCGCGATGAGCGCGGCGGCGTCGGGCCGCGGCGGGTCGGACAAGCCCACCACGCCGAGCAGTTGCAGTGCGTCCACCGGGCCGGCGGCTATCGCCAGCACGCGCGCGCCGTTGGCGGCGAGCCGGTGCTCCGCGGCGTCGAGTGCGGCCCGCTGCTGAACGTCGAGACGGCACAGCGGGCCGATGACGGTGGCGGCGCCCTTCACCGCGTGCCACGGCTGGTCGTCGACGAGGTACACCCCCTCGCTGCGGCGCGTGCTCGGATCAAAGGGATGAAACGCGGTGCGCGTCGGCGCATCCGCCAGCAGATTGCGTTCCCGCGCTGGGGCGAGCAGGGCGAGGTCGAGCGGGTCTTGGGTGGCGTCGTCGCTGGCCAGCGCGGCGGCGCGCAGCAGCGCGTCGTCGTCGGCGTTGGCGGCGAGCACACCCGCAACGGCCGCATTCGCCTCGGACCCCTCTGGAGGAATGGGACGACTGGAGTCGGCCTCGGGTGTTCTCATGAGGGGCACCGCCCCGGCATAGCTCAGGCTGTTTTGTGTCAGCGTGCCGGTTTTGTCGCAGACCAGGGTGTCCATCGCCGCGGCCTCTTCCACGGCGGGCAGGCGCGTGACCAGCACGCCATGGTGCGCCAGCAACTGGCTGCTCACCGCCGTGGCCAGGGTGTAGGTGGCGGGCAGAGCCACCGGCACCGAAGCCACCAGCAGCATCAGCGCGAACACGGCGGTGTCGAGCAACGGCAGTTGATGCCACAACGCGAAGCCGACGACCAGTGCCACCAGCACGGCGTCGAACACCACCAGCCGCTTGACGATGGCGAGGATGGTGCGCTGCATGTGGCTGGGGCTGCTGGCGCTGCGTACCAGCTCGGCTGTATGGCCGAAAAACGTGCGCGCGCCGGTCGCTGTGACCGCCCCTGTGGCCTCGCCCTGGCGCACGATGGAACCGGTGTAAGCGGGTTTTCCGGCGCCCGCGTCCACGGGCAGCGATTCGCCGGTGAGCGCAGCCTGATCCAGCGCCACCGCACCATCTTGCAGCAGCAGATCGGCGGGCACGATGTCGCCGGCGCGCACATGCACGATGTCGCCCGGCACCACCCGTTCGGCTGGAATCCGGCTCCACTGGCCGTCGCGCAACACGCGTGCGCGCACGTGCAACTGTTTACGCAGCAGCGCCAGCGCATCCTGGGCGCGCTGTTCCTGCACGAACGACACCATGGCGTTGAACACCAGCAGCACGGCGATGACCAGCGCCTCAAGCCCGCGCCCGAGCACGATCTGCAGCACGATCACGGCCTCGAGCATCCACGGCACCGGAGCCCAGAATTTGACCAACAGTTGCCGCCAGGCCGGCACGACCGGATCGGCAATGGCATTGGGGCCGAAACGGGTGAGGCGCTGCGCCGCATCGGCACGGCGCAGGCCTTCGGCGGGATCCGTGGGCGGCAGGTCTTGCGCCGAAGCAGGCTGCGGTGGCGCCGAGCCGGCGGCTGGAGTCGGGGGGGATGTCATGGAGCGTTCACGGTCAGAGCCATCCGGTCCAGAGCAGCACTGCCGCCAGGCAGAGCGCGAACCATCCGACCACGGGCAGCATCAGGCGCTGCCGCGCCAGAATCAGGGCGTAGCTGGCATTCACCAGGTTGTTGGCCACCGACGCCACGAGAATGGCGCCGATCATCAATTGCGGAGCAACGACGCCATGCGTCGCCACCAGCGACAGGATGAAGGGATTGATGTCGGTGAAACCCACCAGCAGGCTCAGCAGCTTGAGCGTTGCGGCGCCGCCGTGCGTAGTGACGAATTGCGTGATGGCGGCGAAGGCGATGAACAGCGCCGCGAACAGCAGCGCGATGGGCAGGGCCAGCGGGTTGCTCAGCTCCGTGGACTTGCCGCTTTGCGCCGGGCTCGCCGAAGGGGATGAGTCCGCCTGGGGGCGAACCGGCATGGGCTTCAGCGTGTCGCGTGGCGGGGCACCGCGGCCGGGTGCCAAGCCGCTGCGGCTGCCGATCCGCCACAACCCATAGGCGACCATGCCGGAGCCGGACACGATGGCGCCGAACGGCAGCAGCAAGGCGCGTGCCGTACCGAGGTGGCCAAGGAGGGCAATCAGCACCAGCAGGCGCAGGTACATCATCATCATGGCGACGACGATGGCCGCCGGGGCCTGCGCAGCGATGCCCGCATCCGTGCGCGCTGCGCGGCCCAGCACGATGGTGACCGCGGTGCTGGAGTACAGCCCGCCGATGATGCCGGTGACCAGCGTGCCGGCCCTGGGCCAGATGTAGCGGTGGGCGAGATAACCCAGATAAGACAGGCCCGAGATGGCCACCACAGCCAGCCACACCTTCTGGTAACTCAACGTGGGCAGTCCGGGCAGCGGCGAGGCCGGCATCAGCGGCAGCACCAGGCCGGCGATGATGAGGAACTTCGCCAGGGTCACGCCCTCGGCGCTGGGGAAGGCGTCGGACAGGCGCCGGATGAGCGGTTTTTCGCCCAGCATCAGAATGGTCACGACCAGCACTGCCGCCACGAACCAGTCGGGCTGGGTCAGCACCAGCGGCCCCAGGGCGTAAGCCACCAGGGCGATGAGCGACGGCAGCAACGCGCCGCCGTTGTCGGCGGGCGGGCCCCCCGCACGCGTGCTTCGCGCCACGCGCGGCCACAAATCCACCGCCAGCCAGACGGCGAGGGCCAACAGCCCCGCCAGATAAAGCCCGCGCGTGCCCAGCAGATCCGAGGCAACGGCTGCAGCCGTCCCACCCGTCGCAGGATGCTGCGGGATGGAGGGTGCCTCGACGCCGGCGGGAACACCGTCGAGCAGCCACAGGACGAAGCCGAGGGCGCCGATCAGGGTCAGCGTGCGCGTGGTGCCAAAGCCGATGCTTTCGTCCTGCGACCTGCGGTAGCTGTGCAGTTCCAGCCCCAGCACGAAGCTCAGCAGCACGGTTGCGGCGAACTGCAGCAGCAGCGGGGGCAGGGCGTCGGTCATGGTGTCAAGCGCCGGCGGGCGCGAGCAGTGCAGCGGCTTGAGTGGCCATCACCGCCTCTTCGTCGGTGGGCAGCGTCAGGATGGGAATGCGGCTGGAACTGGAGGCGATGTTGAGATGCCCCGACCTGTTGGCGGCGGGGTCGATGTCCAGCCCCAGCCAGCCCAGGCGCTGCACCACGGCGGCACGAATACCGGGCTGGTGCGTGCCAATGCCGCCGGTGAACACCAACGCGTCCAGACCGCCGAGCGCAGCGGCAACAGCCCCGATTTGCCGCACGATGCTGGCGACGAACAGGTCCACCGCCTGCTTCGCGCGCGGGTCCTTGCTGGCGAGCAGGTCGCGCGTATCGGCGCTGATCCCGGAGACCCCGAGAAGGCCGCTGCGCTCGTAGAGCAGGCTTTGCACATCGTCGGCGCTCAGTCGGTCGTGCAGCACCCATTGCAGCACCAGACCGGGGTCGAGCGCGCCGCAACGCGTGCCCATCACCAAGCCGTCGAGCGCGGTGAACCCCATGGTGGTGGTGACGCTTCGCAGGCCGCGCATGCCGCACAGGCTGGCGCCGCTGCCCAGATGCGCCACCAGCACCGCAGCCTGGGCGCGCTCGCCCAACACGGCCGGCAGGCGGCGGCTGATGGCCTCGAACGAGAGCCCATGAAAGCCGTAGCGCTGGTAGCCGCGATCGTGCCAGTTGCGCGGAATGGCGTAACGCCGCTCGGCATCCGTGTGGCCGGCGTGAAAGGCGGTGTCGAAACAGGCGAATTGCGCGGCTTCGGGCAAGGCAGCCTGCGCCGCTTGTACCCCGGCCAATCCCGGGCCCTGGTGCAGCGGGGCGAGGCTGGTGAGTGCCTGCAAGTCGTTGAACACCCCGGGTGTGATGCGTGTGGCTTGGGTGTGATGCAGCCCGCCGTGGACGATGCGGTGCGCCACGGCGATGGGTCGAGGTGCGTCGCAAGCGCTGGCGAGCCAGGCCATGAGCCACGCGGTCTCGGCGCCGATGTCGCCGCGCACGGCCCCGGGCGCCAGGCTTCGGGCGGGCTGGCCGGCATGGGCATAACTCAAGGTGGGCTTGCCCTGAGGGGCGTCGATCTCGCCGCGCAACAGGGCCGCGGGCAGGCCCGATGGGCGGTGCGCGGCCGTGGCGTCGAACAGCGCGAATTTCAGGCTGGATGAGCCCGCGTTGATGCAGAGGATGGTGGATGTCATGCGCTGGTCATGGGGTTTTGCGATGGGGCCACTGTCCGCTCTGCGGCCAGCGCCAGCAACACCGCCAGCGCGCACGACGCCAGGCGTGCATCGGGCAGGTCGGCACGGCTGGTGAGCACCACCGGCACGCGGGCGCCGAGCACGATGCCGGCGACCTTGGCATCGGCCAGGTATTCGAGTTGCTTGGCCAGCATGTTGCCGGCTTCCAGGTCGGGCGCGACCAGGATGTCGGCGTCGCCGGCCACTTCCGAGACGATGCCCTTGGTCTGGGCTGCGCGCCTGGACACGGCGTTGTCGAACGCCAGCGGGCCGTCGAGCAGGCCGCCTTGGATCTGGCCACGCTCGGCCATCTTGCAAAGTGCCGCGGCGTCGATGGTGGATGGGATCTTCGGGTTCACGGTTTCCACCGCCGAGAGTATGGCGACCTTGGGTTGCGCGATGCCCAGGGCGTGGGCCAGATCGATGGCGTTTTGCACGATGCCGCGCTTGGCCTCCAGGTCGGGCGTCACGTTCACCGCCGCGTCGGTCAGCAGTTGCAGGCGCGGCTGGCCCACGGCGTCGATCGCGAACACATGGCTGATGCGCCGCGCCGTGCGCAGGCCATTCTCGGCGTCGACCACGGCGTGCATCAGCTCGTCGGTGTGCAGCGAGCCTTTCATCAGCGCTTGCACCTCGCCGGCGCGTGCCATGGCCACCGCTTGTGCCGTCGCGGCGTGGCTGTGCGCGGTGGCCACGATGGGGTAGGGGCCGAGGTCGATGCCGGCGGCGACGGCGGCGGCGCGGATCTTCGCCTCGGGGCCGACGAACACCGGGGCGATGAGCCCGGCCTGCGCCGCATCCACCGCGCCGCCCAGCGACACGGCGTCGACCGCATGCACAACCGCCATCGCCAGCGGTGCGCGGCCGCTGGCGGCGGCCTGGGCCTGCGCGACCAGCGCGCGCAGCTTCACGCCGGGGTCGCGCAATTCCAGCCGTGGCAAATGCACCCGCGGACGGCTGATCTTCTCGGTCGGCACCAGCACCTGGGCGTCGCCTTGCACCACGGTGTCGTTGCGCTGGTTGACCACGCTGCAATGCAGGGTGGCGCGCGGGCTGTGGCCGCTGGGTGTGTCGATGGCGGTCACGGTCACGGTGACGCGCACCGTGTCGCCCAGGACAACGGGCTTGAGGAATTGCAGGTTCTGGCCGAGGTAGACCGTGCCCGGCCCCGGTAGCTGCGTGCCCAGCAGGTTGGAGATGAGCGCCGCGCTCCACATGCCGTGCGCCACCACGTTGTGGAAGGGATCGCTGGCGGCGAAGGCGGCGTCGACATGCGAAGGATTCACGTCACCCGACATCAATGCGAAGGTCTGCACGTCGTCCATGGTGAAGTTGCGCGTCAGGCTCGCGCTGTCACCGACTTTGAGTTCGGCCAGCGGGTGGTTTTCGATCAGTTCGGTCATGAGGTTCTCGGTGTGACTGGCGGGTCGGCCGGATTCAGCGCTCGAGCACATAACTCCCGGGCGCTTCCATCAGCGGCGGCCGATCGGGCATGCCCAGGCGCGGGGCTGGCGCCATGCCACTGCCATGCGCCACCAGCCAGGCATGCCAGCGCGGCCACCATGAACCCTGCTCGGGCGAGCCTGTTCCAGCCATTGTTCAGGCGCGAGGAACACCGCGTCGTGCGCCTGCGTGGCCCAACGGAAGTGCTGGTGCGGGTGCCCCGGCTCCTGCATCGGTTGCATGCGGCCGGTTTCAACCCGACCCGGTGCCGGCTCGGACCCGATGGGCTTGCGCCCTGGCGTTGCACGGCCGATCACTTTGTGCGCCTCACCATGTCGGGCCGGACGGGGTTGCGTGTTTGACTTCATGCCCATCTCCTGAAACGGTTCTGCACCATTTGTAATGCTGCGCCGCCACAAATCTCTTGATGTGCGTCAAGCCATCACGGCGCCTGGGCTTGACTTGGCATCGAGCGCGTGGCGCGGCGCACGTCAGATCACCATTGCACAATAACGTGCTGTTGCGACCGACCGAGACTTCCGCTGCACATCCCGCGATGGGATCCAGGGAACTCGCGAGTTGCGCTCCATCACCTTGAGAGGATGTCTTCATGCGAGTTACCGTCATCGGCGCCGGCTATGTGGGCCTGGTCACTGCTGCCTGCTTTGCCGACGTGGGCAATACCGTCACCTGCGTCGAGCGTGACCCGAGCCGCATCGCCGCGTTGGCCAAGGCCCAGGTGCCGTTTTACGAGCCGGGCTTGAGCGAGCTGGTGGCGCGCAACGCCGAGGCCGGGCGCATACGCTTCGTCTCCAGCCTGGAGCAGGGCCTGGACGGCGCGCAGGTCTGCTTCATCGCCGTGGGCACACCGCCGCTGCCCAGCGGCCAGGCCGACATGAGTCAGGTGCGCGGAGCTGCGGCTGAAATCGGCCGTCATGTCAACGGCCCCTTGGTCGTGGTGCAGAAATCCACCGCGCCGGTCGGGACCGTGGCCATGGTGCATGGTGCCATCGACGCCGAATTGACCCGGCGCGGCGCGCGGCACTGGGTCAGCGTGGTCAGCAACCCCGAGTTCCTGAAAGAGGGCTCGGCCATCGAGGACTTCACCCGCGGCGATCGCATCGTGCTGGGCAGCAGCGATGAGCGCGCGGTGGCCGTCATGCGCGAGTTGTACCGGCCGTTCAACCGCAACCACGAAAAAATCATGGTGATGAACCCGGCCAGTTCCGAACTCACCAAATACGCAGCGAACGCCATGCTGGCCACACGCATTTCGTTCATGAATGAACTGGCGCGCCTGGCCGAAGCCGTGGGCGCCGACATCGAGCAGGTGCGCTTGGGCATGGGTGTGGACCACCGCATCGGCAGCCACTTCCTGTACGCCGGCGCGGGCTATGGTGGTTCGTGCTTCCCCAAGGATGTGAAGGCCCTGGCGTTCATGGCGCATGAGGCAGGATTGCAGGCCGAGTTGGCCGAGGCGGTGGACGCCGTCAACCAGCGCCAGAAGCAGCGGCTGTTCGAGAAAATTTCGACCCATTTCGCCGCCGACGGCTTGAAGGGCAAAACCTTCGCCATCTGGGGCCTGGCGTTCAAGCCCAACACCGATGACATGCGCGACGCCCCCAGCATCGACCTGATCGAAGCGCTGCTGGATGCCGGCGCCAAGGTCCAGGCCTTTGACCCGGTGGCGATGGAATCAGCGGCCCGGCATTGGGGCGAGCGCGCCGGGCTGAGCCTGGTGAAGAACGCCAAGTCGGCGCTGCAGGACGCCGACGCCCTGGCCGTGGTCACCGAATGGCACGCCTTTCGCTCGCCGGACTTCAACCTGCTTGCATCGCAGTTGCGTGCCAAGGTGGTGTTCGACGGCCGCAACCTCTGGGACCCGCATACCGTGCGCGCCGCCGGCCTGGGCTACTACGGCATCGGCCGGGGCTGAAGCGCTGCCGTCACGGCCGCGGACGGCTCGGTGTACACCGGAGCGAAGCCGCCGCCGGGAGTGCGGAAATTGGTGGTTTGCCCCTGGTAGAGGCGGGCGCTGAGCCACTGCACATGGCCGGAATCGGCATAGGCGCGCAGATCGAACTTGAGGGGCTGCGGCGCCGCGGCGTCGCCGATGTGGCGTTCGCCGGGCGGCGAAAGCGCCTGAGCAACGTAGTCGCCCTGGGTGATCTGCGCCCACACGCCCTTGGTGAGTTTGGCGCCGCGATAAGCGGCGCGGCTGCCAAAGCCGGCCCAGGGCTTGAAGAACAGCCCGCGACGTTCGACCCACAGCCGTGCGGCATTGTCGGCGGTGACGATGTCGGTGTGCGGGATGTGCGTGGCGAGCAAGGAGGCATGCTTGGCACTGGTCCCGAGTTGCTGCAGCCGCTGCGCATCGCACAACAGCGCCAGGTTGCGCTTGTCGGCGAACAGCGCGTGGGCGCGCGGGTGCGGGGTGATGACGGCGGCGTCGCTCTCCCAGGCTTGGCGCAGCGCGAGATGGGCCGCATCGTCAAGGTCGAAGTCGGTGAGGCGGTTGTAGACCAGATCGACGCGCGCGTCGCGATGCCAGAGACGCCCCTCCTGCATGCGCAGCTCGGCGGGGTCGGCAATCACCGCCGCGATGCCGGCGCGCTCGAACAGCCGGGCGAACAGCAGGAATTCGGCGTAAAGATATTGCCCGGTGGGCGCGGTGTCGACGATGGCGACGCGTTCCGGCTTGCCAGCGCGTCCAGTCTGGCTCCACTCCCGCAGGAACATGGCGGCGATGTCAGC
>JAJXUC010000167.1 GCA_021783435.1 Pseudomonadota bacterium | reverse complement strand
GGAAGCGGCCGTCGTCCTGGCGCTGCAGCTCGGTGACGTCCTGGCCGAGGTGGAAGGTGGGCTTGAAGGGGGCGATCTGCTGCAGCAGGTTGTCGGTGAGCTGCTGGCCGGTGCACAGGGGCACGGCCGGAATGTCGTAGATGGGCTTGTCGGGGTACAGCTCGACGCACTGCCCGCCCAGGTGGGGCAGGCTGTCGATGACATGGGCCTTGATCTCCAGCAGCCCCAGCTCGAACACCTGGAACAGGCCCACAGGACCGGCTCCAATGATGACGGCGTCGGTCTCGAGCGGCGGGTCTTGCTGGTAGGGGATGTCGGCAATTGCCGGGTCGATATGCATGTCCATCAATGGATCGAAGAAAAGGGGGGCGTGGTGCCCGGATCGCTCAGCGCTCGAGCAAGGAGAGTTTGCCGGGTTTGCCGTTCCACTCCTCGCCGTCGGCCGGAGCTGGCTTGCGCTTGGTGATGCTGGGCCATTTGCGTGCCAGCTCGGCGTTCAGGGCGATGAAAGCTTGCTGGTCGCCGGGGACGTCTTCCTCGGCAAAGATGGCATTCGCTGGGCATTCGGGCACGCACACGGCACAGTCGATGCATTCATCGGGGTCGATGGTCAGAAAATTCGGACCTTCACGGAAGCAATCAACCGGGCACACGTCCACGCAGTCCGTGAACTTGCACTTGATGCAGTTTTCAGTCACGACGAAAGTCATCGTTTAGCCTGTCGCTTGAAGTTGGGTCAATCAGCTATTTTATCGGGCGCGCTTGCCCGCGCTGTGGATGGCAATTGAAGCCCGCACACAGGGCGCGCGCGGATGCGGGTGGGCGCCGGCAACCCCGATGCAGTCTCGGAAATGGCCGAGTTTGCACCGCGGTGTACATTCCAAAGAGCCAACGCTGCATCCATGAAATTTCGGTGTTGCGGAGGGGCTCACAAAACCAAGATTCAGGAGACGGGCATGAATGGAATGATGCAGGCGCACGGCCTGAACATCGCGGATTTGATCGAGTTCGCGGCGCGCTATCACGGCGATACCGAAATCGTGTCGCGCCGGGTCGAGGGCGATCTGCACCGAACCAACCATGCCGAGATTCTTGGCCGCTCCAAGCGCGTGGCGCTGGCCCTTGACAGCATGGGCCTGGCAGTCGGCGATCGCGTCGGCACCCTGGCTTGGAACGGCTATCGGCACTTCGAGCTGTATTACGGCGTGTCGGGCAGCGGGCGGGTGCTGCATACGCTCAACCCCCGACTGCACCCGGACCAGATCGTCTGGATCATCAACCACGCCGACGATCACGTGCTGTGTTTCGACATGACTTTCGCTCCCATCGTCCAAGCCATCGCCTCGCGTTGTCCGCGTGTCCGGCATTGGGTGGCGCTGTGCGATGCAGCCCACATTCCTGTTGAGTTGCAGCAGGCCGTTCCCAATCTGCACAGTTACGAGGCCCTGCTGGCCGGGCAGAACGACGACTACGCCTGGCCGGAACTGGAGGAAAACGCAGCCTCGTCGATGTGCTACACCAGCGGCACCACGGGCAACCCCAAAGGCGTGCTCTACAGCCATCGCTCCACCGTGCTGCATGCCTACGCGATCGCCTTGCCCGACGCGATCAACCTCTCCGCCCGTGACGCCGTGCTTCCCGTGGTGCCCATGTTCCATGTCAACGCCTGGGGCATTCCCTATGCCGCTGCGTTGGTGGGCTGCAAACTGGTGTTTCCCGGTCCCTCGCTCGATGGCGCGTCACTGTTCTCGCTGATGGACGCCGAGGCTGTGACCTTCGCCGCCGGTGTGCCGACCATCTGGCTAGGGTTGCTGAATCAAATGCAGCAGCAAGCACGCAAACCAGCGGCGCTGCAGCGTGTGCTGATCGGCGGTTCGGCAGCGCCTGCGTCGATGATTGCGGCATTCCAGGACGGATACGGCGTCGAGGTTCGCCACGCCTGGGGCATGACGGAGATGAGCCCGGTCGGCACGGTTTGCACGCTGAAAAACAAACATCTGGAATTACCCGCCTCGCAACGCATGGCTGTACAGACCACGCAGGGCCGGCCGATTTTCGGCGTGGAACTGCGCGTGGTGGATGGGGACGGCAAAGATCTGCCTTGTGACGGTCGGTCGGTGGGCGAACTGCTGGTGAAAGGGCCGTGGATCGTGGAGGACTACTACCAGTCCGGCAAGCCCAGCCCTCTGCGCGACGGTTGGTTTCCAACGGGGGATGTGGTCACCATCGATCCTGACGGCTATGTGCGCATCATGGATCGCAGCAAAGATGTGATCAAGTCCGGTGGCGAGTGGATCAGTTCGATCGACATCGAGAACATCGCGATGGCACACCCCGCCGTGGCGATGGCGGCTTGCGTTGCCATGCCCGACGCCAAGTGGGATGAGCGTCCACTCCTGGTCGTGGTGAAAAAACCGGGTGCCTCTGTGGCGCAGGAGGAGTTGCTCGCGTTCTATGAAGGCAAGGTGGCCAAGTGGTGGATTCCCGATGGCGTGCGCTTTGTCGACGCCATTCCCCTGGGAGCCACGGGCAAGATTCTGAAGAACAAACTGCGCGAGCAAATCCAGGCCGCCATGGTTTGATCGGTATCGGCCTCGGTCCCTTGCAGCCGCTGCACGCGGGGCTTCAGGCTCACCCCTACCCCCGCGCCAAATCGGGCGCATTCAATGCGTGCCGATTTCCCGCGTGCACGTGCGGGCTGACTGGCAGGCACGCTGCCAGGTTTCGTGGCTGAGCATGCCGGCAATCATCGCCAGGAAGAACAGCCCGTTCTGCCAGGCGCATGCACCCAGCGAGGCGAGGGACGGCCCTGGGCAGAGGCCGCTCAAGCCCCAGCCAATCCCAAAAATGGCGCTTCCGATAAGCAGCTTGCGTGTGATGCCGACTCGTGGCGGGAAGGCAATGGCGTCGCCCAGCAGTGCTTGTTCGCGGCGCGAGGCCAGTTGCACCATGGGCAGCGCGACCGCTACGGCGCTGATCATGACCAGTGCGAGGCTGGGATCCCACGGGCCTGCAACGTCAAGAAAGCTCAGTACCTTGACCGGGCTGGTCATGCCGGAGATCAACAGGCCAATGCTAAAAACCAGGCCACAGACGAAGGCCAAGATGTTCATCACGATAGCCCCTTGGTGTTTAGATCCGCTGGCTCAGTACCGCCGTGGCGATGCCAAAGCTCATGAACACGGCCACAGCTGCGGCTGAACGCACCGATAGGCGCGATAGACCGCAAACGCCATGGCCACTGGCGCAACCCGAGCCCATGCGGGTGCCAAATCCGACGAGCAACCCGGCGATGGCGATGACAGGCCACGACTCGCCAAATCCAGCCACCGGCACCGGCGCGAACATCGCCCAGAGGAACGATGCAGCGACGATGCCTCCAAGAAACGTCACGCGCCAACCCTCGGGTCGGGCGCGCGTGGTGAGATCGTTCAAGGTGCTGCCGAGAATGCCGCTGATGCCGGCAATCTTGCCGGCGCCAAGGGCCAGGGCTCCGGCAGCCAGGCCGATGAGCGCGCCGCCGGCAATTGCCGTGGCCGGCGTGAAGGCGGTGAAATCGAGCTGGAACAGCATGGTTTGTCTCCTCGATGGTGTTGTGGGATAGAAGCCCCGAAGACGTGGTTTGATCCAGGTCAAACAATCTCTGAATAGATGCCCCGTACAGTATCAGTTTCGGTGCGCTGTTACTATCCTCAAAATATCCGGAGATACCCTCATGAGTACCATTGCCGAGCTTGCCGCGGCTTCCGAACGGATCGGAAACCCTGTTGTTCAGACTTGGTTCCATCAGCAGTCCAGCACCGCCTGCCACTGCATCATCGATCCGGCAACGCATCATTGCGCTCTGATCGACAGTGTGTTGGACTTTGATTACGCCGCCGGTCATACACATACGCAATTCGCAGACCGCATCATCACCTTCATCAAGACCGAAGGTCTGACGCTCGACTGGCTGCTGGAAACCCATGCCCATGCCGACCATCTCTCGGCGGCGCCCTATATCAAGCAGCAATTGGGCGGGCGCATCGGTATCGGCGAGCACATCAAAGACGTGCAAAAAGTGTTCGGCGATGTGTTCCACGACGACAGCATCCCGCGAGACGGCCGTCCTTTCGACAAGCTTTTCATCGATGGCGAAACCTTCGCAATCGGCCAGTTGCGGGCCCGCGTCATGCACACGCCTGGGCACACGCCAGCCTGCGTGGCTTATGTGGTGGGGGAGGACGCCTTCGTCGGCGACACCTTGTTCATGCCGGACTACGGCACCGCCCGCTGCGATTTCCCCGGCGGCAACGCCCACACCCTCTATCACTCGGTGCAACGTCTCTACAGCCTGCCGCCCCAGACCAGACTTCACCTCTGCCACGACTACATGCCTGGCGGCCGCGCTGCCCAATGGGTGTGCACCGTGCAGGAGCAGCGCGAGGGCAACGTGCAACTCAACGCCCGCACGACCGAGGACGAGTTCGTCGCTTTTCGCAAGCAGCGCGACGCGCAACTCGACATGCCAGCGCTGATCGTGCCCTCGGTGCAGGTCAATATTCGCGCCGGAGAAATGCCGCCCGCCGAAGACAATGGCGTGAGCTACCTCAAAGTCCCCATCAACGTGCTGTAAGCAAGCGCGTGGCATCATCGCCTCACGACAAGATGGCAGTGAGCGAACGATGCAAGACCTCAAGCTTTGCGAACTGATCGGCTCTCTGAGTCATGCCCTCGACATGACCGAGGGCCAGCCCAAAGGGCATTGCGTGCGCTGCGCCTACATCGGCATGGCGGTGGCGCAGGATATGAGATTGGACTCACGGCAACGCTGGGAACTGTATTACACCCTGTTGCTCAAGGATTTGGGATGCAGCAGCAACGCCGCGCGCATCTGCGAGCTCTACCTCACGGATGATCTGCAGTTCAAGCGCGATTTCAAACTTGTGGGCAGCTCGCTACCGCAGGTCGTGCGTTTCGTGCTGACCCACACCGGGCTCAAGTCGGGCCTTGCCGATCGCTTCCGCGCCACGTTGGACATTTTCCAGCATGGCGGCGATATTGCACTGGATTTGATTCAGACCCGCTGCCAGCGGGGTGCAGACATTGCCCGCCAATTGCGTTTCGGCGAAGCCGTGGCGCAGGGCGTGCATGCGCTGGATGAGCATTGGGATGGCCACGGCAAGCCCGAGCACCTGGTTGGCGAAGCGATTCCCTTGTATGCGCGCATCGCGTTGCTGGCTCAGGTGGTCGATGTTTTTCACACGACGGGTGGCCCGAGCGTGGCCATGGTTGAAGCCCGTCTGCGCAGCGGTCAATGGCTTGATCCCGGCCTGGTTGCTGTCTTCGAGCGGGTGGCGGCGCGGGATGATTTTTGGAGCACGCTGGGCAGCGCAGAACTTCCGGATCTGGTTTACGCCCTGGAGCCGGCGCGTCATAGCGTGCCGCTGGACGATGATTACCTGGACGAAATCGCCGAGGCTTTCGGCCAGATCATCGACGCCAAGAGTCATTTCACCGCGGGCCACAGCGCACGAGTGGCTCTCTACACCGATTTGATCGCCGAGCAGCTTCACCTGACGCCCGAACGTCGCCGCTGGCTGCGCCGTGGAGCGTTGCTGCACGATATGGGCAAGCTCGGCGTGAGCAACGCCGTGCTCGACAAGCCCGGCAAGCTCGACGCCGCCGAGTGGAAAGCCATGCGCATGCACGCCACCTATACCGAGCAGATTCTGAGCGGCATCGCACCCTTCGCCGAATTGGCGCAAGTGGCTGGTGCGCATCACGAAAGGCTCGACGGCACGGGCTACCCACGTGGCCTTGCGGCCGATGCGATTGCGATGGAGACGCGCATCATCACGACCGCCGATATTTTCGACGCCATCTCGGCCGATCGCCCCTATCGCGCCGCTGTGCCGGTGGACCAGACCTTGGCGATGATGGACAAGATCGTCGGTACGGCCCTGGATCCGCGCTGCATGCACGCCTTGCGGCAAGCCGTGCGGAGGGCCGAGGCGGGTTTCACGTCCGCGTCCGAACCGGGGGGCGAGTTCAAAGGCCAAGTGTCTGCGGCTGCTTGAGTCGCTCACGCACTCGGTTCGAGTCCTGCAGGGGCTAGACTGCGCGCTTTTTGCTGCAGCGCCTTTTCCATGACCACTTCTTCGATTTCACAGGACAGCGCCGCGCAGCACGCGTTGATCCTGGCCCAGCTTGCGGCCACATTGCACTTGCGCCCGGTGCAAATTGCCGCAGCGGTGGAACTGCTCGACGGCGGCGCCACGGTCCCCTTTGTCGCCCGCTACCGCAAGGAGGCCACAGGCGGCATGAGCGACGAGCATCTGCGTGACCTGGAGGTGCGACTGGCCTATCTGCGCGAACTGGAGCAGCGCCGCGCGATCATTCTCAAATCCATCAACGCCCAGGGCAAGCTCACCTCCGAGTTGCAGGCCGCCATCGCGGCTGCCACACAGAAGCAGCAGCTCGAAGACCTCTATCTGCCCTACAAGCCACGCGTGACGACGCGCGCGCACAAGGCGCGCAACGCCGGGCTGGAACCGCTGGCCAATGCGCTGTTGGCCAACCCGGCGTTGGAACCGCTGGCCGAGGCTGAGGCGTTCGTGCGCCTCGAGAAGGGCGAGGACGGCTCCGACTTCAGCACGCCACAAGCCTGCCTCGACGGAGCGCGTGACATTCTGGCAGAGCGCTGGGCCGAAGACTCGACCCTGGTGAGTCCATTGCGCGAATGGCTCTGGAACTGTGGCCTCTTGCGCGCGCAGTTGCGCGAGGGCAAGGCCGAGGAGGGCGCAAATTTCCGTGACTATTTCGATTACGCCGAAGCCATCGCCCGCGTGCCTTCGCACCGCGCGCTGGCGGTGTTTCGTGGACGCAGCCAGGAGCTTTTGGATGTGAGCCTGCAACTGCCCGAGGACGGCACGACCAACCCTGGCACGGCCGGCAGTGGCTCGACCGCAGCCCAGGGGCGCATCGCCGCACATATCGGCTGGTCCCACCGCGCCCGTGCGGCCGACGACTGGTTGCAGCGCTGCGTGCAATGGACCTGGCGAGTCAAGCTCTCGCTCTCGCTCGAGCGCGAGTTGTTCACCAGGCTGCGCGAGCGGGCCGAGGGCGAGGCCATCGCCGTGTTCGGCGCCAATCTTGGTGCCTTGCTGCTGGCTGCCCCCGCCGGCCCCAAAACCGTGATGGGACTGGACCCGGGCATCCGCACCGGCGTGAAAGTGGCCGTGACCGATCCCACCGGCAAGGTTCTGGATGCCGCGACCATCTACCCCCACGAGCCTCGGCGCGATTGGGCCGGCAGCCTGCACACATTGGCTGCGCTGTGCCGCCGGCATGGCGTGCAAATCGTCGCCATCGGCAACGGTACCGCCAGCCGTGAAACCGCCAAGCTGACGAGCGAACTGGCGCAGCGCCATCCGGAACTCGCGCTGACGCAGGTGGTGGTGAGCGAAGCCGGCGCGTCGGTGTATTCCGCAAGCGCCCTGGCCAGCGCGGAACTGCCCGATCTGGACGTGAGCCTGCGCGGCGCGGTCTCCATCGCCCGCCGCGTGCAAGACCCGCTGGCCGAGCTGGTGAAGATCGACCCCAAGAGCATTGGCGTCGGCCAGTACCAGCATGACGTCGACCAGACCCAGCTCGCGCGTCGGTTGGATGCCGTGGTGGAAGACTGTGTGAACCGCGTCGGCGTGGACGTGAATACGGCTTCTGCGCCACTGCTGGCGCGCGTGGCCGGCTTGAACGCCCGCATTGCCGAGCATATCGTGCGCCAGCGCGACACGGCCGGCGCGTTTCGCAGCCGCAAGAGCCTGCTGGATGTTCCAGGCCTGGGCGCCAAGACGTTCGAGCAGGCTGCAGGTTTTTTGCGCATCATGGATGGCGACAACCCGCTCGACCGCTCCGCCGTCCATCCTGAAAGCTACCCGCTGGTCGAGCGCATTCTTGCCGCTGCCGGTCAGCCCATTCAGGTGCTGATGGGCAATGCGCAGGCCTTGCAAGCTGTCCGCGCCGAAGCCTTGGTGGACGACCGCTTTGGCCTCTACACCGTGCGCGACGTGCTGGCTGAACTCGACAAGCCCGGCCGCGATCCGCGTCCTGTCTTCCGCGTGGCGAGGCTGCAAGACGAGGTGCAAAGCATCAAGGACTTGCAGCCTGGCATGCGCCTGGAGGG
>JAJXUC010000166.1 GCA_021783435.1 Pseudomonadota bacterium | reverse complement strand
ACTCACCCGTTCGCCACTCGCCACCAGGGTTGCCCCCGTGCTGCCGTTCGACTTGCATGTGTAAGGCATGCCGCTAGCGTTCAATCTGAGCCAGGATCAAACTCTACAGTTTAATCTTGGTTTGCCATTTAAGGCTAACTCATCAAGGAATTACGGATTTCTCCGTACTTCTTTGTGAGCGCTTAACTTTTGATTGCTCTCAAGCCAAACGCCCACACTTATCGGCTGCTTTTTGTTAATGAACCCGCTTATTTGCGGCTGCTGCATCAGCAGCGGAGAATCGATATTCTTGCACAACTTACATTTCCGAGTCAAGCATAAGGTTTTTATTTTTAAACGATTTGCCCAACTTTTTTGCTTGCGCCGCCCTGCTTTAGCTAAGACTCACCGCGAGCAACGAAGAACGAAATTTTGCATCATCATTGGCAGCCTGTCAACATCTATTTGCGATCACGATTGAGGTCGCCACATTGCCCAATGTCGCGCGGCCTCTGCGCGGGGGCGCCCCTCTAGTTTGGGGTTAGCGTGTATGCGGCTCCTGGACAGGGCCGTACTGCCGACGCTCGATTTCCTCAACGAGCATGACGTGCCGTTGACTGATCGGCAATCCGCCATCTGCTTGGCGCGTGAGCCACATTCTCAAGGTGGAAGCAGGATTCTGCGAACCGATGCGCGCCATTGCCCAGTGCGCGCACAGTGTCCGTACGTCTTGATCCAGGCCAATCGCAGCCCATCGCCGTTTCTCTCTGCTCGTCTTGAACACCTTGTAGACAGATCCGGCGACGGCAGAAAGCCCGACGAAGAAAAGAATGGCGAGCACCCAGAGACGCAAGCGAAGGGCTCCCGGATCATCGACATGAACGCCCCCCCAGCTGACATCTGCGACTTGCGGTGCGCCGAGGACTGGATCCTCATAAGGCAAATGCAGGGCTGGATAACGCATCGGGCCGACGCGCTCCACGCGAAATGGCCAATCAATCTGCCATATTTGTTGCAGCCCTTGGTCCGGCTCATCGAGCTGGCGGATGCGCGGCGGATACATGTTCAGCCCATCGGGCACCTCGGACGCAGCAACCATGCTTTCCAACATCTGCGCGCTCAGCCCCACCGCGAGGAGCCGAACCCGCAAGATGCCAAGTCCGCCGACATGCAACTGCCTTGGGGCCGATGGAGCCAGGAATTGTGGACGCCCCACGGGCAGACCGACTGGCCAAAATGCGGGCAAGGGCCGGACCTGTAAGACGAGTCTCGAGGGCGGGTAAATCATCAAATGACCGAAGCGCCTGGCCTTGAGCAAGCCGAAATGCATTTCGAGCGACCCTGGGCGCAGCGGCAACAGGTCCCACGCATCGCGCAATTGTGTCGCTGCATCGCCTCGGACCGAGGACGCCGTATCGATGGTGGGGAGTTCACGCAGGCTGGCATTCGCCGCGTGAGCGGCGATAGACTCCCAAACCAGCCCCCCGGGGCCACCGAGATCAAGCTCGATTCGCGTCATCTGCCCCACCATCGGCTGGGCTGGCACGGTACGCGAAGCCATGTGCAGCGCTGCCTCACCCGGCGCATGGGCGGCGACATTGATCTGGGTGGCCGCGCAATGCAGGCCGCCGATATCCAATGAAGGCAGCTTCAATTCGCCCGAAGCCATGGGATAGAGGGTGATTTCCGCCGATTGGAGCGTGTGCCCCCTGGCATCGGCCGATCGTGATGTGCTTTGCCCATGCAAGAGCCAATCCTCACCAAAATCGCCAGGACGCCAGTCAGGCAGAGGCTGCGGCAGATCCAGACCGCGAATTCTCCATAAAACGGGCTGGCCGAGCACGGGGTGCACGGGCTCGGATCGACAGGTCAGAACTGCCGCAGTTGCCGGCACGCATTGCAGCAAAGCCGCCGCACAGAACAGATGGCGGATCGCTCGCGTCGCGGCAACGCGTGCGGAGCTGGGCGCGCATCGTCTCATGGCGTCGATTGCACCGCCAACATTGCGCGCCTGTTGTCCTGCTCCAGCAAACCACCGAGCAGTTGCGCGGCATGATCGTGAAGCAATTGCATCTTGCGCAGGGCCGGCTGCAAGTCGACGATCGGCGGCAGCGATAGGCCGTGATGCGAATCCCGCGAAAGCTCGCCTTGTTGCAGCCGTCCCCCTGCCGGCAGGGACTGATCGCTTGCAGCAACCCTCGCGTCGGCCTCGGGTTTATGGTCCATTTGACTGGGCGGACGCCCGTTGTCCGCGCCAAAATGGTCGTGATGCGAAGCCGGTCCGCGCTTGCGGATCCCCGTGATGGCGCTTTCCGGGTGTTCCTGGCTCCATTGCGCCTCAGCCAACCGCAAGTTGCGCTGCGCCGCTGAATCGCCGGGAACGAGAACCAGGCTTGCCCTGTAGGCATCGATGGCTTCGCGCAGGTGGCCGGGAATATGAAAGGCCGCATTGCCCAAATTGAAGAGTGCCTGGGCGCGCTGGGCATCGGTCGCCGCATCGAGCATGGCGCGGCGATAGGCGGCGAGCGCCGGTCCAAAGGCGCCGAGGCGGTAGGCGCTGCCGCCTTCGCCCATGCGCGCATCAAATCCCGGGAGCGCGGCGTACAGGCGCATGGCCTGAGCGTAGCGTCCGCCGCGCCAGGCCTGCCAGGCCGACCAGGCTTGCTTGTCCGCAGCCTGCGCATGGGCCGGCCGCGGCGAGGCGGCAAGGATGCATGACAGGGCGACTGGCAGCAGCAGAGCAGATCCCCGTCTCGAGGACTTGCCGATATCAGCGAAGGCGAGCAAAAGCGTCAGGATGATGGCGCACAGCAGCGGTATTCCATAAAGCTCTCTCCACCCATCCAGCTGCGCTGGCGGAATCGGGTTGGAAGGCAGGCGCGCCAATCCATCGCCGTAGAGCACCTGCCAGGGATCCGCGACAAGGCGGACCGCACTGCCTCCCGTTGCTTGCGCGAGGCGATCGAGCGGACCCGCATCGAGCGCCGATGCGGCACGGCTGAACCAAGACCGCTGCAGGAGCAGGAGCGAGAAAACAGGAATGCCGTCGGCGCGCAACCCGACCGCCTGCTGCCGCAACTGCGTCTGCAGGCTCGCGCTGGCCGGACTGGCCGGATCGGATCCGGCGATCAACAGCACGGCGCGGGAAGACCCGGGCGTGCGCAGCAACGTGTGTCGGGCAAGCTCAAGGGCGCCGGGCAAACCGGCGTTTTGCGATGCCTGCAGCAGCTCCGGCCCCGCTTGCTGCAAGACAAGGGTGAAGATATGCATGTCGTCCGTGCAGGGGAGCAACTCACCCGCGCCCTTCCCGTAGACAATCAGCCCCAGCCGCTCACCACGCAGGCGTGACAGCAAATCCTGCAACGCGAGGCGCGCCCGTTCCATCAGCGACACGCCATCGGGCCCGGCGGTCTCCATTCCAGGTGAGGCGTCGAGCACGACCATCACGTTCACGGCATGCCGGGCCTGGGGCGGCCCTCCCTCGGTCCGCGCGAGCGGCAGGCGCGGACCGGCCAGGCTCGCGGCTAGGAGCAACCCGACGAGAATTTGAATGCCCTGTCGCCAGACGGGCCGAGCGCCTGATCCGGCACGAATGGCCCATGGATGGAGATGCGCATCGGCATAGGCCAAGGCGTCATGGCGCGACCGCGACGCACGCCACAGCCTCAAGCCCTCGACCGCGAGAGGCAAGGTGGCCAGCCCCCAGGCCCAGGGATGCGCCCACTGCAACCCAGTGAACCATGCAGCATTCACCGCGTCACCTCGCGCCTGGCGCCCTGCCGCACCGCTGCGCCTCGCCGCCAGCCCATGCGTGGCCATGGCCACTGCGCCAGAAACCAGAGCAAGACACCCAGACCCAGGGGCCAGGCGTAGAACTCCTCGGTCATGCGCCGATGCGGCGGCGGCTTCAGCGTGGGCGTGAGCCGGCCGATCGCACGCATGGCGGCTTCCTGCGCGCCCGCCGATGCGGCGTAGAAAAACCGCCCTCCAGTCTGCTCGGCGATCCCACGCATGTCGGGTTGCGGCCCGCGGTACGCCGGCACGTCGTAGGGCCTGCCGCTGGCGGGAGCATCGCCCACCTGGACAGTGAAAATGCGCACGCCAAGCGCGCGGGCAAGCGCCACGGCCTCGGCCGGGCTGATCTGTCCGGTGTTGCTGGCGCCGTCGTCCGAATACAGGACGATCACGGGCTTGAGCCGGCCTTCGGGGCGCACCTGACGCAACGCCAGGCCGATGGCGTCGCCCAGCGCTGTGTTGTCGCCCAGCATGCCGACGCGGGTGCGCTCCACCATGGCGGCGGCGAGCTGGCGGTCGAACGTGGGCGGCAACATGGTGGCGGCGTGTGAACCGAAGGCGATGATGCCGAAACGGTCACCCGCGCGTGCCTGGACGAAGCGGGAGAACACCTGCTTGACGACCGCCAGACGCTCGGCAGGCTTGCCGTTCCAGCGCAGGTCGTGGATGCTCATGGTGAGCGAGGTGTCGAGCAGGACGACAATGTCGCGGCCCTGCGGTGGCGGCACGATCCAGGCCCCAGCCCGTTGCGGCTGCGCCAGCGCCACCACCATGCAGGCGAGCGCCAGAGCCGGCAGCATGCGCGGCAAGTCGTCGCGGCGCCTTGCCGCGTCCGACTTGCCTCGCAGCAGGCCTTGCAGATTGGGGTGCCGCAGAATCTGGCGCGGCGCGGCCGAGTCGGACTCCGGCGCGCGCTGCCAGCTTCGCCAGGCCAGCAACAAGGGCAGCGGCATCAACAGGAAAGCCAGCGGCATCCCCCACTGGAGCCCTTGGGCGAAATCCCGGGCCGCGTCCAGGAACGACAGTGCCTGGCTCATCGCTCCAGCCCCTCGGGGACCTGGGCGCCGTGCTTGGCCGCCGCGTCGGCTGCGCACGAAACGGCTTGGCGCCACGTGACCATGCGCCTCCAGGCCTGCCGGCGCAAAGCCAGAGTCAGGGTGAGGAGCGCGGATTGCCATGCGCCGCCGTCCGGACCAGGCTTCTGGTAGCGCAAGGCATCGAGCTTGGCACGGCAGGATGCCGGCAATGCCTTGATGTTCACCCCACCCTGCTGCGCGCAAGCCAGTGCGGCACTGGCAGCGAAGGACGCCGCGTCGCGGCCAAGATGCGTGTTCGAGTATGTCTTGCGCAACCGCCGCAATGCGCGCAGCGCGCGCCGTTGGCGGTGGGTGCGCCAAGCGGCCCAAAGCAGGCCCAGCAGGGCGAGCGAGACCGCCACGGCAAACGCCACGCCCCAGGATCCGAGCCACCAGGGAGCCGGCGGCGGGGGCATGACAGGCGCCGGTGGCACGATGTCGGCGAGGGCGGCGAGACGGTCGATCATCAGGGGTCGGCCCACTGGGGCAAGGCGTCTGTCGCGGGCGAAGCCCGCGTGGCGGGGCCCATGGCAGCCAATCCAGCGGGCGCCGCCGGACGCAGGCGGGTCGCCGAGACCATGGCCTGCATGGCCTCGGCGGCGTTGTTTGTGGTGAACACCTCGCCCAAGGGCACGCCGGCGCCGCGCAAGGCGCGGGCGCGGGCCTCGGCCGCCTTTGCCGCCGCGGCCGCATAGCCGTGGCGCACCGCCTGGCCCGGCTCGACCCAGCCGGACGCGCCGCCGGACACATCCTCGAACCAGGAGCGGGGCAGGACGGGAAGCTCGACCTCGGCCGGATCGCGCACGCGCACGGCAAGCACCTCGGCGAACGCCGCGAGCCGCCATAGCGCGGCATCGGTCAGGGCATCGCCCCAGGACCAGTCGCTGGCGAGCAGCACGCGCGAAGGACTTGGCTGCCTGGCCAGCAGCAGCCGCACCCAGGATGCGAAATCGGCGCGGCCGGCGTGGCCTTCGGCCTGCGGCTTCGCGCCGAGGCCTGGCATGGGTTCGGCCATCAGCCACGCCGCCAGACGCCGCACGGCAGCCGGGCCGCGGCCGAAGCGACGCCCGCGCAGGCCGCCCGCGCGCCACAGCGTGCAAGCGATCATGGTCTGCGGCGACGCCAGCGTCTGGATTCCCGCCGCCAGCAATGCCACGCGCGCGGCTTGTTGCGCCTTGGTGCGCACGCGGGTGCCGAATGCCATCGTGTCGCGTATGTCGATCAGCCCGTGCCAGGATCCTGCATGCTCCTCGTGGTACAGCTTGACGTGGGGCTCGCCGGTGCGCGCCAGCAGCTGCCAGTGCATGCTGCGCATGTCGTCGCCGGGCTGGTATGGCCGGCTTTCGGCATAGTCCATGCCCCGCGCGATGAACACCGAGCGGCCCTCGCCCGGGTTGCGCTGCGCCAGGGGCCGCCCTGCCGGCGCCACCCCGGCACGCTGGTGGAGGATGGCGCGAATGTCCGCCCAGTCCGTCACCCCGAGCAGACGACCCATTGCCGCATCGTGCGCCCGCGCCGCCCCTTGCCCGAGCAGGCGCAGTCGCATGGTTTGCAGTGCCGCGCGCATGGCGTATCGTTCCGAGTCTCGTATCGCCCGGGGTCGGCCTCAAGGCACGGGAATGGCCTCGAGCAGCGCGACGATCAACGCATCGCGGCTTTGCCCCTGCAGGTCCGCCTCCAGCGCCAGCACGATGCGATGCCGCAGCACGTCCGGCGCCAGTTCGATGATGTCGTCCGGCAGCACGAAGTCGCGTCCGCGCAGATAGGCCAGGGCCTGCGCGGCATGCGCCAGCGCCAGCACCGCGCGCGGCGAGGCCCCGGCCTCCACCATGCCCTGCAGGCGCGGCACATGCGCGCCGGGGTCGCGCGTGGCGCGCACGAGTTCGACGATGTAATGCCGCAGGATGGACGCCAGGTGGATGCGCCGCACCGCATGCCGCGTCGCCAAGACAGCCGTGGCATCCATCGCCGGCAACTCGTCGGGCGCACCTTCGGGCTCAGGGCCGGTCGCGTTGCGCTGCAAGTCCTGGTCGAGAATGCGCAGCTCCTCGTCGGCCTGCGGATAGTCCAGCACAACGTGAAGCAAGAAACGGTCGAGTTGCGCCTCGGGCAAGGGGTAGGTGCCGGACTGCTCCAGCGGGTTCTGCGTCGCCATGACCAGGAACAGCGGCGGCAGCGCGCGCGTGACGCCCCCCACCGTGATCTGCCGCTCCTGCATGGCCTCGAGCAGCGCCGACTGCACCTTGGCCGGCGCGCGATTGATTTCGTCGGCCAGCACGATGTCGTGGAACAACGGCCCCGGCACGAAGCGCATCGAACCCTCGGCCGGCAGGTAGACATCGGTGCCGGTGAGATCGCCCGGCAGCAGGTCGGGCGTGAACTGAACGCGCTGGAAACTGGCGTGCACCGCGGCTGCCAAGGCCTTCACCGCCGTGGTCTTGGCCAGCCCGGGCAGGCCCTCCACCAGAAGATGTCCGCCCGTGAGCAGGGCGATGACCAGGCGGTCCAGCAAGGCCTGCTGCCCGACGATGGACCGCCCGAGCTGCTCGCGCAGGGCGTTAATGGGGTGTTGCGGATGTGCTGTCATGCGTATGGTTTTGTCGTTGCAAGCGCCGGCACATCGACTGTTGCCGCTCCAGCCAGTCGGGGCATGCTAGCGCCGCACGCGTCGGCACATCTTGCGACTGGACATCGGGAAAATCCAGAAGCCGTGCACATGATCTGCCGCTGCACCCCTCTATCCCAGCAAGGAAAGAACCAGGCCGAGCGCGGCGCTGGCCCCCACCACCTGCATGATGCCCGCACCTCCCCGCCACAAGGCGACGAATGCGCCCAGCGCGATCAAGGCCTGCAGCGTCTGGAGCCCACCCGCGAAGGGCGCCGCGGGTGTCGCGTGCGGCCACAACACATGCCAGGCAAAGAACAGGGCCAGGTTCAGGACCACGCCGACCACGGCGGCTGTCACGCCCGTGAGCGGCGCGGTGAAACGCAGGTCGTCGCGCGTGGCTTCCACCAGCGGACCGCCGGCGAGAATGAACAGAAAGCAGGACAGGAAGGTGAAAAAGGTGGCCACCACGGCGCCCGCCGCACCCGCCAGCAGCAGCGACTGCGGGCCGAACACCTGGTGCGTCCAGGCGCCAACGAAACCGACGAAGGCCACCACCATGATCAGCGGCCCGGGCGTGGTTTCGCCCAGGCCGAGGCCGTCGATCATCTGCGGACCGGTGAGCCAGTGGAAATGCTCGACCCCGGCTTGGTAGACATAGGGCAGCACGGCATAGGCGCCGCCGAAGGTGACATAAGCGGCCTTGGTGAAGAACAGTCCCA
>JAJXUC010000165.1 GCA_021783435.1 Pseudomonadota bacterium | reverse complement strand
GCATCCTGCTGGCCATCAACCCGTGGCTGGGCTTGGCGACGATTGCAACCTGGTTGATTGTTGCCATCTTCACGCGCTATTCGTCGCTGGCCGCGCTCTCGGCAGCGGTGTTCGCGCCGCTCTATGATTGGCTGGGTCGCGGATTGGTCTGGAAAGGTGACATGGCCATGCTGCTGGCGGTCGTCATCATCTCGGTGCTCGTGGTGTGGCGGCACCGCAGAAATGTGCGCAATCTGCTGGACGGCGAGGAAAGTCGCATCGGACGCAAGCAGCACTAGCCTGGACTCTTGGCCCTTAACGTCGATGGTCGATCAGTTACGCGCCGTCAAGGTCAACTGGTCGGCGTCGTGCCGCAAGTCCAGGTGCTTGAGAAAGCTCATGCCCAGCAACACGATGGGCAGTGACGAGTCCTGGATGACAGCTGGTACTTCGCGGCGTTCGATGGTGCCCACGCGCACGGAACTCAACAGGATTTCGGTCGCCTGCACGACGCCGTTAGCTGTGTGAACGGACATCGGCCGTCCGCCTTGTAGCGACAGGCCGAGTTGAGTCGCCTGAGCCCGGCTCAGCGACACCATGGTGGCTCCGGTGTCCACCATCATGCGAACGAGTTTGCCGTTGATGCGCCCTTCCGTGACGAACTGCCCGTTCGGCAGTGCTTGCAGGGCGGTCGATGCCGGACCCTTGCCCGCCAAGTTCACGGGGCTTGCGCCCACGCGCAGCTCCTGCTGTTGGCCGCCCACGCTGACCACGGCCGAGCTGTCGCCCACACGCACGACTTTCACGCCCTGCTGGCTTTGCCCCGCGGCAACGGCCTTGGGCGCAGCGCCGTCGATGACCAGCAAGGCCTTGTCGCCGAAACTGCCGACCAGACTCACACTCTGGGCGCAGGCTGCGGTGCAGCCGCCGAGAAGGGCCAAAGCCGCGAGCTGGCGTAGCCGTAGCCATGCAGGCGGCTGACATATGTCCGCCAAGTCGAGTGAAGCGCGCATCATTCGCGGAAGTTGGTGAACGACAGCGGCGCGTCGGTGATGGCTTTCGTCAGCAAGGCCATGGCGGCTTGCAGGTCGTCGCGCTTGGCCCCTGTGATGCGGACCACATCGCCCTGAATGGCCGATTGCAGCTTGAGCTTGGACTCCTTCACCGTTGCGGTGATGCGTTTGGCCAAGTCCTGAGGAATGCCGGATTTCACGGTGATCACCTGCTTGACCTTGTCGCCACCGATGGTCTCGATCTTGCCGAGATCGAGAAAGCGCACGTCCACATTGCGCTTGGCCATCTTGCCCATCAACACATCACGTACCTGGCCGAGTTGGAAGTCGTTGTCAGCCCAGGCGGTGATGAGCTTGTCGGTCAGATCAATCTTGGCAGAGCTGCCTTTGAAGTCGAAACGGTTGTTGGTTTCCTTGCCGGTCTGGTCGACCGCGTTGCGGATTTCGATCAGGTTGGGCTCAAGGACTGCATCGAATGATGGCATGGCGCTGGATCGGGCGAAGATAATGGTCGTTTGACCGAAGCCACCGATTGTATGGACCTGCAACTCGAAACCCACGTTCCTCTGGCCGCGATGAACACTTTCGGCGTGGTCGCGCATGCTGCCCGTTTGGTGCGTGTGCGCAGCCAGCGTGAGGTGCGGCAGCTGGTCGACCACGCCGAACTCGGCGTGCTCCCGAAGCTTGTCCTGGGTGGCGGCAGCAACCTGCTGCTCACGCGTGACCCGCAGGAGCTCGTCGTCAAAGTCGAGATCGGCGGCTTGCGCACGGTGCGCGAGGATGCCAGTGCCATCATCGTGGAAGCGGGTGCCGGTGTGGGCTGGCACGATCTCGTGCGCTGGAGCCTGGAGCAAGGCTTCGGGGGGCTGGAGAATCTCGCCCTCATCCCCGGAACCGCGGGTGCCGCACCGGTGCAGAACATCGGCGCCTACGGACTGGAACTGGCGCAGCGATTCGACTCACTGGATGCCGTGGACCTGACCACCGGTCGCGTCGTCACGCTGGATGCGGCTGCTTGCCGCTTCGGCTATCGCGACAGCCTGTTCAAGCATGAACTGGCTGGCAAGTCCATCATCACGCAACTGCGTTTGCGCCTGCCCAAACCTTGGAGGCCGGTGCTCGGCTACGCCGATCTGGAACGGCATTTCGGCAAACTCGGCATTGCCGCGCCCGATGCCTGGCAGATCTTCGAGGCGGTATGCGCCATCCGCCGCGCCAAACTGCCTGATCCGGCGTTATTGGGGAACGCTGGAAGCTTCTTCAAGAACCCGGTGGTCAACCGCACCATTCGCAATGAGATCCTGCAAGACTTTCCCGAGATCGTCAGCTATCCGTTGGACGATGGCACCTACAAGCTGGCTGCTGCCTGGATGATCGACGCCAGCGGCTGGAAGGGCAAGAGCCTTGGCCGCGCCGCGGTGGATGCGCGCCATGCTCTGGTTCTGGTGAATAGGGGCGGGGCCAGCGGCGAAGAGATCCACGCACTGGCCAGCGCCGTGCAGCAGGCCGTGGCGCAGAAGTTCGGTATCACACTCGAATTCGAGCCCGTGCTGATTTGACCGGCCTGCTTGCAAGCAGGCCAGTCTAAAAAAAAGGCGCCGAAGCGCCTTGCTCTGAGCCAACGGCCGCGCCAACGCGGAGGATGGCGTGGCCTTGCACTCGCCTCTTTACTGCAGGCCGACTGTTGGGTTGCCCAGATTGGTCCACTCGATCATCGAGCCAGCGTAGAGCTTGGAATTCGGGTTGCCCAGAATTTCGTGGGTCACGAACCAGGCGCCAGACGCCAGGTGGCCGGTGTTGCAATAGGTCACGGTGGGCGCATTCGGCTGGATGTTGAACTCGGCGTAGATCTTCTTGTAATCGTCGGCCGTCATGAACTCGTGCGCGGCGCCCACGGGCTTGACGATGGCGTCGGTCGGGAAGGAGCGTGCGCCGGGCAGATGGCCAGCCGTCTTGTTGATCGGCTTCTTCACGATGCCGAGGAACTGGGCGGTGGGACGCGCGTCGACAAACTGGTCGGAACCTTTTTGCAGACCTTCCTTGACCTGTTGCATCGAAGCCAGAATGCTCTTGTCTTCCGGCCCGGCTGTCCAATTGCCGGGGGTGGTCGCGGCCTTGTCCGTCACCACGGGCAAGCCAGCCTGCAACCACGCGTTCACACCGCCATTGAGGATGGCGAGCTTGTCGCGTGGCTCGCCGAAGTAGCGCAGTTGGAAGTACAAGCGGGTGGCCATGTCCATCGAATCGACGCTTTCACCGGTGGGGACGATCACGATGGGTTGATCGGTCTTGTTCAGACCGGCATCGTCCATTGCCTTGGTGAAGAATGTGGCCGTGGGAAGCTGGGCCTTGATCTTCACGCCGTCGACCGTGCGTTCTTCACGAATCTTGCCGAAATCGACGGATAGGGCTCCCGCGAGGTGACCCCCGGTTTGCACCAGATCTTTCTTGCCGGTTTTCTTGTCAACCTCAAACTTCGGTTCGGTGGTGAAAGTCTTCATGTCGTCGCGAATGTCGACGATGGTGACCTCATGCATGTGCTCGTGCAGCCATTGCGGCGTGACCAACGGCCCGGGAAGGCCTGCGGCGGATGCCATCTGGGCAGCAGTTCCCAGAATGCCGGCACCAATCAAGTTGATGAGTTTCATATTTCTCTCCACGTTGAACAAAAAATACCGGATCGGAGGTTGGTCTCAGCCGATACCGGCGCTCTCCAAAAACTGAAACTGTTTCGCAAGGTCGATACGACACTGGCTCAGGATGTGGGTGCGGCGATCCTCGAGCACATGCTCGAGATTCGAACGCAGGCTCCTTGCGGCGATGCGTGCATCGCGCCACTGGAGGAGTGCGCCGATTTGCAGGGCAAATAACCGCACCATGCTTTGGACCCAGCGAGCGGTTGCTGCCGGCTTGGCTTGTGCCAAGTCGATGTTCTGCATCGTGCGAATCACCGTTGCAGCAGGTAGCCAGTGCTCAGCGGTGACCCAGCGGTTGGTGGTGAACAAGCGCAGGGGAAAGCCGCGCTCGTTCACGGAAATACCGATGAGGTGGGTGTAATCGGGGATCGCGGCCGGGGGGATGTCAGCCGTCAGGCCAGCGGTTGAATCCGGTACGCCCGTCGCACCGGGTTCTGGGTGAATTTTCCTGACGTTTCTCACGTTTGAGGTCGGGCCAAACACGTGGAAATGGCCATGTTCGCCGGCCATGCGCTCACTGGCCGTGTGCGCGTGGTAATAAAAGCGGTAGCCGGTGCGCGCATCCACGGCGTCGTTGTCCGGGTAATGCGCCCATTCCGCGAACGCGGTGTGCTTGCCGAGCACATCGGCAAGCACACCGCTACCGCGTCGGGAAGACGTCTGCATGCAGTCCAGCACGTTCTCAGCAGCCTTCAGCATGCGCTGCTGTTGCAGCCTTGGCTCCATGTGCATCAAGTGCTGCAACTCGGAAGCGCCGAGCCGGAGCTGGGATGACAACCCGGATGACTTGACTGGCATGGATCAAGAGCAGAACGCGACAGGAGTCTCGCACTCAAAACCGCCACCAGCGACGAGCCCGAAGGAATGAATCGGCCCGTAGCCAGCGCTGCAAGTTACTTCGAGGGTGCGCAGGGGTTGCTGGACTTGTTCCCCATCTTGCCAGGAGCGCAGGGATTGCCGGCCTTTTTCTCCATGTTCATCTTTTTGTCCATTTTTTTGGATGAAGGCGCACATGGGTTGCTTGGTGCACAGGGATTGGCCGCAGCCTGTGCCATGGGTGCGCCAGACAGGCTGCTCAGCGCCTGGGGCATCGGCGCAACGATGGCAGCGGCAAGCGCGAGGGTGGGTAGGGCTTGGGACAACTTGAGGCGCGAATGAGCCATTAAAAATCTCCTGAGTTGATGGAAAAACAATAAAACGCCGGACGCGCGGTGCAGCCCGATGAGTCCTGGGTTTCGTGAACTTCAACGCGTCAACGAAGGAAAGGTTCACAGGCGCCGGGCGGATCGGAAAAAGAGCAGGGCATGGCCCCAGCCTCGGGCGTGGACTATTCCTGCATATTCAGGACTGCTGCGTGACCGCCATGCCCGTTGCCTTGTTGGCCGTGGGCGCCGTGGGAAATGCCGGGTTGGCGCGCGTGAGGTAGCCAACCCCCACCAGAATCGCGAACAGCAATGCCCAGACAGCCCAAACGGGCATGTGCAGAAGTTGCGGCACGGTCAGGGAATCGGGGCCAACCTGCCTCCAGGCCCAACTTTCGATTGAGGACGAGAAGCCATTGAAAACCAGCGTACCCAGGCCGATGCCGAGCAAGAAGATCAGGCCGTCGAGCTTACCGGAGAACAGCGCAACCAGCGAAGTGCCTGGGCAGTAGCCACCGATGGCCATGCCTGCACCGATGCCCACGCCGCCCAAGGTGCTGCCCCAGATGAAGACGGAAGGCACGAACATGTCGTTGACGACATTCACCAAGCCCAAGCCTTGCATCAGATACAAGCCCCCGGACGCCACGATGATGGCGGTGAACATGACCTTGAACACGGCCCAGTCCTTGAAACGCAACTGCGCCGTGAGTTTGCAGCCGCTGCCAAACCCGGCGTTTTCCAGCACATAGCCGAAGACGATGCCGAGGATGATGCCCGAAAGTGGTCCGGTGTAACCGAGAGGGAAGCTCATTTCCACAGTCCTTTCGTCATTTGACCGAACACGATGCCGGCGAGGAAAAATCCGATGAGGAAGAGAAAGCCCGCAGCAGCCAGCGTCGCAGACCCGGACAGGCCCATACCGCTGGTGCAACCCAGGGCCAGACGCGCACCGAAGCCCGCTGCAACCCCACCGGTGAGTGCCAGCACGAGGCGCATACTGCGCCCAGCTTGCACGGGTCCGTCAACCTGGAGCTTGAAGCGTCCAGCCAGCACGCTGCCGATGAGGGCGCCAATGGCCAGGCCGACCACCTCCCAGACGATCCAGCGGTTCAGGCCGGCATCGAACAGGCCATGCAAATAGGTGTGCTGCGCGACGATGGCGGGGTCGATCCGGCCAGCCACGGCGGCCGTGGCCAGGGTGGTCGCTCCAGTGACACCGTAGCCATTGCCGGTGGCGATGAAGGTGGCCAGGAGCCCCAAGCCGAGGATCACACCGGCGACATAGGGATTCCAAAGGGGGCGTGGGGTTCGCATGATCGTGTCTTCCTCCTGGGATGCGTGTGAAATTGCGCTTGGCCAAATGTCCTCGAACTGGATTGGCCCGTTTGGGGAACTCGGTTGAGTATAGATAGGTTCCAGTCATGCTTCCTGGAGTATTAGGGTTTCTCCAGGGTAGGGCAAACACGCACTTGGATTCACATGGTTTGACCGATGTCAATGCTTCCTCCATGCTTGCGATGCGGATGGGGTGCCGAGAGTTGTCACAGTGGATAAGCTTCACAAGCCGGTTGGACGCCGGATTGCGACAAGGTTGGCCGTCTCACCAGGCCCAAGGACAACGCGAATGGGTCGCATCGTTTCGCGCAGCATTCTGAGTGCGTCGATGGTGGGGCGTTTGCGCGCTGTGGCGTCCGACTTGAGCGAACAAAACGGGTTGATCGACGGAGGCAACAACATATGGCACATATCGTCGTTTTAGGGGCTGGTATCGGCGGCATGCCCGCCGCCTACGAGGCCCGCGCTCTGCTGGGAAATGAACACAAGATCACGGTCATCAATACCGTGGATTACTTTCAGTTCGTTCCCTCGAATCCCTGGGTCGCGGTGGGTTGGCGCAAGCGCGAGGAAGTCGTGTTTCCGATGCGTCCGTATCTCGAGCGCAAGGGCATTGACTTCGTCGCGCAAGCCGCCACCGACATCGATGCGGCCGGCAACACCATCACGCTGCAGAACGGTGACACCGTCCATTACGACTACCTGTTGATCACCACCGGCCCGAAGTTGTCGTTCGAGGAGGTGGAGGGTTCCGGCCCCAATGGCGGATACACCCAGTCGATTTGCACCATCGACCACGCCGAGAAATGCTACGAGGACTTTCAGAAGCTGTGCGACAGCCCAGGCCATGTCATCGTCGGTGCCATGCCGGGGGCCAGTTGCTTCGGGCCCGCCTATGAGTACACCATGATCCTGGACGCGGCCTTGCGCAAGAAAAAACTGCGCAGCAAGGTGCCCATCACCTTCGTCACGGCCGAGCCCTACATCGGGCACCTGGGGCTGGACGGCGTGGGCGATTCCAAGGGCATCATGGAGCACGAATACCGCGACCATGACATCCGCTGGATCACCAACGCCAGGACCACCAAGGTCGAGGCCGGCAAGATGTTTGTCGACGAACTCGACATGCAAGGCAATGTCGTGAAGAAGCATGAACTGCCCTTCAAGCACGCCATGATGCTGCCGGCCTTCAAGGGTGTCGATGCCGTGGCCAAGGTCGACGGTTTGTGCAATCCGCGTGGCTTCGTCATGGTCGACGGTTTCCAGCGCAACCCGAAATACAAGAACATCTATTCGGCCGGCGTGTGCATCGCCATTCCTCCCGTGGGCCCGACCCCGGTGCCCTGCGGCGTGCCCAAGACCGGCTACATGATCGAGTCCATGGTCACGGCGGTGGTCCACAACATCCAGGAAGAACTCGCCGGTCGACAGCCCAGCCACAAGGGCACCTGGCAAGCCATCTGCCTGGCGGACTTCGGCACCACCGGCGCGGCCTTCGTCGCCATTCCGCAGATACCCCCACGCGACGTGAACTGGTTCGGTTCCGGCAAATGGGTGCATCTGGCCAAGATTGCCTTCGAGAAATACTTCATCCGCAAGATGAAGAAGGGCAACTCGGAGCCGATTTACGAGAAGTACGTGATGAAGCTCATCGGCTTCAAGCGCCTGCAGGACAAGGTGCTGCACCCGCACCACCAGACCTGACGCGCCGCGCATCACGCCGCATACCGCGCCACACGCCGGGCAAGCCTAGGGCTTGACCCGGCTTTTTTGTGTGCGCCCGGCAGGGCGCACTTTCTAGGGGGTGAGAGACCTCTGCCAGCCCGGCAAGGGGGATGGCTAGCCAAAGGCAAGGGTTTTGCGGGCGACTGCGAGTCTGGAGGAAGCTGGAGGCAAAGCGCTGGCCTGACGAACAGGAAGCGGATAGGAGGCGACGCGCCCGGGTGAGATGGCGCAATTCATCGAAGCCCGGTACTTGCACGGAAGGGCGCGGCGTAGATCCGACAGGCATAAGCGTGACAGAAGGGGCGCAATACCC
>JAJXUC010000164.1 GCA_021783435.1 Pseudomonadota bacterium | reverse complement strand
AACGTCGGCAACCTGCTCGGCGACATCCCGTTCGGCAAGTTCGCCGAGATGCTCGGCGGCTACGGCGAGGAGGTGCGCGACCCGGGCCAGATCGCCGCGGCGCTGCGGCGCGCGCGCGAGTCCATCCGCCGCACCGGGCGCTCCGCCGTGGTCAACATCTGGGTCGACCCGCGCGAGTACGCGCCGGGCACGAAGAACCAGACCATGTACAAGTAAACAGCACGGGGAGAAACCAGATGGGCAAGGCATTGGAAGGTGTGCGCATTCTCGACTTCACGCATGTGCAGTCCGGTCCGACCTGCACGCAGTTGCTGGCCTGGTTCGGCGCCGACGTCGTCAAGGTCGAGCGTGCCGGAGAAGGCGACATCACGCGCGGGCAGCTGCGCGACATACCCGACGTGGACAGCCTGTATTTCACGATGCTCAACCACAACAAGCGCTCGATCACGATCAACACCAAGACCCCGCAGGGCAAGGAGGTTCTCGAGGCGCTTGTGCGCAAATGCGACGTGCTGGTGGAGAACTTCGCCCCCGGCGCGCTGGACCGCATGGGCTTCACCTGGGAGCGCATCCAGCAGCTCAATCCACGCATGATCGTCGCCTCGATCAAGGGCTTCGGCCCCGGGCCCTACGAAGACTGCAAGGTCTACGAGAATGTGGCGCAGTGCGCCGGCGGCGCGGCGTCGACCACGGGTTTCGACGACGGGCCGCCGCTGGTCACGGGCGCGCAGATCGGCGACAGCGGAACGGGCCTGCACCTCGCACTGGGCATCGTGACCGCGCTCTATCAGCGGGTTCGTACCGGCCGCGGACAGCGGGTGATGGCCGCCATGCAGGATGGGGTGCTCAACCTCAGCCGCGTCAAACTGCGCGACCAGCAGCGCCTTGCGCGCAACGGCGTGCTGCAGGAATACCCGCAGTACCCCAACGGCAAGTTCGGCGAAGCGGTGCCGCGCGCCGGCAACGCCTCGGGCGGCGGTCAGCCCGGCTCGATCCTGAAGTGCAAGGGCTGGGAGCACGACCCCAACGCCTACATCTACTTCATCACCCAGGCGCCGGTGTGGGAGGCCATCTGCAAGGTCATCGGCAAGGAAGACTGGATCACCCACCCCGACTATGCAACCCCGGCCGCGCGGCTGCCGCGGCTGGCCGAAGTGTTCGCCACGATCGAGCAGTGGACCATGACCAAGACCAAGTTCGAGGCCATGGAGATCCTCAACCAGTACGACATCCCCTGCGGGCCGATCCTGTCGATGAAGGAAATCGCGGAAGACGAATCGCTGCGCAAGACCGGGACCATCGTCGAGGTGGACCATCCGAAGCGCGGCAAGTACCTCTCGGTCGGCAATCCGATCAAGCTGTCGGACAGCCCGACGGAGGTCAGGCGTTCTCCCCTGCTGGGCGAGCATACCGACGACGTGATGGCCGAACTGGGCTATACCCCGGCGCAGATTGCGCAATTGCGCGCGGCCGGCGTGATTTGACGGCGCGACGGGCAGCGCCCGCCGCGCGCGGGCTCCGCCCCAACCATACTGGAGACAACCATGGCATACGGGAAAACGGTAGAAGGACAGATTCGGCGCGAGGCGAAGTCCGGCGGCGCCGGCTACGCGGCTTCGGCGTCGGCCAGCTCGCTCGGCGACAAGACCGCGGTCCGGCGCATTCTCGATCAGGTCAAGGCCGAGGGGCGCGACGCGCTGACCGCGCCCGAGGGCAAGCTGGTGTGCGACGCCTACGGCATCACGGTGCCCAGGGAAGGCGTGGCGACGACGGCCGCGGACGCCGCCCGGCTCGCGCAGGACATGGGTTTCCCGGTGGTGCTCAAAATCGTGTCCCCCGAAATCCTGCACAAGACCGAGGCCGGCGGTGTGCTGGTGGGGCTCAAGTCGGCGGCCGAGGTCGAGCGCGGCTTCGCCACCATCATGGCCAACGCGGCGAAGCACAACCCGCAGGCCCGCTTGCTCGGCGTGCAGGTGCAGCAGATGATCGGCGGCGGACAGGAGGTGATCATCGGCGCGGTGACCGACCCCTCCTTCGGCAAGCTGGTGGCCTTCGGCCTGGGCGGAATCCTGGTCGAGGTGCTCAAGGACATCACATTCCGCCTGGCGCCGCTGGCGCAAGGCGAAGCCTTGTCCATGCTCGACAGCATCCAGGCCGCCGAAGTCCTCAAGGGCGTGCGCGGCGCCGAACCGGCCGATCGCGCGGCGCTGTCGACGATGATCCAGCGGGTGTCGCAGCTGGTTGCCGACTTCCCGGAAATTGCCGAGATGGACCTCAACCCCGTGTTCGCCAGCGCGAAGGGGGCGGTGGCGGCCGACGTGCGCATCGTGGTCGACTTCGCGCCGCAGCCCGAGCGCTTCCGCCCGGGCCAGGACGAAATCGTGCGCCAGATGAACCGCATCATGCGCCCCGCCACGGTGGCGGTCATCGGCGCCTCGTCGGAGGACCGCAAGATCGGCAACTCGGTCATGAAGAACCTGATCAACGGCGGCTACCAGGGCAAGATCTATCCGATCCATCCCAAGGCCGACGCCATCATGGGATGCAAGGCCTACAAGAGTGTGCTCGACGTGCCCGGCGACATCGACGTCGCGGTGTTCGCGATTCCGGCCAAACTCGTCGCCCAGGCTTTGGTCGAAGTCGGGAAAAAAGGCATTCCCGGCGCCGTGCTGATCCCCTCGGGATTCGCCGAGACCGGCAATGTCGAGGGACAGACCGAACTCGTGCGCATCGCGCGCCAGTACAACATCCGACTCATGGGGCCCAACATCTACGGCTTCTACTACACGCCGAAGAACCTGTGCGCGACGTTCTGCACGGCCTACGACGTCAAGGGCAAGGCGGCGCTGTCGTCGCAGTCCGGCGGCATCGGCATGGCCATCATCGGCTTCTCGCGCTCGGCCGGCATGGGCGTCTCGGCCATCGTCGGGCTGGGCAACAAGTCGGACATCGACGAGGACGACCTGCTGACCTTCTTCGAGCAGGACGAGAACACCGAGATCATCGCCCAGCATTTCGAGGACCTGAAGGACGGCCGCTCCTTCGCCGAAGTGGCGCGGCGGGTGTCGAAGAAAAAACCCGTGGTGGTGCTCAAGGCGGGCCGCACCAGCCTGGGCGCACGCGCGGCGAGCTCCCACACCGGAGCCCTGGCCGGCAACGACAAGATCTACGACGACGTGTTCAAACAGGCCGGCGTGATCCGCGCGCGCTCGCTGCGCGACCTGCTGGAATTCGCGCGCGGCATTCCCAAGCTGCCCACGCCGCAGGGTGAGAACGTGGTCATCATCACCGGCGCGGGCGGCTCCGGCGTGCTGCTGTCGGACGCCTGTGTCGACAACGGCCTGTCGCTGATGACCATGCCGGCCGATCTCGACGCCGCCTTCCGCAAGTTCATCCCGCCATTCGGCGCCGCCGGCAACCCGGTGGACATCACCGGGGGCGAGCCACCCGCGACCTACGCCAACACCTTACGGCTCGGACTGGAGGATCCGCGCATCCACGCCATCATCCTCGGCTACTGGCACACCATCATCACCCCGCCCATGGTGTTCGCCAAGCTGGTCATCGAGGTCAAGGAAGAGATGAAGGCCAGAGGCATCGAGAAGCCCATCGTCGCCTCGCTCGCCGGGGACGTCGAGGTGGAGGAAGCTGCCGAATACCTGTACCGGCACGGCGTTCCGTCGTATGCCTATTCGACCGAGATCCCCGTTGCGGTTCTGGGCGCGAAATACAAGTGGGCACGCGGCGCCGGCCTGATCTGAACCGAGCCGGATTCTCCAAGGAGAAGAGCATGCACGTAACCAGCCGGCCCACCATGCGGGCCGTCGAGATCAGCCATCCCGGCGGGCCGGATGTGCTGCGCATCGCCGAACGCCCCCTGCCCACTGCGGGCCCGGGCGAGGTCCTGATCGCCGTCGCCGCCGCCGGCATCAACCGGCCCGACGTCATGCAGCGCAAAGGCATCTATCCGCCCCCGCGCGGCGCGTCCGACATCCCCGGCCTGGAGGTGGCGGGACATGTCGTCGCGCAGGGCGAGGGCGTGCGCGAGCCCGCCCTCGGCGCGCAGGTCTGCGCCCTGGTGACGGGCGGGGGCTATGCGGAATATTGCGTAGCCCCCGCCGCGCTTTGCCTGCCCATTCCCCAGGGTTTGGATGCAGTCCAGGCCGCATCGCTGCCGGAGACCTTGTTCACCGTGTGGAGCAATGTGTTCGAGCGGGCGAGGCTGCAGACGGGGGAATCGCTCCTGGTCCATGGCGGCTCGAGCGGCATCGGGGTGGCCGCGATCCAAATGGCCTCGGCGCTCGGCAGCCCCGTCTACGTCACCGCGGGCAGCGCGGAGAAATGCGCATTCTGCGAGCAGCTTGGCGCACGGCGCGCCATCCACTATGCCGAGGAGGATTTTGTCGCCGTCCTAGGGGATCTCACGGGCGGAAAAGGCGTGGACGTGATTCTCGACATGGTGGGCGGCGATTACGTGCAGCGCAACCTGACCGCCCTGGCCGAGGACGGCCGCCTCGTCTACATCAACACCATGCGGGGCGCGCAGGCGCAAATCAATCTGCGCGACGTCATGGTCAAACGGCTGACGCTCACGGGGTCGACCCTCCGCGCCCGCCCCCTGGCAGTCAAGGCGGCGATGGCACATGCGCTACGCGAAACGATCTGGCCGTTGTTGGAATCCGGCCGCGTCAAGCCCGTCGTCTACCGCACCTTTGCCTTGTCGGAGGCACACCGCGCCCATGCGCTGATGGAGAGCAGCGCCCATCTCGGCAAAATTGTCCTGATCACGGCGCAAGCGGCGACGGCTTGAAGCTGCCGGCGCTTGCGCCTACCCTGCCCTAGTGGCTCTGCTGACCATCAAGGTCCTGGCCGGCTACGCCGCCGTGCAAGCCACGCTGGCGAAGGTACGCGTTCTTGCGCTCGCAGATCAGTCCGCTCAGGAATTCGGCGTCGTAGGCCTTGAGCAGGTGCGGGTGATGCCGCCGAATGAATTCGGCCATGCACGCTTGCTCGCATCGGGTGTCGCCCATACTGCCCAGCGCCCCCGTATCCCAGCGAAAACGCAACCCTAGTTCGCTGAAGGCCGCGTTGTAGGCGGAGATCAAGACTTCCGTCGGCGCGTCCGTCAAGCTGGATACTGCATGATTGAATGTTGCTTCGATCGTTTGCATGGCGAACTCCATCGGAAAATGCTGTAACTTGCCATGGAGCTTAGTGGCTCGGATCGATTGATGATAGTTAAAGATTTTTTAGTAAATCATAATCAATACATTATGAATTTTGCGCGACTCATGCCACCCGGATGCCCGTCAGCGTCTGGATGAGTTCGGCGCCATCCTGCATCAAGAACCCCTTGAACGCCTCGGCCACGGGAGGTAGGCGCTTGTTCTTCCGATGCACCAGATACCAGTTGAGCATCACCGGAAATCCCACGATATCAAGCACTGCGAGCCTGCCCACTTCAAGTTCGAGGCTGACGGTATGCGCCGACAAATAGGCGATGCCCATGCCGGCAATGACGGCCTGCTTGATCGTTTCCGTGCTTTTGATCTCCATCGCGATCTTCAGATTGCGAATGCGCCCCGCCAGACCCTCCTCCATCGAGTTCCAGGTGTCCGAACCTTTTTCCCGCACGATGAAGGACTCGTCGCTGAGATCCTCGAGCGCCAGCCCGCGGCGCCCCACGAGAGGATGACTGGGAGCCGCGACGACGATATACGGATGCGGCGCGAACGGCAGGCTGACCGTGTCTGCCCCCTGCGGCGGACGAACCATCACGGCCAGATCGGTCAGATTGGCCGACAACTGATGCAGCAATTCTTCGCGGTTGTATACCGCCAGATGCAGACTCACACCCTGATTGCGACGCAAAAATTCGGCCAGCAAACGGGGGAAAAAATAATCCCCAGCGCTGATCACGGCGATATTCAACACCCCTCCCGATACTCCCTTGAGTCTTGACATCGCCTCATCAGCCTCGTGAAACTGCTGAATGATGGCGCGGCTGTAGTGCAGCATTTCAACGCCGGCTGGAGTTAAATAGATTTTCTTGCCCAACTGCTCGAACAACGGAAGGCCGACATGCCCCTCCAATTGGCGGACCTGCGTCGAAACCGCAGGTTGTGTGAGATGAAGCTCCTCGGCCGCACGCGAAAAACTCAACTGACGCGCAACAACCTCGAAAACCTTAAGCTGACGCAGCGTGGCATTTTTCATGGCTTACATGGTCTGCAATCCATAGACGACCCGTAATGATCATAATAAAAAACTTTCACTATTGCTAATTCAACTTTAGACCTAGCATCAATCGCAGGTCGACATCCCATGGGGGCTTCCATAAATCCGGGTAAACCCTGGCCATGCGGTGACGGCGACCGATCCGATACATCATCCGACAGCGATGCAACACCTTTTTCAGACGCCTCACGAGAAGCCCCGCATCCTTTGCGGCTCTGATCGAATCCAAAAATTCGCATCCATCGCGATGTGAATATCTTTGCGATGATGCGTGGGAAACCGACGCGAAAGGAAAATCTCTCGCACGTCACGAAGATCGATGTATCAAAACACACAGGAGACAAGCGATGAAGCTAGATCATCATGATGACGGTGGCCAATCAAACGTTGCCGAGCGCGAACATAATCGATGGTTTCAATTGATACTGGCGATTTTGTGCATGGGGCTGGTGGCCAATCTGCAGTATGCATGGACCCTCTTCGTATCCCCCATGCATACCGCGCACAATTGGAGCGTCGCAGATATTCAGATTGCATTTTCGATTTTCGTGCTCACTGAAACCTGGCTGGTTCCGCTAGAGGGTTGGATCGTCGATCAATTCGGCCCACGCCCTGTTGTCGCGGTGGGCGCGATTTGTGTTGGCCTGGCATGGGTCTTGAACTCCTATGCCGCATCGCTGCATGCCCTGTATTTTGCCGCCGTGATCGCTGGCATCGGTGTCGGATGCGTTTATGGGACCAGCGTCGGCATTGCGCTCAAATGGTTTCCAGACCGCCGTGGACTGGCTGCAGGCCTTGCGGCCGCGGGCTTTGGCGCTGGCGCGGCGGTCACGGTCATTCCGATTGCCAACATGATCCATACTGCAGGCTATGAGCATGCTTTTTTCTTTTTCGGCACCCTGCAGGGCATCGTGATTTTCATCCTCGCCATGCTGATGGTGAGGCCACAGCCGCGCAAGGGGCTCGTCGCTCCGAAAGCGGTGATGGCGAGCCGCCGGCATTACACCCCGGCGCAGATGGTGAGAACGCCCGTCTTCTGGGTGATGTACGCATGCTTCGTGGCGGTCGCGGCAGGCGGCTTGATTGCCACGGCGCAGATCGGCCCGATCGCCAAGGATTATGGTTTTGCCAAAATGCCGATCACCCTCTTTGGCGCCACATTGCCTCTGCTCACGATGACACTATCCATCGATAATCTGTGCAATGGGTTTACGCGGCCGCTGAGCGGGTTTATCTCCGACAAAATCGGGCGTGAAAATACCATGCTCATCATCTTCATGGGCGAAGGGCTGGCGCTGCTCGGCCTGCGGGAGTTCGGCCACAATCCCTACGCCTTCATGATTTTGGCGCCCCTGGTCTTTCTCTGCTGGGGCGAGATCTTTTCGATCTTTCCCGCGCTCAACGCCGACACCTTCGGCGCAAAGTACGCAACGACCAACTCGGGCGTGCTCTACACGGCGAAGGGAACAGCTTCGCTGCTGGTTCCACTGGCCAGCGTGCTGGCGGCCTCTGCCGGGTGGAACGCAGTGTTCGTCGTCGCCGGCCTGGCATCGATCATCGCCGCTCTGGCGGCCAAAATGGTGCTGGCCCCCATGCGCCGCCGCTGGATTGACGCCCGCGAGAACGCAGCGCCCGAAGGCGACGCCCTGAACTTCCGCGACCTCCCCTTGCAAGCCGGCGAGTAAAAACGCGACGGCAAGCCCGGGCCTGCGCGGTCAAGCAACTGCGGCCGCGCCCACTCTCGCGGGGGGCGCGGTCCCAGGCGCAGCTTGTCGCGTCCTCCCACTGCTTGACTGGCTCCCCCCGGCAGCCAAGACGAAGCCGTGCCGCGCATGCCCAAGGTTGCGCCCCTGCCGGGCAGGGTGGCCCGCGCGAAAAAATTCAATCCAACGACATCGACACCATGAAGATTCACGAATACCAAGGCAAGGCGCTGTTGCGCGAGCAGGGGGTGGCGGTTCCGCGGGGGGTGGCGGCGTACACGGTGGAGGAGGCCGAGCATGCTGCGCGCGAGCTGGGCGGG
>JAJXUC010000163.1 GCA_021783435.1 Pseudomonadota bacterium | reverse complement strand
AAGCTTTCCGCCGGCAATGCTGACAGCGGAGTTGTTGACGTCATGACAAGAAATGCACGCTGCACCGCCATGGGTGAGCCGTGTTTGTCCGGTAAAAAGCCGGGCGCCTGCGATGATCTGCGCTGTACTTGGCTGTGCGGCCGCAACCGGGGCGGCCGCGGGCGGTGCCGAAGCACGGGTTGTCCCTTGGGAAGCTTGAGAAATGTAAGCCAGGATGCCATGGATTTCAGCACTGGACATTGCTTGATCAGGCATCACCATGCCGTATTGGGCGGCAAGCGATTTTGCCGTCGGGTCTCCACTCTGAATCATCCGCTGAGGGGATTGAATGAACTGCAACAGCCAGTCCGTCTTGCGTTTCGTCTCGATGCCCTTCAGATCCGGGCCGACCAGCTTTCCGCCACCGATCGTGTGACATTGCGCGCAGCGCTGCTCAAAAATGGCCTTGCCGGTATCGGCGAAAGCTTGGTTCATGTTCACCAGATACATCGCCAGCAGCAATAGGATGAAGGCACCGCCTATCCATAAATGCCGGTGAAGTCCAGCCTTGGCGCAAACCACGTGTTGATGCGACGACCCTCTCATGAGTTTCCCCTACTGCAGACTTGAATGACTAGGACGATAGGCCTTGGTCACGCAGTTGCCTACCGCCGGTAAAGCTCATGAAATGCATCGATATACCCCTATCGAGATAGGGTGGTAGTTGTGCAAGCACTTGATCTGGCGGCATTTTCGAAATCGTTCCCGCAGATTCCCGGTTAGCCAGGTTTTTCGGGGGTATCCCCATCGCAATGACCTGTCCCCCCATGCAGTGGAAAACGCAATACAAATACATCAAGTCAGTCGGAGCGCTACAGGCGGATACAAAATTGCCGCCAGGGAGTGCAAGCACGCACAGGTGGGGAGCCATCATCGTCGGATGGAAGGGCTGGTTGCGCGGGCCCCCGCCCTCGTCGCGCGCGTAGAACGCACTCAAGTCCAGCGTGTCGATCGTGTCGTGGATGAAATAGGCCAGGTGGCCCGGCGGCAGCCAGTCCTGCGCTGCCGCCGGCAGCAGCATCACCTAGATGGCGTCGCGCTTGGCGTGGTTTCAGAATCCCGCAGCCCGTTTTCTACAATGGGTCCATGCATATCCATATTCTCGGAATCTGCGGCACCTTCATGGGTGGAATCGCAGCACTTGCCAAGGTTTGCGGGCATCAGGTCACAGGCTGCGATGCCCAGGTCTATCCGCCGATGAGCGACCAGCTCGGGCGTTTGGGTATCCGGCTGATCGAGGGCTATGGCGCCGATCAATTGGCGCTCAAACCTGAACTCTGGGTGGTGGGGAATGCAATCTCGCGCGGCAACCCCCTGATGGAGGCCATACTGAATGCAGGCCAACCCTACGTCAGCGGGCCGCAGTGGCTGGCCGAGCATGTTCTTGCAGGCCGCTGGACCTTGGCCGTGGCGGGCACCCATGGCAAGACGACGACGACGTCCATGCTGGCCTGGATTCTGGAGCAGGCGGGGCTGAAGCCTGGTTTCCTGATCGGTGGCGTGCCGGTGGATTTCGAAACCTCGGCGCGCCTGGGCGAGCCTGGATTTTTCGTGGTGGAGGCCGACGAGTACGACACGGCGTTTTTCGACAAGCGGTCGAAGTTCGTGCATTACCGCCCGCGCACGGCGGTGCTGAACAACCTGGAATACGACCATGCCGACATCTTTCCCGATCTCGGCGCCATCGAAACCCAGTTCCACCATCTGGTGCGCACCGTCCCTGGCAGTGGCAAACTGGTGGTGCAGTCCGGCAGCGAGGCGCTGGCGCGTGTGCTGGCGCGCGGTTGCTGGAGTGACGTCGAGTATTTCGATGCATCCGCGGCGGATGGCTGGCGCGCGCACGGCGATGAACAGTCCTTCGGCGTGACTTGGCAGGGGCAGCCGCAGGGAGAGGTGCGCTGGCGCCTGATGGGCGCGCACAACCGCGCCAATGCCCTGGCGGCAGTCGCCGCAGCACGTCATGCCGGGGTGCCGGCGCAACTCGCCTGCGAGGCTCTGAGTGCCTTCGGCGGCGTGAAGCGCCGTATGGAATGGCGTGGTGAGGTGGCGGGTATTTCGGTGTACGACGATTTCGCCCACCATCCAACCGCCATCGCCACGACACTCGCGGGGCTGCGCGGGTCTTCGCAAAACCGGGGCCGCATCCTGGCCGTGTTCGAGCCGCGCTCCAACACCATGAAGCTGGGCTCCATTAAGGACCGGCTACCAGAGGCGCTGCAGCAGGCCGACATCAGTTTCGGCTATGCGGGCGGGCTGGGCTGGGATCTGGCCGAGACCTTGGCGCCCATGGGGGAACGCGCCCGGGTGCATGCCGACCTGGATGCCCTGGTGGCCGATGTTGCCCGCGAGGCGCGCCCTGGCGACCATGTGCTGGTGATGAGCAACGGCGGCTTCGGCGGCATCCACGCCAAGCTGCTCGCGGCGCTGGCGGCACGGCTCGAAAAATCCGTCCCAAGCTTCGGCGCCTGAGCCGAGGCCGTGGGCGGTCCGGCACGGTTGGGTGAAAACCCCTTGCATTTGACCTGGATCATGGCGGGGCATGGCGCAGCTCTGATATGATAAGAATCATTCGCATTTGATTTGCCAACCCAGCTTGAGTCTACGTTTGCCGTGTGCATCCAAACGCACCGAATGACCTGATCGCCTCCGCAGCCACCATGTCCATGAATACGCTTGCATCCCTGCACCCCGGTGCGCAGGCCGTTGTCACCAAGGTGCACGCCCAAGGCGCGCTTGAGCACCGATTGGCGGCCTTGGGCCTGCGTGCCGGCAATGCGCTTCAGGTGCTGCGCCAGGCGCGTTTCCGTGGTCCGATCCATGTCCGCATCGGGACCACCGAACTGTTTCTGCGCAGGGCGGACGCCAGGCACGTGGAAATCGCACACGTTCCCGTGCATCAGGCATGAAGCGCATCGCGCTGGTGGGAATGCCCAATACGGGCAAGTCCACGCTGTTCAACCGGCTGACCGGGGCATCCGCACGTGTGGGCAACTGGCCGGGGTTGACGGTGGAGTTGTCGTCGGCGCGCATCCCGCTGGGCCGCCACATGGCGCAGATCGTCGATCTCCCCGGGATCTACGACCTGCAAGGCCTGACCGAGGATGAGGGCGTTGTACAGCGCTTTCTGCAGAGCCAGAGCGTGGACCTCGTCGCCATCGTGCTCAATGCCACGCAGATCGACCGGCAACTGGCATTGGCTGTTCAGATTCGCGATAGTGGATTTCCCTGCGTGATCCTGCTCAACATGGCTGACGAGGCGCAGCGCTACGGTGTGCGCATCGATGTGTCCAGGTTGCAGGAGGCCCTCGGCGTTCCCTTGGCGGAGTTCAGCGCCAAATATGGTCAGGGCTACCAGCAGGCACTGCAATTGCTGGGACAGGCCTTGGACACCTCTCGGGCCTTGCCGTTGGAGCGGGCCCAGGCCGGCCTCCAGCAGCGCCACGATGGGCAAGCCGCCTCGCGCGAGGCCATGGCCGCTGCAGTGCAGATGCCCACGCGCTTGCCGGAGACCTGGGGCCAACGCATCGACCACTGGGTGATGCATCCCTGGATCGGCCCGCCGCTGTTCCTGGTGTTCATGGCCCTGGTGTTCAACGCCGTGTTCACGCTGGGTGCGCCGCTGCAGGACGGCCTGGGCTTGGTGTTCGATCAGGCGCGCGTTCTGGCGTTGCAGCCGGCGCTGGCCTGGGCCCCGGCCTGGGCGCAGGGCCTGCTGCTCGACGGCATCTACAACGGCGTGAGCACGGTGGCAGCCTTCGTGCCGGTCATCATGCTGTTCTTCGTCTTCATGACCCTGATCGAGGAGAGCGGTTATTTCTCGCGCGCCGCCTTTCTCACCGACAGCCTGATGTCGCGCATGGGGCTGGATGGGCGCGGCTTCGTCATGCTGCTGATGGGTTTCGGCTGCAACGTGCCGGCGCTCATGGGCACACGGGTGATGCGCTCGCGCGGCTTGCGCCTGCTCACCATGCTCATCATCCCGTTCTCGCTGTGCTCGGCGCGGCTGCAGGTGTTTCTATTCATCATCGCCGCCCTGTTTTCGCCGCGTGTGGCGCCCTGGGTTCTGCTCAGCCTGTACGGCGTGAGTTTCGCCGCCACCTTCGCCAGTGCCCTGCTGTTCAAGCAGCGCTACCCCAGCAGCGAACCCTTCGTGCTGGAACTGCCGCCTTACCGCCTGCCGACGCTGCGGCAAATCGTGTTGCGCGCCTGGGGCGAGATTCATCACTTCATGCATCGCGCCACCAAGTTCATCGTCATCGGCGTGGTGCTGGTGTGGATGCTGACCAACCTGCCGCCGGGCCAGCCGACGGCAGGGCCGCACACCATCGCCGGCTGGGTCGGACATGTCATGCATCCGGTGTTCGCGCCACTGGGCATCCCGCCCGAGCTCATCATCGCGCTGATCTTCGGCTTCGTTGCGAAGGAGATCGTGATCGGTTCGCTGGCGGTGATCTACGGCTTGCAGGGCGATGCGCTGCAGCATGCCATCGCGGCACAGATCACCCCGGCCGCAGCCTACAGCTTCATGCTGTTCACCCTCATCTACACGCCCTGCCTGTCCACGGTGGCCACATTGCGCAGCGAATCGCGCAGCAACGCCTACACCCTGCTGTCGCTGGTCTGGTCGCTCGGCCTGGCATGGGCCGTGTCGCTCGTCTTCTATCAGGCAACGCGCGTCCTCGGCTGGGCCTGATGGCGGCGGGTCCGCAAGGCCGCCGCCTACAATCCTTGGCATGTCAGGAAACACCCTCGGTTTGCTCTTCGCCGTCACCACCTTCGGCGAATCCCACGGCCCCGCCATCGGTTGCGTGATTGACGGCTGCCCGCCGGGCATGGCGCTGTCCGAAACCGACATCCAGCCCGACCTCGACCGCCGCCGCCCCGGCACCTCGCGCCATGTCACCCAGCGCCAGGAAGCCGATCAGGTGGAAATCCTCTCGGGCGTTTTCGAGGGCCAAACCACCGGCACGCCCATCGCCCTGCTCATCCGCAACACGGATCAGCGCAGCAAGGACTACGGCAACATTCTCGACACCTTCCGCCCCGGGCATGCCGACTACACCTACTGGCGCAAGTACGGCCTGCGCGATCCGCGCGGCGGCGGCCGGTCCTCGGCCCGGCTTACCGCGCCCATCGTCGCCGCCGGCGCCGTGGCCAAGAAGTGGCTGCATCTGCACCACGACATCGTCATCCGCGGCTGCATGCAGCAGGTGGGCGAGGTCGCGATTCCCTTCGCGTCCTGGGGCGACGTTCCCGCCAACCCCTTTTACGCCCCGAACGCCGCTGTCGTGCCACAACTGGAGGCGTACATGGACCAGCTGCGCAAGGCCGGCGACTCCTGCGGCGCGCGGCTGTACGTCGAAGCGGTCAACGTGCCCTTGGGCTGGGGCGAACCGCTGTACGACAAGCTCGACGCCGACATCGCTCACGCCATGATGGGCCTCAACGCCGTCAAGGGCGTCGAGATCGGGGCCGGCTTCGGCAGTGTGGCGCAAAAGGGCAGCGAGCATGGGGACGAGCTCACCCCGGAAGGTTTTGCCAGCAACAACGCGGGTGGCGTCCTGGGCGGCATCAGCAGCGGGCAGCCGATCACCGTGTCGATGGCCATCAAGCCTACGTCGAGCATTCGCCTGCCAAGGCGTTCGGTCACGCGCGCCGGCGAGCCGACCCTGGTCGAGACATTCGGCCGCCACGACCCCTGCGTGGGCATACGCGCGACTCCGATTGCCGAGGCCTTGCTGGCGATCGTGCTGATGGACCACGCCTTACGTCACCGCGCGCAGTGCGGAGATGTTCGTCATGACGTGCCACCGGTTGCCGGAGCCAATCAGGCCTGAGGCCGGGCGTTTGGACCCGCATGTGTGCGGGGGGGCCGGAAACGCGCATCAGGAGTTGGTCCCGCCGACAGGAATCGAACCTGTATCTCGCGCTTAGGAGGCACGCGTTCTATCCATTGAACTACGGCGAGCGGGTTGCCGATTGTAGATGGGCGGGAGGCCCCTGCGTCCTTGCGCCGCCATCCATGAGCGCATTTTCCAGCGCGGCCTGCACGGCGCGGCTGAGCTCGCGTCGGTCGCGCATCACGACCGATTCAAGATAGGCGACGCGAACTTGCAAAGGGGGAGAGCAGGCCATGCGCCACAGGGTGCCGAGCATGGTTTCATCGCCGACATAAGCGGGGGCACGACAGTACGCGCCGTTTGTTGCCGTGACGTAGCGCAACAGAACGGGTTGCACCGGAACATCCGCGCTCACCGCGGCCTGGAACAAGTTGGCATGCAGGGGCAGGATGACGCGGCCGTCGGAGGTCGTGCCTTCGGGGAAGACGCTGACATGCTCGCCCTGGCGCAGGGCATCGGCCATGTGGTGCATCACCCGCATGGCGTCGCGCGGACGTTCGCGCTCGATGAACAGGGTGCCGGCGCCGCGGGCCAGGGCGCCCAGAAGTGGCCAGCGGTCGATGTCGGACTTGGCGACGAAGCGTGTGGGCCGGGCGGCGTTGAGCGCGATGATGTCCAGCCACGACACGTGGTTGATGGCAAGCAGAGCAGGCGGGGCGAGGATCTCTCCTTCGACCGCCAGCTGCACCCGGCAGGCGTCGAGCAGGCGGCGAGACCATTCCTGGATCGCGTCTTGCCGTTGCTGGGGTGTCCGCAAGGAAAAACGGCGCAGGGTCAGCAGACCACGCACGACCAGCACGCCGATGCGCAAGAGCATCCAGATCAGGCGCAGCACTCCCATCATGGGGCTGTGCCGATGCCAGGGGTTTGCGTCTTCCGTGAAATCTCGGCGCGTGCCAGGCCTGCCGGAATGGCGTCATCGGCGCGCTGCCAAATGACGCGCCCGTCGATGATGGTGGCGCGCACGCGACCGCTGAGTTCCAGGCCGGCCAGGGGGGTATTCTTGATGCGGCTGCTGAGTTGTTCCGGCGTCGCCGACCAGCGCGCTTCAGGGTCGACCACGATGAGTTCGGCGGCCGCGCCGGCCTGCAATTGCAGCGGCGCAAGCCCTGCGGCGGCCGCGGCGCGGCTGGTGGCCACGGCCAGTGCGCTGGGCAGGGCGAGTCCGCTTTGCCGGGCAAACTCGAGCACCGCGGGCAGCAGCAGCTCAAGGCCGCTGGCGCCAGGCGCCGCTTCGGCGAAGGGCAGAATCTTGTCGTTACTGTCCACCGGGGTGTGGTCGGAGCACAGGGCGTCGATCGTGCCGTCGGCCAGGCCTCGGAGCAGCGCGGCGCGGTCGGCCTCCTGGCGCAGGGGAGGGTCCAGCCGCATGCGGGCGTCGAAATAGCCGATGTCCAGGTCCGTCAGCAGGATGTTGTGCATGGACACGTCTGCCGTCACGGGCAGGCCCTCGGCCTTGGCGCGGCGCACGAGCTCGACGCCGGCGGCGCTGGACATTTTGCTGACATGGATGGCGCAACCTGTGGCGCGCATCAACTCGAACAGGGTGTGCAGGGCGATGGTTTCCGCCATCGCCGGCACGCCGGCCAGGCCCAGGCGCTGGGCGTAGGCGCCGCTCGCGGCGACACCGCGGCCGATGTGGGCATCCAGCGGGCGCAGCCAGACCTTGTAGCCGAAGGTGCTGGCGTATTGCAGTGCGCGGTAGAGCAACTGCGTGTCGGCCACGGGCGTATCGGCCTGCGACAGGCCGATGCAGCTTGCTTTCACGAGCGAGGCCATTTCGGCCAGGCGCTCGCCCTTGAGGCCGACGGTGAGGGCGCCGAGCGGATAGACCCGCGAGCGCTTGATGCGGCGCGCCCGCCAGCGCAGCATCTCGACCAGGCTGGGCTCGTCGAGCACGGGGTCGGTGTCGGGCGGGCAAACGACGCGGGTCACTCCCCCGACCGCGGCGGCCGCGAGTTCCGAGTCCAGCAGCCCCGCAGCTTCGCCTCCGGGTTCGCCGAGGCGGGCGCACAGGTCGACCAGGCCGGGCATGACCAGGCAGCCGGAGGCGTCGATGGTGAGATCGGGGACGAAGTGCTCGGGGGCCTTTCCGACCGCGGTGATGATTTCCCCGGCGATGGCCACATCGCCCGCGGCGTGCATGCCGCTGGCGGGGTCGATGATCGTGCCGCCACGGATGAGGATGGACTGCGGATGGCTCATGTCAGGCATTGGCGTTGGCGATGATGGACAGGACGGCCATGCGCACGGCGATGCCGAAGCGCACCTGCGGCAGGATGACGCTTTGCGCCCCGTCGGCCACGCTGCTGTCGATTTCCACGCCGCGGTTGATCGG
>JAJXUC010000023.1 GCA_021783435.1 Pseudomonadota bacterium | reverse complement strand
CGGCGTCCGAGATTGGCCTGCTGGCCATGACCGCAGGCGCTGCCACGGGCAACCTACCGGTTCCGGCCGTGCTGTCGCTACCCATTCTGTTCACCGCGGGGATGTCCGCCATGGACACCACAGACGGCGTTCTGATGACCAAGGCCTACGGCTGGGCGCTGGCCAACCCGCTACGTCGGATCTTCTACAACATCAGCACCACCTTGCTGTCGGTGCTGGTCGCCCTCGTCCTGGGTGGCGTTGAGTTGCTGCAGGTGATCATCCCCGCCATCGGCTGGCAGGGCAGGGTAGCCGATGCTATCGTGAACCTGAACCTCGGTGATCTGGGCTATCTGATCGTCGGTCTGTTTTTGGTCGCGTGGCTGTCGTCGCTGGTCGCGTGGGCGCTGGGCTACAAGCGTCGAGCGACCCAGGCGGTTGCTGAGCCGACGCTGCACCGCCACGAGCATGCCCACGACGACGGGACCAGCCACGAGCACTTTCACTGTTCGCGCCGGCCGCAGACTGAGCCAGCCTACCGACAAATCGGTGAGCCATACCAATGATTGCGGAACGCGCATGAAGCTTCGGTATCGTCTTGCGGTAAGCGGCTCAGCGAGAGACGTCGTCAGTCCGCCGAGATTTGGCTCATTCACCGTCGGCGGCAACACCCCGAGATCATCTTGGAGGGCTGGACGACAAGCTTGCCCAAGGCCATCAGCGCCGAGGCGATCATCGACCTGTACGCCGGGCACGCCACGCACGAGCAGTTCCATGCGGAATTCAAAACCGACATGGATCTGGAGCGACTGCCCTCGGGGAAGTTCGACACGAACGATCTTGTCTGCCAGCTTGCGGCCCTGACGATGAACGTGCTGCGCCTCATGGGTCAGCAAGGGCTGCTGGGGCCGCATGCACCGGTGCGCCATGCGGCCAGGCGACGGCGTCTGAAGACTGTGATCCAGGAGATTGTCATCCGCGCAGCACGCGTGATCAACCATGGCGGGCGGCTGTGGTTGGGACTGGGCGCCAACGACAATGCAGCCCGTGCCTTTTGCGATCTGCATGCGCAGTTCGCCGCCAGCGGCTGAAGACGCAGCACGCGCTTGTTCAACCCCACTGGACACCAACATCAAGGACTCGGCGGGAGAATGGCTGCGCGCAACCCATCCGAAATGACCGATCAAGGGGGCCCATCGTCTGCGCACGGCCCCAAAAGCATCATCGCCACGGTGATCGACCCATGAATCTGTGGGCAATCGGGAAAATTGGCACGCCACGATCAGATCTCAGGTCAGTGGATTATCCAAGGTCACGGATTCAGGAATGTTATCTGCCCACTCTATTACGATCGCCGTCTACTCGACCTGTTCCAGCATCGGCAAATCTGGCCGGAGCCCTTCAGGATGCGAGATTTGACATCCAACTCGCCCTCACCCTGATTGACCGACAGAACCAACATGCAGTTCCAACACGCCATTTCAGATGCCCGTACCTCGCTTGAGATCGTCGTTTGAGTGCTTGCTTACCCTAGCTTCTGCGCCAACTTCTCCGCCTCGATGTGGGTGTAGCGCTTGAGCATGGCGAGTGACTTGTGGCCGGTCATCGAAGCCACTTCCATGACGCCAAGGCCTTTCTCGAACAAGCGCGACGTGGCTTCGTGGCGCAGATCGTGGAAGTGCAACTCGGCCAGGAATGCCTGATCGGGCTTCTTGGCAGACTTGGCGCAGTCGGCTTGATACGCAGCCAGGGCGCGGGCCTTGCAGCGCTGCCAGAGCTTTTCAAAGCTACCGTTTTCCTTGTTTGGCTTCCACGAGAACACTTTGCAATCGATCCTGCGTGGCAGGTTTTGCAGGGCTTCTACGGCAGCGCTGGACAGAGCCACGGTGCGGCTCTCGCCATTCTTGGTGTCCATCAAGTGCGCCGTGCGCCGCTGCAGATCGATCCGTTCCCATTCCAAGCCGAGCAATTCGCCCATGCGCATGCTGGTCTCTACTGCCAGCACGATGACTTGGCGAAGGCCAAGCGCCCGCCCTTGATCTGCGCCCTTGAGCAAGTAATCGAGTTCACCTGGCCGCAAGCGCCGATCCCGTGCCTTTGGCTCGGCGGGCTTGCGAACCGTGCGCACTGGGTTGCCGGCAGGGAGCGGGATCGACAGCTCGCGCTCGGCGAATGCGAAGAGAGTGGATAGGGCGACCAGATGATGCTTTGCGGACTTCGGGGCATAGCCCTCGGCGATCAGATGATCGCGCCATGCTGCAACATCGATGCTGCGGATGTTGCCCAGGAAAAATGCTCCGAAGCGCGTCTCGATGTTGCGCAGCAGGGTTGGCCTGGCCGCATCGCGCAGCGTGGGCAGCACCGATACCCGGTAGCGTTGGCACAGCTCCGCTACAGTCACACGCTGCGCCTGATCGTTCAGCGCCGCGATGTTGCCGCGCTGCGCTTCGCGCTCGACCTCACGTGCCCATGCTTCGGCGTCAGCCTTGAGGTCAAAAGTCCGACTGAGCGATGGCATGCCCCGCCTGCGGATTTGTGCTCTCCACCCGTTTTTGCGTTGTTCGATATGCGCCATGCATTCCCCCTGGATTCCCCCAAATAGCCTTGTCAAAAACTTGGAAACCTTGCAATCATTGGCTTGCAAGCCTAATGCAATTCTGGCTACGAACCAAGGGGTCGTGGGTTCGAATCCTGCCGGGCGCACCAATCATTGCCACGAACAGCCCTCGCGAAATCGTTCGCCGGGGCATTTTTTTGGTTGACGCATACGCTGCCTGTTCCGTGAACTTGGCTCCTGCCGGCCTTCTGCGATGGAACGCACGCGCCGCAAACTCACCCCGGAGTTCGCGCCTGACCGCGTCCGAGATGCGCGGCTTGGCTGCGAGCCACCCGATTTCCCCGACACTGCGCATGGCGTCGAACATGGCAGCCCGACGTCCCTGGGGCGTCGGCGTTTCCACGATGCGTGCGAACTCGAGCCGATCGTCGGCGCGCACGGGCGTGCTTTCGTCGGAGGCGACGCGGGCCCTTGCGAACCCGGCCGCTTCGTGCTCATCCGCCGGCGCCTGCCGTACAACGCGAGCGCCCTCGATCCGATGCCCATCCTGGTGGTCGCGGCCCGGGTCAACAGGAGCGAGCCCGTTCTGCACGCAGGCTCGTCAAAACGATCAACTGCACCCCCATCGCCTACGTGAGCCGGGTTCGGGTGTACAAAGCCTGCGAAGGCTTGATGCACAGCGACAACCGGATCTCGAGCATCGGCTGCGACGTTGGGTTCAACAACGTGGCCAATGTTCTCGGTGCCGGCCATTTTCAAGCGCCAAACGAGGATAGAGACCATGGCAAAAGAGTTGGAAGGCAAGGTGGCCGTCGTCACCGGGGCTGCGTCGGGCATCGGCTTGGCCAGCACCGAGGCGATGCTGGCCGCAGGGGCGCGGGTGGTGATGGTTGACCGCGACGAGGACGGGCTGAAGTCCGTGAGCCGCAAGCATGGCAACGCCGTGATCCCGCTGCGCATCAACCTGCTCGACCCGGAAGACTGCGCGACGCTGCTGCCGAGGGTGCTGGATCAGGCCGGTCGGCTCGACATCCTGCACGCCAATGCCGGGTCCTACGTCGGCGGTGACCTGGTCGACAACGATACTGCCGCGATCGACCGGATGCTGAACCTGAACGTCAATGTCGTGATGAAAAACGTGCATGACGTGCTGCCGCACATGATCGAGCGTCAAACCGGCGACATCATCGTCACCAGTTCCCTGGCGGCCCATTTCCCGACGCCGTGGGAGCCGGTCTATGCGTCGTCCAAATGGGCGATCCATTGCTTTGTCCAGACGGTGCGGCGACAGGTGTTCAAGCACGGCATTCGTGTCGGTTCGGTCTCGCCGGGCCCCGTCATCAGCGCCTTGCTCGCCGATTGGCCGGCGGAGAAACTGCAGGAAGCCCGGGACTCGGGGAGCCTGCTGGAGTCCAGCGAAGTCGCCGCGGTGGTGATGTTCATGCTGACCCGCCCTCGCGGCATGACCATCCGTGACGTGGTCATGATGCCGACGAATTTCGACCTCTGAACAACGATCTTTCGAGTCAAACGCTGTGAAGCTTGCCTCGCCGCGTCGCCCTGGACAAGGCGACGCGGCGGCCGCATCGACGCGGGGCGCCTGGGCATGCCACGACGCAGGGAGCGCCTGTCCAGGACCCAGGTCTTCGCGAATCCCGGCTTGTCTGCCGCGCCTGGTTGCGGATGTTTGCATTGCACAATGCGCGACACACCCGCTCTCGCAGGATTCCCCATGTCATTCACGTCCCGCTCGTCGACCGTTCTCGCAATCAGTGTTTGTCTTTTGGGTTGGGTCCACGCTGCGCCCGTTGTCCCATCCAGTCAGCCCTCGGGGCAACCTGGTGTGTTGCCGGTCACGGTGGTGATCGGCAGCGCCGCCCCCTTGACGGGACCTCTGGCGGCGTATGGTGCGGACAACACCGATGGCGTGCGCATGGCGATCGACGCGTTGAATCGCCAGCACATCACGATCGCCGGCCGGCCGGTGACGTGGGTGCTTGACGCCCAGGATGATCGTGGCGACCCGAAGCGCGCCGCCGAGGTGGCGCGGAAGTTTGTCGCCGCGCATGTGAACGGCGTGATTGGACATCTCGATTCGAGTTGCACGGCGGCCGCGTCGCCGATCTACTTCAAGGCGGGGATACCCGAAATCACACCCTCATCCAGCGATCCCAAGCTCGCGCAGCAAGGGTTCGATACGTTCTTCCGCATCATCGCCAACGATAACGCAATAGGTGCTGGCCTGGCGCTTTATGCCAGGAACGGTCTGCAGGCCAGGACCGTGGTCGTCGTGGATGATCGCAGCACCTACGGCTCCAGCGTGAGTCACGCCTTTTCGCGCGTGGCTCGACGGGTGGGCCTGCAGATCGAAGCGCATGAGACCATCGAGGCCGACGTCATGGATTTCAGCAGTCTGCTGGACAAGATCAAGGCTGCCAATCCGGATGTGGTCTTTTTCGGGGGCATGGCTGCGCAAGCCGGCCCCATGCTGCAGCAAATGCGTGGCATGGGCATCAAGGCGCGTTTTCTGGGGGGCGATGGGATCTGCACTCCGGAACTCGCTAGGCTTGCGGGCACGGCGGCAAATTCGGACGTCATCTGTGCCGATGGTGGCGTTCCGGTGGCGCGCATGCCAGGCGGGGAGGCTTGGCAACGACGCTTCACGGCCCAGTTTGGCCCGAGCGCGTTCGAGCTGTATTCACCCTATGCGTACGATGCCACCATGGTGCTGGCCCACGCGATGATGAAGGCCGGATCGACCAATCCGGCGGCCTATCGGCATGACATCCGGCATCTGGACTATGACGGTGTGACCAAGAACGACATTCGCTTCAACCGGGATGGCGAGCTTGTCGATCCTGCGATCACGATTTCGAGTTTTCCGGAGGGGCGGAAAACAGCACTGAGCCGGTAACCACGGCGCTTGCCGATTGGCGCAGCTAGCGCCAAACAAAACGGGAGTGCATGGCACTCCCGTTTTGATGAATCACGCCTGGAGCGTGATTATTTTTTCATGCTGAGAATCCAGGTGACCAGTTCCTTGGCTTCAGCCGGAGTGACCTGGGGGTTGGCAGGCATGGGAACCGGGCCCCAGACGCCAGACACACCGTGCAACACAGCGTTGACCAAGGTGGCTTCCGCTCCGGGTTTGCCGGCGTACTTGGCAGCCACGTCTTGGTACGAGGGCCCAACCAGCTTCTTGTCGAGCGCGTGGCAAGCCAAGCAGTTCTTGGACTTGGCCAGAGCCATCATGTCGGCAGCGTTGGCTTGGGACACGGCGGCGACGGCCAGACCGACAGCAATCAAAATTTTCTTCATTCCAGATCTCCAAGGTTGAGCGAAGCTACGCGCTATAACGCGACGCCACGCGGGCGGTTGACGTGCTTGGCATGCATGGCGTGACAGCAACGAGAATGCTAACCGACACATGGACTGCGTTGCGTGTCATGATGCTGCATTGGGTTGCATTTTGATCTGATTTTGATGGTGGTCGTGATAAATGGAGGACAGTCATGTGGGTATTGGTTGTTGCAATCGTGCTGTTGGGATTGAAATTCGCCGCAATCGGCCCGTTTGCGACCCTGTCCTGGTGGTGGATTGCCATCCCCCTGGCCGTTGTTTTCGTGTGGTGGGAAATCATCGATCCCATGTTTGCCGTCTCGCAAAAGCGCGCCATGCGCGAGATGGGCGAGCGCAAGAAGGAACGCAACGAAAAGGCGCGCAAAGCTCTAGGCATGCGTTCACGCAAATAAGCCGCTGGCTTGGGCTAAACTGGGCTGTCGTCAGGAGAGTGCCGAAGTGCCGTTGCGCGGCGCCTTGGCCGCCGAAGGCGTAAATCCGGGATCGCCGGATGTACCGCTCAGGCAAAAGGACTGACGACACCCTCACGGGTTACCTCACTGGAGAGCGGCGCCTGCATCATGTGCGGCGTCCACCGAAGGGGCAAGCCGGGCGCGATGGCGCACGGTCAATCTCTCAGGTACCAAGGACAGCGGGGCGTCGTCACCAGAGCATGCTCTGGTGGATTTCCGCCCTTCTCTGGAGCCTTGCGTGTCTGCCCAAGCTGAGCCAGTCCTGCTGCACACCCCCCTGTTTTTGCTGCACCAGTTGCTGGGCGCCAAGATGGTGCCGTTCGCCGGCTATGCCATGCCGGTGCAGTATCCAGGCGGCATCACGGCCGAGCATCTCCACACGCGTGCCGCAGCCGGTCTGTTCGACGTCTCGCACATGGGCCAGGTGCGCATCGCTGGGCCGGATGCGGCAGAAGCTCTCGAAAGTCTCATTCCCGTCGACGTTGTGGGCTTGCCGCTCGGGCGTCAGCGCTACGGCTATTTCACCAACCATGTTGGCGGGATTCTCGACGACCTGATGCTGACCCACCGTCCGCTCGAGGGCGGTCAGGGCAGCGAGTATTTCCTCATCGTCAATGCCGCATGCAAGATCCAGGATCTCGCCTGGATGCGCGAACGCATCGGCGCGCGCTGCCGCATTGAAGAACTCCCGGGACAGGGGTTGATGGCGCTGCAAGGCCCCAAGGCGCTGGCGGCGCTGCAGACACTGCTGCCGGATGTGGCCAAGCTGCGTTTCATGGATGCAGCCTGGTTCGAATTGCCCGCGTCGGTCTGCAGCGACCCGGTCTTCATCAGCCGCAGCGGCTACACCGGCGAAGATGGCGTCGAGATTTCGGTTCGCCCGCGGGATGCCGAACCGCTGGCTCGCGCCTTGCTCGATCTGGCCGACGTGCGGCCCGCGGGCCTGGGCGCACGCGACAGCCTGCGCCTGGAAGCCGGGCTCTGCCTCTACGGGCATGACATGGACGAAACCACCACCGCCGTGGAGGCCAGCCTGCAATGGGCCATGCAGAAGGTGCGCCGCAACGGCGGGGCCCGTGCCGGAGGCTTTCCAGGGGCCGAGGTCATCCTCGCGCAGCTTGACGACCCTGCCCGCGTGGCGCGCAAACGCGTCGGGCTTGTCGCCGACGAACGCGTGCCTGTTCGCGAAGGCACCATGCTGGTGGACGCCGCGGGTCGCGGGCTGGGGCGCGTCACCAGTGGCAGCCTCACCCCCACGGCCAACATGCCGGTCGCCATGGGCTACGTCGAGAGCGCCGCGGCCGTACCGGGTCATGCCCTGTTCGCACTTGTGCGAGGCAAACAGGTGCCCATGCATGTCGCCCCCATGCCGTTCACGCCGCACGGCTATGTACGCAATTGAACTCGCGTACCGAAGCACGCCAGGTTTTTCTCAACTTGTTTCCTGTTCACATTGACCGACACGGAGTTCAGCATGACCATCAAATACACCCCCGATCACGAATGGGTTCGCCTTGAAGCGGACGGCACCGTGACGGTCGGCATCACCGCGCACGCGCAAGACGCCCTGGGCGATGTGGTGTTCGTCGAATTGCCCGCGGTCGGCAAGACCTTTGCTCAGAAAGACACCGCCGGTGTGGTCGAGTCGGTCAAGGCCGCGGCCGACGTCTACATGCCGCTGTCGGGCGAAATCACCGGCAGCAACGATGCCCTGGTGTCCGACCCGTCCATGGCGAATTCCGATCCGCAAGGGTCGGGCTGGTTTTTCAAGATGCGCCCGAGCGACCCCGCAGAGCTGGATGCGCTGATGGACCAGGCCGCCTACGACAAACTGCTGCAAGGCGCCTGAAAACCTTCCTGCCATCGCCCGCCGTCTGCCGCCCGTCGCGGCCCCGAGGCTGGCGCCGACCAAGACGAGTTTCCCATGTTGATGCAAACCGAACCCACCCTCACCGAACTGGAAGATGCCGCCGCCTTCCAGCGCCGCCACATCGGCCCGAGCGAAGCCGAGCAGGCGCACATGCTGCGCGCCCTGGGCCAACCCGATCTGGAAGCCTTGATGCGCGAAGTCATTCCCGCCGGCATCCGTCGCGCCCGCCCGTTCGAATTGCCGCCCGCTCTGGGCGAGGAGGCCGCGCTGGCCGAATTGCGCCACATCGCCGCGCAAAACCGGTTGATGCGCAGCTTCATCGGACAGGGCTACGCCAACGCGCACATGCCTGGCGTGATCCAGCGCAACGTGCTGGAGAACCCGGCCTGGTACACCGCCTACACGCCGTATCAGCCGGAAATCAGCCAGGGTCGGTTGGAGGCGTTGATCAACTTTCAGACCATGGTGACCGACCTCACCGGGCTCGACGTGGCCAATGCCTCGATGCTTGACGAAGCCACTGCAGCGGCCGAGGCCATGACCCTGGCGCTGCGCAGCGGCAAGAGCGCAAGCCGCAGCATGTTCGTTGCCGACGACGTGCTGCCGCAGACGCTGGAGGTCCTGCGCACCCGTGCGCGCCCGCTCGACCTGGAGGTGGTGGTCGGCCCCGCCTCGCAAGCCGCGCAGGTGCCGCATTTCGCCGTGCTGTTGCAGTATCCCGGTGTGGATGGCGGTGTCGACGACCATCGCGCGCTCATCGCCGCGGCCAGGGCGCAGGGCGCCGTGGTTATCGTCGCCGCGGATATTCTGGCGCTCACGCTGCTGACTTCGCCGGGCGAACTCGGCGCCGATATTGCCGTGGGCAATACCCAGCGCTTCGGCCTGCCGCTGGGTTTCGGTGGTCCGCACGCTGCCTATCTGGCGGTGCGCGACGGTCTCAAACGCCAGATGCCCGGCAGGCTCGTGGGCGTGAGCGTCGACAGCCACGGCCAGCCGGCTTACCGCTTGGCGCTTCAAACCCGCGAGCAGCATATTCGCCGTGAAAAGGCCACGAGCAACATCTGCACCGCACAGGTCCTGCCTGCCGTGCTGGCCAGCATGTACGCCGTCTACCACGGCCCGCAGGGCCTGCGCCGTATCGCCCAGCGGGTGCATGCCTACGCCGTCATCCTGGCCGACGGGCTGCAGGCGCAAGGCTGGCCCTTGCAGCATGCGGCTTTCTTCGACACCTTGACCGTTCTGACCGGCATCCAAACCGCTGCGGTGCATGCGGCTGCCGTGCAAGCCGGTATCAACCTGCGCCATGCCGGCAGTGACCGCGTGGGTGTTGCGCTCGACGAAACCGTCACGCGCGAGGATCTGCTCAAGGTGTTGGGTGCCTTTGCCCAGGCTCGCGGCGCAAGCCAGCCGGACGCCTCGTTGTTTGCCGCCCATGCCAAGGGCGTGGCGCCGCGTTACCCGCTGGCGCTCGCACGGACCAGCAGCTACCTCACCCATCCGGTATTCAACCGCTACCACAGCGAGACCGAGATGCTGCGCTACCTGCGCCGCTTGGCCGACAAGGACATCGCGCTCGACCGGGCGATGATTCCGTTGGGCTCATGCACCATGAAGCTCAATGCCACCAGCGAGATGATCCCCATCACCTGGCCCGAATTCGGGAGCATCCACCCGTTCGCCCCGGCCGAGCAGACGCGGGGCTACGCCCGCCTGGCCGCGGATCTGGAGCAGTGGTTGTCCCAGGCCACTGGCTATGACGCGATTAGCCTGCAGCCCAACGCGGGCTCGCAAGGCGAGTACGCCGGCCTGTTGGCCATCCATGCCTGGCACGAGAGCCGCGGTGAGACGCAGCGCGACATTTGTCTCATCCCGTCCTCGGCTCACGGCACCAACCCGGCTTCGGCCCAGATGGCCGGCATGCATGTTGTGGTGGTTGCCTGCGATGCGCAAGGCAGCGTCGATCTCGACGACTTGCGCGTCAAGGCGCGGCAGCACGCGGCGCGACTGTCGGCGTGCATGATCACCTATCCCTCCACCCACGGCGTGTTCGAGCCGCGGGTGCGCGAAATTTGCGACATCGTGCATCAGCATGGCGGCCAGGTGTATGTGGATGGGGCCAACATGAACGCCATGGTCGGGCTGGCCAGTCCGCCTGAATTCGGCGCCGATGTCTCGCACCTGAACCTGCACAAAACTTTCTGCATTCCCCATGGCGGCGGCGGTCCCGGCGTGGGTCCGGTGGCGGTCCGCGCGCATCTGGCGCCTTTCCTGCCCGGCCATGCCAGCAGCGGCGACACCGCCAAGGCGGTCGGGGCGGTCAGTTCCGCGGCCCTGGGCAATGCCTCGGTGCTGCCTATCACCTGGATGTACATCCGCATGATGGGCGCGGACGGCCTGACTGCGGCCAGCGCCATCTCCATCCTCAGCGCCAACTACATGGCGCGCCGTCTGGCGCCCCATTTCCCGGTGCTCTACACCGGCGACAGCGGCTTCGTCGCGCATGAGTGCATTCTGGATTTGCGCGGCCTGAAAGACGCCAGCGGGATCAGCAACGAAGACGTCGCCAAGCGGCTGATGGACTACGGCTTTCACGCGCCGACCATGAGCTTCCCGGTTCCCGGCACGCTCATGATCGAGCCGACCGAGAGCGAGTCGCTTGCTGAAGTCGACCGTTTTGTCGAGGCCATGACCGCCATCCGCGCTGAAATCGCGCAAGTCGAGCAGGGCGCCTTGCCGCGTGATGACAACCCGCTCAGAGCCGCTCCTTTCACCGCAGCCGCGACCCTTGGCGCTGACTGGCCCCACCCCTACAGCCGCGAGCAGGCGTCCTTTCCGGTGCCCGCGCTGCGCATCCACAAATACTGGGTGCCGGTCGGGCGGATCGACAACGTCTGGGGTGATCGCAACCTGCAGTGCGCCTGCATCCCGGTGTCAGCGTACGCTGAGGCGACGCAGGCTGAGCACAGCTGAATTTCTCGCGGTGGCTGCGCCCGATCTCCACCTGGTTCGGCGTCATCGGCCCTTCAGGGTTGTGCAGCCGAAGCCGCCGCAGCGGGGGCCTGTAAGGCCTTCATGATGTCGCCGGCAGCCGAGTTCTCAGCGTCGCCGGACGTCGCGGTACCGGCCTTGGATGCGTCCGTGCTGCCGGGTAGCGCATCCGAGGCGCCAAAGCTGGGCGGCGCCTGCGTGCTGTAGCTCTGCTCGCTGGCTGGCACCTCGATGTTGACCTTGTCGAGATCGATCTTGGCGTGGTGGCCGAGCGCGCCCGTGACCAACCCTGGGAAGCCGATGACCAGCGCCACCATGACGATCTGGATCAGCACGAAGGGCACCGCGCCCCAATAGATCTGTCCGGTGGTGACGCCTGCGGTGCGCTTCTTCGTCTCCTTGTCGGTGTAATCGTCCTTGGGTGCGACGCTGCGCAGGTAAAACAGCGCGAAGCCGAACGGCGGGTGCATGAAGGAGGTCTGCATGTTCACCGCCAGCAGCACGCCGAACCAGATGAGGTCGATGCCCAGCTTGTCGGCCACCGGCCCGATGAGCGGGATGATGATGAACGAGAGCTCGAAAAAATCGAGGAAAAACGCCAGCACGAAGATCAGGATGTTCACCACGATGAGAAAGCCGAGTTGACCGCCGGGAAGGCTGGTCAACAGGTGCTCGACCCAGACCCGTCCGTCCAGGCCCTGGAACACGAGATTGAACACGGTGGAGCCGATGAGGATGAACATCACGAAGGTGGACAGCTTGGCCGTGGTGTTGAGCGCCTGGCCGAACAGTTTGAAGTCCAGCCGGCGTCGCACCAGCGCCATGAGGAGCGCGCCCATCGCGCCCATCGCGCCGCCCTCGGTGGGCGTGGCGATGCCGAGAAAAATGGTGCCCAGCACCAGGAAGATCAGCAGCAGCGGTGGGATCAGGACGAAGGTGACCTTCTCTGCCATGCGCGACAGCAAACCCAGGCGCAGGCCCTTGTTGACCAGCGCCAGAACGAGGGCGAACAGCACGGCCACCGACAACGAGACGACGATGGTTTCGTCCAGCGGCGCGGTGATCGGCGCCTTGTCACGCCAGGTGAGAAAGGCGTCGTAGTAGTGCGCCCAGCCGATGCCGAGGCCCAGGCAGGTGATGAACAGCAGCGACAGCGAACGCAGGCCGGATGTGCCGTCGGGCTCGCGGATGGTGCGGGCCTCGGACGGCAGGGCTGGCGCCAGATGTGGTTTCGCCATGGTCACGGCGAAGATATAGACGATGTAGAGGCCGGTCAGGACGAAGCCTGGGATGAACGCGCCTTTGTACATGTCGCCCACCGATTGACCGAGCTGGTCGGCCATGACGATGAGCACGAGCGAAGGGGGAATGATTTGTGCCAGCGTGCCCGAAGCGGCGATGACGCCGCTGGCCACACGTCGGTCATAGCCGTAGCGCAGCATGATCGGCAGCGAAATCAGTCCCATGGAAATGACCGAGGCCGCGACCACGCCGGTGGTGGCCGCCAGCATGGCACCCACGAGAATGACCGCGTAAGCCAGGCCGCCCCGAATGGGCCCGAACAGTTGGCCGATGGTGTCGAGCAAGTCCTCGGCCATCCCGCTGCGTTCCAGAATCAGTCCCATGAGTGTGAAAAAGGGAATGGCCAGCAGCGTGTCGTTCTGCATGATGCCGATGATGCGCAGGGGAATCGCTTCCAGTAGCGCTTGGGGCATGAGCCCGAGCTCGACCCCGATGAAGCCGAACAGCAGGCCGCAGGCCGCAAGACTGAAGGCCACCGGAAATCCGATGAGCAGGAATATGACGAGGGCGCCGAACATGATGGGCGCGATATTGGCGATGACGAAGTCCATGTCGTCCCCTCAGGCCTTCTTGCCGGCAGATGCTTCACGCGCGGTCTGCTCGAGCATGAACGCGGCCAGTTCCTCTTCGGTCGTTTTCTCGTTTTTGCGCAAGGTTGGGTCGGGGGTAAGACCCATGAGGAAGGCAACACGCTTGATCAACTCTGAGACACCTTGCAGCGCCAGCAAGAAGAAGCCAATGGGCAGCAGCACAAACACCGGCCAGCGCATCAAGCCGCCAGCGTTGGATGACATTTCTCCCGAGGCAATAGCGTTGCCCACCACGGGCAGCGACAGCCTGACCACCTCGAAGCAAAACGGGAAGAGGAAGAGGAGGATGCCGAGGATGTCGATCCAGGTCTGCCCGCGCTTGGAGAGGCGGCTGGAGAGCACGTCGATACGGACATGCTCGTTGTGCAGGAATGTATAAGCGGCACCGAGCAGGAAGACTCCGGCGAACAGGTACCACTGGATTTCGAGCCAGGCGTTGGAGCTGTAGTCAAAGAGCTTGCGCACGACAGCGTTGCCGGCGCTGATGAACACCGAAGCGAAGACCAGGCCCCAGGTCAGCTTGCCCAATTGATCGTTGATCCAGTCGATCCCTCGTGAGAGGTCAAGTAGTCGATCCACAGTGTCCCCTTGTCTCGAAACGCGCCGATCGATTGTGGCAATCGGAGGGTAAGGCGCGCGGCGTTGAATTTGTATCGCAAAGTATATGGATGTAACAATCGCAATCCGCAGAGGGTTACTCCCGTGATCCAGGGTGAATCGGGACAGGCTCGATGCATGGCCGGGCACATCAAACCCAGTGGCCAGGGCCCATCCACCCACTGTGGTCAGATGGCGGATGGGGGCATGTGCTGCGGGAGTTCAGGTTGCCGTTTCGTGCCAGGCGCTGCAATGGTCGATGAAACGCTGCAAGGGTGGTGAAAAGACCTTGCGCTTGGGTTGAATGCGGTAGAGCGTGCGGATGAGCGTGGGCAGGGGCGTGGCCACACGCACCAGTCGCTCTGCGATCAGCAGATCATGGACCACCCGCAGCGGCAGGCAACTCACGCCGAGTTCCTCCGCCACGGCATGTTTGATGGCTTCTGAGTTGCCCAGGTGCATGGTCGAGCCAAAACGCTGCAGGTGCGGCAGCAGCAGTGCTTCCACCGTCTCGCGCGTGCCCGAGCCCGGCTCGCGCAATATCCAGCGCGCAGTGGCCAACTGATCCAGCCTGACCGGCCCCTGCGCGAGGGGATGCCCCGGCGCTGCGACGACTGCCAGTTCATCGCTGACCCAGGGATGAATTTCAAGCTCGTCGTGGTGGCAGGCGCCCTCGATGAAGCCGACGTCCACCGCATAATCGGCGACTGCCTGAATCACGTCTTGTGTGTTGCAAACTTCAAGCTGAATCTGGGCAAGGGGCCAACGCCGCTGATAGGCGCCCAGCACAACCGGCATCAGGTAGTTGCCGATGGTGGTGCTGGCGCTCACGCGCAGCGCAGCGGCACCATCGGCAAACAGGGTTTCCACCTCGCGTACCTGGTCCAGCAGCGCCAGCGCTCGGGGCAGCAGCAGACGGCCGCAATCGTTCAGCACCACGCGTTTGCCGACGCGGTCGAACACGCGGGTGCCGAGTTGAGATTCCAACTCAGCCAGCGCTGCGCTCACGGCCGATTGCGACAGCGCCAGTTGCTTGCCAGCCTCTGTGGTGCTGCCGCTGCGGGCAATGGCCACCATCACATCGAGCTGTCGGAGTGTCAGTCTCATCGAAATTTCAGGTTAATTTCTCCGGATTCTCGTCGAAAATTGCTTTCAGATGTGGGTGGATCGGACCCGGATCAGGAATGCGCCACCCTCAGGTTGCCACAGTTCTCGCGCCCACGACGGGGAAAACGCCATCCGAAAACAGCGGCTTGTAAAAACCTCTATTCCCTATCGGAACTTGGGGTTTTGGGGCGAATCTGACTGGATGCGAATGCTTGGCGTATAAGGCTGCTTATGGAACTTTGTCCTGGACAAAAAGTCCTAGTAGTTGACGGATTCACTCGGGGTTCTGCTAGAATCCTACTGAATTCGTCAGGTATTGAGCGCCCCTGATCCACCGCCTGCGGTGGTCTGGACCGACTGGGGTCTCCCGGAGGGTCGACCGGCGGCAGACTTGAGAGGCGATGCGTGATAGTCGGCTTGGCGACTGCGCGGCCATCGGCTTACACACTTGGAGATTCACCATGCGACTGACGACAAAAGGGCGATTTGCGGTGACGGCCATGATCGACGTGGCCATGCGTCAGCATCTCGGTCCGGTGACCTTGGCGAGCATCAGCCAGCGTCAACATATCTCCCTCTCCTATCTCGAACAATTGTTCGGCAAACTGCGCCGGCACGAACTGGTCGAGTCGGTTCGCGGCCCCGGCGGCGGCTACAGTCTGGCGCGCAAGCCTGAAGAGATCAGCATTGCCGACGTGATCATCGCCGTCGACGAGCCTCTGGATGCGACGCAGTGCGGCGGCAAGGAAAACTGTCAAGGCGACGATGGCGAAGGCCGTTGCATGACCCACGATCTGTGGGCGGCGCTGAACACCCGCATGGTCGAGTTTCTCGATTCGGTGAACCTGAAAACCATGGTTGATCAAAACCTGGCGCAAGGCGTGACCATCGAGGAAGTGGCGGTGGTGCGCAAACCCGTGTCGCCCATGCCGACGAACAAACCGGTGAAGGTGCGGGCCGCGAATTCCGTGTTCAATCTTGCCCAGACCATGACCTGAGACTGAGCCAGGCCAAGCGCCTCGGTCGTTTCGCTTTTTCACGAGCCAACCCATGTCCACCACTCCTCACTTCCCCATCTACATGGATTACGGCGCCACCACGCCGGTTGATCCGCGTGTTGTCGATGCCATGATTCCCTGGTTGCGCGAGCACTTCGGCAATCCGGCGTCGCGCAGTCACGCCTGGGGCTGGGAAGCTGAAGCCGCGGTGGAAAAGGCGCGCGCCCAGGTGGCTGACCTCGTCAACTGCGATGCCAAGGAACTGGTCTGGACCTCGGGCGCAACCGAGTCGATCAACCTGGCGCTCAAGGGTGCGGCGCATTTCTACCAGGGACGAGGCAAGCACATCGTCACCCTGAAGACCGAGCACAAGGCGACGCTCGACACCTGTCGTGAACTCGAACGCCAGGGCTTCGAGGTCACCTACCTCGATGTGCAGGCCGATGGCATGCTCGACCTGGATCGCTTCAAGGCGGCGCTGCGACCGGACACCATTCTCGCCTCGGTGCTGTTGGTGAACAACGAAATCGGCGTCATTCAGGATGTGCAGGCGATCGGTGCCCTGTGCCGCGAACGCGGCATCATCGTCCATGTGGATGCAGCGCAAGCCACGGGCAAGGTGACCATCGATCTGAGGAACTGGCCCATCGATCTGATGAGCCTGGCCTCGCACAAGACCTACGGTCCCAAGGGCATCGGCGCGCTGTTCGTGCGGCGCAAGCCGCGGGTGCGCATCGAGGCGCAAATGCACGGCGGCGGACATGAGCGTGGCATGCGCTCCGGCACGCTGCCCACGCACCAGATCGTCGGCATGGGCGAGGCTTATCGCATCGCCAAGCTGGAAATGGGCACCGAAATCGAGCGCATCCGCATGTTGCAAAACCGCCTGTTGAACGGACTCAAAGGCATCGAAGAGGTTTACTTGAACGGCAACCTCGAGCACCGTGTGCCGCACAACGTCAACGCCAGTTTCAACTTCGTCGAAGGCGAATCGCTCATCATGGCGATCAAGGGCATCGCGGTGTCCAGCGGCTCGGCCTGCACTTCGGCCAGCCTGGAGCCCTCCTACGTGCTGCGGGCGCTGGGCCGCAGCGACGAACTGGCGCACTCTTCGCTGCGCATGACCATCGGCCGCTTCACCACGCAAGACGACATCGACTACGCCGTGAACATCCTGCACGAGAAGGTGGCCAAGCTGCGCGAGCTTTCCCCCCTCTGGGAAATGCACCAGGACGGCATCGACATCAGCACCATTCAATGGGCCGCGCACTGAAGCGCAACCCTTCACCAGGAGAGCATCATGGCCTACAGCGACAAAGTCATCGAGCATTACGAGAATCCGCGCAACGTCGGCTCCTTTGCCAAGGACGATCCTACGGTGGGTACCGGCATGGTGGGCGCGCCGGCTTGCGGCGACGTGATGAAATTGCAAATCAAGGTCAACGCCAACGGCATCATTGAAGATGCCCGCTTCAAGACGTACGGCTGCGGTTCGGCCATTGCTTCGTCTTCGCTGGTGACCGAATGGGTCAAGGGCAAGACGCTGGATGACGCCATGCAAATTCGCAATACGCAAATCGCCGAGGAACTCGCTCTGCCGCCGGTGAAGATTCACTGCTCCATTCTGGCCGAAGACGCCATCAAGGCGGCGGTGAAAGATTACCAATCGCGGCTGGGTCACGCGTCCGCGGATCATTCCGCGGAGCCTGCGCGAGCCGAGCTTGCCTGAGCGCGATGGGGACGGAGATACAACAATGTCCATCACGCTGAGCGAAAAAGCCGCCAAGCATGTGCAGAATTACCTGGCGCAGCGCGGCAAGGGTGTGGGTGTGCGCCTGGGGGTCAAGACCACCGGCTGCTCCGGCTTGGCTTACAAGCTGGAATATGCCGATGCTGTCACCGCGGACGATCGGGTGTTCGAGAGCCATGGCGTCAAGGTGTTGATCGACCCCAAGAGCCTGAGTTATCTCGACGGGACTGAGCTCGACTTCGTGCGCGAAGGCCTGCAGCAAGGCTTCAAGTTCAACAACCCCAACGAGCGCGATCGTTGCGGTTGTGGCGAATCCTTCCGGGTTTGACCCGTTCTTGCATCGACGGCCACGCATCCAGACTCACGCATGCCCACTGCCGCAATGCCCCAGGCGCAAAGCCACGCCGATTTCACCCAAGACCACTTCACCCTCTTCGGCCTGCCGCAGCGCTTCGCGCTCGATGGCGCGGTCTTGACCCAGGTCTGGCGCCAGCTCCAGGCCGCCGTGCATCCCGATCGTTTTGCCGGCGCGACTGCGACAGACAAACGACTGGCCATGCAATGGTCCACCCAGGTGAACACGGCCTACCGCACGCTGAAAGATCCGCAGTTGCGCGCCGCTTATCTGTGTGAGCTGCGTGGTGCCCCGATCCATGCCGAGCGCAACACGGCGATGCCTGCGGCATTCCTGATGCAGCAGATGCAGTGGCGCGAGACCCTGGACGAAGCACGCGAGGCGGCGGATGCAGCCGGTATTCGCGATCTGCTGCAAACCGTCGAGCAGGCACGCTGCCAGGTTCTGGAGCGACTCGCCACGCTGCTCGACGGCGTCCCGCAGGACGAGCAGGAGCGCCGTGCACTGGAGGCGGCCGATCAGGTGCGCGTGCTCATGTTCATCGACCGATTCCGGCAAGATCTTGGCCCGCTCGCCATGCGCGGAGCCGGCCAGGCTTCGCATCCCGCCAAACCCATCCACCCGGCAGCCTGAGCGCTGTCATCAACCGCGCGCCCCAACGTGCTTTTCGCCGCATGGCTCTGCTCCAGATCTCCGAACCCGGTCAGTCACCCGATCCGCACCAGCTCCGCGTGGCGGTCGGTATCGACCTCGGCACCACACATTCGCTCGTCGCCGTGGTGCGCAGCGGCGTGGCGGAATGCCTGCCCGACGCGCAGGGCCGGGTGTTGTTGCCTTCGGCGGTGCGCTACCTGCCGCAGGGCGATCCCGTCGTAGGCGGGGATGCGCTGGCGGCGAAGGTCGACGATCCGCACAACACCATTGTTTCGGCCAAGCGCTTGATGGGGCGCAGCCTGGCCGATCTGGGCACGGAGTTGCACCTGCCCTACCGCTTCGCCGATCAACCCGGGGTCGTGGCCATGCGCACGGCGCAAGGACTGAAGACACCGATCGATGTCTCGGCCGATATCCTGCGCGTGCTCAAGCAGCGGGCCGAGACGGCATTGGGCACCGAGTTGGTGGGTGCCGTCATCACCGTTCCGGCCTATTTCGACGACGCGCAGCGCCAGGCTACGAAGGATGCCGCACGCGTCGCCGGGCTGAGCGTGCTGCGCTTGATCAACGAGCCCACCGCCGCCGCCGTGGCCTATGGTCTCGACCAGGCGGCCGAAGGCGTGTACGCCGTGTACGACCTCGGCGGCGGGACTTTCGATGTGTCGGTGTTGCGCCTGACACAGGGCGTGTTCGAGGTCATGGCCACCGGCGGCGATACCGCGCTGGGCGGCGACGACTACGACCGTGCGCTCGCCAGCGCCCTGGCGCAGCATGCCGGCCTGGGCGAGGAGCTCGATGCCCCGGCGCACAGCCGCCTGCTGCAAGCCGCGCGCAGCGCCAAGGAGTTATTGAGCGACCGGCCCATGGTGCGGGTGCAGGCCGAACTCGGGCCTGGCCGGCGCATCGACCAGGCCGTCAGCCAGGAGGCATTCGCCGGCTGCACGCAGGCGCTCACGCAACGCACCGTCACTTTGCTGGCGCAGGTGCTGGCCGACGCGCAGGTGGCCCCGGAAGACATTGCCGGCATCGTCCTCGTGGGCGGTTCGACCCGCATGCCCGTGGTGCGCGAAGCCGTGCGGCGCTATTTCGGCCGCGAGCCCTTGGTCAACCTGAATCCCGACGAGATCGTGGCCATTGGCGCTGCCCGCCAGGCGCACGCGCTGGCCGGCAATCACCGGGACGATGACCCTCTGCTGCTCGACGTCATTCCGCTGTCGCTGGGGTTGGAAACCATGGGCGGGCTGGTGGAGCGCATCATTCCGCGCAACACCACCATCCCCACCGCGCGGGCGCAGGAGTTCACCACCTTCAAGGATGGCCAGACGGCGATGTCCATCCATGTGGTGCAGGGTGAGCGCGAACTGGTCGCCGATTGCCGTTCGCTGGCGCGTTTCGAGCTCCGCGGCATTCCGCCGATGACGGCCGGCGCCGCCCGCATTCTCGTCACGTTTCAGGTGGACGCCGACGGCTTGCTGGAGGTGAGTGCGCGGGAGCAGAGCACCGGTGTGCAGGCGCAGGTCGAAGTCAAACCCAGCTATGGCTTGAGTGACACGCAGATTGCCGACATGCTGCAAGCCAGCTTCGCCACTGCCGATCTCGACGCCGTGCAGCGCGTGCTGCACGAGGAACGGGTGGACGCTGAGCGCATGCTCGACGCGACCCGCAACGCCATGCAGGCCGACGCCGATTTGCTCGGCGCCGATGAGCGCGATCGCATTCATGCCGCCATGGCCATGTTGGCGCAGGTCGCAGGCGGCGACGACCATCTCGCCATCCGCGCCGCCATTGAGCATCTGGCGCGCACCACCGAGCCTTTTGCCGCCTTGCGCATGAATCGCAGCATTCGCGCGGCGCTGACAGGACGCAACGTCTCCAGCCTGGCGGACACCACGCCGCTCGCGACGGCAACAAACCCATCCGAGCGTTGAGCCCATGCCCATCATCACCATCCTGCCGCATCACGAATACTGCCCTCAAGGCGCCAAGGTCGAGGCCGGGCGCGGCACATCCGTGTGCGAAGCGTTGTTGGAGCATGGCATTCCCATCGAGCATGCCTGTGAAATGTCCTGCGCCTGCACCACCTGCCATGTCATCGTGCGCCAGGGTTATGCCTCGCTGGGTGAAGCCGACGAGAGCGAGGACGATCTGCTGGACCGTGCCTGGGGCCTGGAGCCCACCTCGCGCCTGTCTTGCCAGGCCATCCTCAGCGATCAGGACGTGACCATCGAGATTCCCAGATACTCCATCAACCACGCCAAGGAATAGCCGGCCGCCATCTTCGCCCTGGACGTCGATGTCAGGTGTCGACGTCGGCCCGGGTGAGGTACCAGGAGCGGTTCTGCATGACGGCCCGCATCGGCGCCGACATGGCGAGAATGACGGGCTGGGAGCGAGACTCACGCACGCGAAACCCGGCATGCAGCAAGAGCGTGACCAGGTCGGCTTCCCCCATGAATTCCAGCGAGACGCTGCGACAACCCTGCCGGCGCGCGTCACGCGTGAGCAGGCGCAGCAGGACCGGCAGATGTCGCGACGCAGGGTTTGCTGCGAGCAAGTCGTGCACTTGCAGCGATGTGCCGTCGGTTTCGCACACGGCATAGCCGAGCAACTTCTCGACGGCTGGCGTCGACGCGATGCCAACGCTCTCCCGAGTTGCTGGCGCAGGCCTGCTTGCGGGCTCGCGGGAGGGATCGGGCGCTGCGCTGACGAGGGTGAAAATGCGGTAGCGATGCGCCGCTGTGGAGCGGAAGCGCCAGTTGAGAAAGGCGCTGTCGCGCACGCCGATGACGCCTGCGTTGCCCACCTGGTGTTCGGCCCACAAGCTGTCGAAACGCGCGTCGGCCTGGTCCAGCCACGCCGTCTGGACATGCTCCCGCAGCAGCAGCCTGGGCAGCATCCCGTGGCGCAGTCGCAAGGCGATATCGAGTCCGCCACCGAGGCCGCGACGCAAACGACCTGGAAGCCAATTCGGCAAATAGTCCTGGGTGCGCAGCACGCGCACATAGCGGCTCAGGCCACCGGCAACATCGAAGCCGGCACGCTGGACCACGGGCAGGGATTTGGCGTTGGGGAAGCCGTACAGCAGTTCATGCCGTGCCAGACCCTGCTCCAGCACCGCGCGCTGGAGCGTCAGTGCCGGGAACAAGGTGCGATGCTGGATGTTCACGGCGAAGTCGGCCATCAATCCGGCTCGCACCGAATGCGGCCCGCAACGCAAGATGCGGGCGCCCAGGCCGACGGTGCCGATAGGCTCCACGCTCTGTCCATGCTTGAGCAACAAGACCTGCGGGATGCCCGTCGGATTGTTGCGATAGAACCAGTCGAGCTTGGCTTGCCTGCGTTCGGCGTGGCCGAGGTTGAGCGACCAGAGCGCGACGATCTGCGCGGCGTCATGGTCGAGATCGGCGGGCTCGACCCGGTAGCTGGCCTGCTCGGGCGCGCTAGCCACGATCGTCGGCGTTGACCGCAGCCCTGTCGCGCTTGCGGGCGAGCAGGATGCGAATCTGCTCGTTGGCGTCACACACGGCATCCACCGCGTCGAAGCAGGCGCTCTTGCGCAGCATCTGCTGCATGGCCGGTCCTTGCCCCAGGCCGACTTCCAGGCCCAGCCAACCTCCGGCGCGCAGCAATGCCGGAGATTCGCGGATCAGGCGCATCAGGATACCCACGCCGAACGGGCCGCCGTCGAACGCCAGTGCTGGCTCGTGGCGGATGATTTCCGCCGGCATGATGTCGAGCTTGGCGGAGGAGATATAGGGCGGGGCGGACACGATCAAATCGATGTGGCCTTGAAACTCCGGGGCATGGAACGGCGACAGCAGGTCGCCGGTATGCAGCGTGACGCGCTCTTGCAGTTCCAACAACGCGACATTCCTGCCAGCCAGCGTGATGGCCTCGGCGGAGAGGTCGGCGCCATGGACTTGTGCCTTGGGTTCGGCTGCGGCCAGCGCCAGGGCCAGGTTGCCCGAACCGCAACACACATCGATGACTTGCGCCGCACCGTGCGCAGCCACCCGTTCGCGCAGCTTGGCGAGCGCTGCAACGCCGAGCATTTCGGTCTCGCGGCGCGGAATCAGTGCCTCGGGCCCGGCGAGCAGATCCAGCCCCATGAAGCGCTGGCGGCCGGTGATGTAAGCCACGGGCACGCCTTGCAGGCGGCGCGCGATCAGCGCATCAAGCGCGGCCAATCGCGCGGTGTCCAGCGTGGGCAGAGTCTGGCCGTGTGCCGCGGCAACAGACAAGGCCGTGCCGCTGGCCATGTGCCACAGCGCACGCAGGCAGGAGTCGGGCGTTTCCTCGGGCTTGTCGGGCAGGGTGGACAGGGTTTGCTCGAGCCGGTGCAGCCGGGCGGCGTAATCCGGGCCGAGCACGACAGCATCATGGCCCGGGTGCGATGAAGGTGTGGCGGCGAGCGGCATCGCGTTCAAGGGGCATCCTCGGGGCAGATCTCGACCACCGGTTCCACCAATTGCGGGCGCAGGTGCAGGTAGCGTGTGCCACGGCGCTTGGCTTCAAGTTCGGTGTAGATGCCCGCAGCGCTGTCCTCGCTCAGGCCGAGGGCGGTGGCCAGTTCGGCCGCCGGGCGGCGGTGGTTGTGCGCCCACAGCGCCAGGTCCATTTGCGCGTAGGGCAGGGCGAAGTAGAACTCGTCCTGGCCCTGGGGCAGGCTGTAGGTGTCGGTCGTGGGCGCGGCAGAGCACACGGCCTCGGGCAGGCCGAGGTGGCGAGCCAGGGCGTAGACCTGGGTTTTGTAGAGATGGGCAATGGGCTTGATGTCGGCGGCGCCGTCGCCGTTCTTGACGAAAAAACCCTGGTCGTATTCCAGCCGGTTGGGCGTGCCCAGCACGGCGTAGTTCAGTCGGTCGGCATGAAAATATTCCACGGTCTTACGGATGCGCTGCTTGTAGTTGGTGGCGGCGACGATCTGCAGGTATTCGCGCAACGGCAGGCGCGCGCGCTGTTCCGTGCCGCCTGGCGTCTGCACAACGAGGTCGAAGAAATGCACCTTGCCGGCTGAGCCGCTGGCGATCACGATCTTGCATTTGCAGGTTTCGTCGTAATCCGGGAACAGCGTGCGGATGGCCTCGTCGCGCCAACGGTAGCAACCGATGGCTGTCAGTGTTGGGGCGATGTTTTCGGTGACGCAACGCAGGCCGAGCCGGGCGGCGACGGCCGCGCCCAGGTCGGCGCTGTCGGCGCTGGAGTCCTGCTCGGGCATGAGCAGGCCCTGCACCTTGGCGGGCCCCAGGGCGTGCACCGCCAGGGCTGCGCAGACCGAACTGTCGACCCCGCCCGACAGGCCCAGCACCACGCCGCGCTTGTGCATGGACGCCAGGCTGGCGCGCAAGTGCCGGCCGATGCGCTCGATCTCGGCGGCGCAGTCGAGCGTGAAGACGTCCGTCGTGAGCGCTGCCGAACGGGGCATGGTTGCAAGAGCTGGCGCAGGCACGCTCACGCCGCGACTCGCGCCAGGTGCTTGCGCTGGACATAGGCCTCGATGGCGTTCAGGCTGTCGAGGTTTTCCGGCACCATGTCGGCGTCATGCACCTGGATGCCGAAGGTCTCTTCGAGGAACAGGATGAGTTCGAGAATGCCGGTGGAGTCGACGATATGCAGGTCCAGCAGGGAGTCGGTGTCGGCAAATGGGGTGCCGCTGGAGCCCATGATGAAGTTGTCGTCGATGTAGCGTCGAACCTCGGTTTTGATGTCGGCCATGGTGTTTCCCGTGACGGTGTCGTGGTCGCTGTTGCGATGGTGGCGTGAAGTTGGGCGATGTTGGAGCCGGTTCGGACTTCAGCACAATCCGGTTTTCCGGATTTTGCCGGTGTCGGTGCGAGGCAGGCTGGCGGCGAATTCCACGCTCTTGGGCACCATGAAATTTTCCAGCCGCGCGTGGCAATGCTTGATGATGTCGCGTTCGGTGTAGGCGCGCCCCGGCGCCAGCACGACGAATGCCTTCACCGCCTGGCCGAGCAGGGCATCGTTCACGCCGACCACGGCCACTTCAAGCACGCCAGGCAACTCGTGCAGCACGTTTTCCACCTCGCGCGGGCTGACCTTCTCGCCACGGCTTTTGATGATGTCGTCCTTGCGGCCGACAAAGTAGAGCCAGCCCTCGGCGTCGGTGCGGAACACGTCGCCCGAGTACAGCACCAGTTCCCCCGCCAGCGGGCCGGGGCGCAGGCGCTCGGCGGTTTCTGCCGGCTTATTCCAGTAGCCGCGCATGACGTGGCTGCCACGAATCACCAATTCGCCGGTGCTGCCGTTGGGCAGACGGCGACCGGCGTCGTCCACCAGCCAGACCTCTTCATTGGGCATGCCGCGGCCCACGCTGGTGGGGCGGATGTCGAGTTGCTCGGGGGGCAGATAGGTGACGCGCTTGCATTCGGTGAGACCGTACATGGAGTACAGCTTGGCCCGGGGAAAGAGTTCGCGCATGCGACGGATGTGCGACTCGGGCAAGGCTGCGGCGGTGTTGGTGATCAGGCGCAGGCGGGAGAGATCGAAGTCGGCCAGGTTGTTCAGCGCGGTCAGCAGCGCGAACATGGTGGGCACGCCGGGGAACACGGTCACGCCTTCGCGCGCCATGGTCTGCAGCACCTTGACCGGATAGGTGAACGAGCGTTCCAGCACCACGGTGGCACCTAGCTTGAACGCCATCAACACCTGATACAGCCCGTAGTCGAACGCCAGCGGCAGGGCGCAGGCGATGATGTCATCCTCGTGCAGGCCGAGGTACTGGCTCACGGACTGTTGCGCGGTGATCATGTTCAGGTGCGTGAGCATCACGCCCTTGGGATGGCCGGTGGAACCGGAGGTGTAGATGATGGCCGCCAGGTCCTGGTCGATCACCGCAGCGTCCAGTGGGGGCAATGGGGTATCCGCTGGCCGTCCTGCAGGATAGGGCAGGCATGCGGCGTGGCCGATGGTGGCCTTTGTGGCGTCGGCAGGAGTTGCGTCACCCGCCATCCAGCAGGCATGCACGCCGGGCGCAAGCGTCAGGGCTCCGCTCGCGACGCTGGTGAGCGCGGTTTGCGTGACGAGCGCGCTGGCTTGCGCGTCATTCAGCATATAGGCCAGCTTGTCGGCCTTGGTCAGGGTGTTGACCGGCATGAACACAGCACCCACTTGCAGCACCGCGAACACGGCTGCGACCATCGCTTCGGAGTTGTCGAGAAACAGTGCCACGCGGTCGCCGCGGCGAATGCCATGCTGGTGCAGGCTGAGTGCCAGCGCCTGGGCCTGCGCAGCGATGTCGGCGTAGCTGCTGCGCCGTCCGTCACACACGAGCGCGGTCTTGGTGGCCAGGCGAACTGCGGTGGAGGCGAAAAAATCGTGAAGTCGCACGGTAGGGGCAGGACTGGATCAGTGATGCGGGAACGGCGCACCTCGTGGCGCCGTGAACGCGATCGAGGACACGCAAGACAGAACGCCGTCGAGCTTACGGGAAGGCGGTCGTCCGGTACTCCCGCGCTTGCGGGGTGGCTGGCGGCATGGCAACAAACTGTCGATGCAGCAGCATGGTCGACAGCACGCCGACGAAAGCCATGTTGTCGGCAAAGCCGATGGCCCGCCCGGCCCGGCATTTGGCGAACAGCTTGCTCACCGCGGCGGGGTCGAAATAGCCGGCGTCGGCAATCGCGCCCGGGCTCATCAGCTCAGCGGCGTAATCCACCGGTTTGCCTTGCTCGAAAAAACTCTGGCTGTCGGGGGCGCGGTAGGGTTGCTTGGTGCGGGTGCGGATGTTCTCGGGCAGCAGGCCGCGCATGGCATGCTTGAGCAACCATTTCTCGGTCAGGCCCATGAGTTTGTAGCGTGGTGGCAGCCGGTTGGCGAAGGCGATGAGGCGGTGGTCCAGAAACGGAAAACGTCCCTCGATGGAATGCGCCATGGCCATGCGGTCGCCCTGCGAGCACAGCAGATAGCCGCTCATCAAGGTGTGGGCCTCGATGTACTGGTCTTGCTGCAAGGGCTGCCAGTGCGCAAACGCAGGCGGCACCAGACTGGCCGTGGCTTGCATCACGTTCCAGCGACCCAGCCGCTCGCGCACGCTCGGCGAGAAGAACTGCCAGGTGCGCTGCGTCGTGGTCCAGCGGGGCAGATGGCCGAAGCCGGGCTGATCCAGATGCTCGGCGCCATCGGCAAAAAAACGCTGCGCCAGCGCCCGTCCGGCAGCGGGGGAATGCCGCAAGTAGGGATAAAGCCGCTCCAGCAGCGCGCCGCGCCAGGCGGATTGCGGCTGCCGTGCCATGAAGCGCCGCACGCGCGCCTCCTTGAACAGGTCGTAGCCGCCGAACACTTCGTCCGCGCCTTCGCCGGTGAGCACGACTTTGTAGCCGCTGTCGCGCACATGCTGGGCCAGCAGCATCAATGGTGCCGGGGCGGTGCGCAGGATGGGGGATTCGGCATGGAAGACGGCCAACGGAAAAGCTGCGGCAATATCGGCCCGGGTGCAGTGCAGGGTGGTGTGCTCGCAACCGAGGTGGTCGACCAGCAGGCGCTGCTCGGCGCTTTCGTCGAACTCGGCGTCGTCGAAGGTGAGTGAAAAGGTGCGCAGCGGCGAGCTGGTGTGGTGGTGGATGAGGGTGGTGATGACCGACGAATCCAGCCCGCCACTGAGGTAGGCGCCCACGGGCACGTCGGCGCGCAGTTGCAGGCGCACGCAGTCGATCAGCAACGCGCGCAGCGCTTCAGCAGCTTCGTCGGCGCTGGCGTAGGGCTCGGCAGCTTCAGCTCCCTGCGCCGGAAAGCTCCAGTCCCAGTAACGCCAGGACCGCGAGCCCTGCGCGTCGACCACCATGCACTCGCCTGGCCCCAAACTGTGCACGCCGGCGAAGACCACATGCGGCGACAGCGGCGCCCAGGTGGTGAAAATTTCGCCCAGTGCCTGGACGTCGAGCCTGCGCGGTACGTCGGGCAGCGCGAACAGCGCCTTGACCTCCGAGGCGAAGGCGAAGCGGCCGCCACCCGGCCCGTCAAGCCGGGTGTAGAACAGCGGGCGTATGCCGACGCGGTCGCGCGCCAGCAGCAGACGTTGGCGGCGGGCATCCCACAGCGCGAAGGCGAACTGGCCGTTCAGGTGCTCGACGCAGGCGTCGCCGTATTCCGCATAGGCGTGAAGAATGACTTCGGTGTCCGAGCGCGTGGCGAAACGGCGGCCACGTGCTTGCAGGCTGCGTCGCAGTTCCACATGGTTGAAGATTTCGCCGTTGAACGTGAGCCATAGCTGGCGTTCGGCATTCGCCATGGGCTGCACGCCGCCTTCGAGGTCGATGATGCTCAGGCGCGCATGGCCGAGCGCAATCGGTCCTTCGTGGTGGAAGCCGCTCGCGTCCGGGCCACGGTGATGCAGAAGTTGCGTCATGGCCCGCACCTCGGCGGGGTCCGGCGCATGCTGCCAATCCAGAATGCCAGTAATGCCACACATGCCAGCCCGGGCCTTTCACTTTCGGCGGATGTTCAGAGGCGCCCCAGGGCGGGGTCGACACCTGCCCCGCGACCGGGCAAACATGGGACTGCCATGTGTGTTCCTTGCGCGTGGAGAGGACGAAGGCAGCGCCTGGCACGAGTTCTTCAGATCGACAATCATCTTAGGCGGCGGCCGCTTGCTCCGGCATCCCTTATTCGCGGCTTTCGTGTCATCCGCCACGGTGGCATCGCGGCAAACTCTCGCCGCCTGTTTTACTTTTCCTTACCCAGGCGATGCCTTGTCGTGCCATCGTCCGGCACCACAATCCCTGCATCCTTCCATCATCGACACGCAAGCACCATGGATCTCCAGACCATCGACCAGAACTACCAGCAACTTCAAACCCAGGACCAGGCCATCGCACAGGAACTGCAGGCTCTGGCCGGCAAGCTGCAAACCGCCGCGCAAGGCGGCAACACCGATGCCCGCGAATGGCTGCTCGACCTGCGCGAAGTCGCCCTGGCCGTGCAGACCCAGCAGCAGCAAATGAACCAGTTGCTGCAGGCCATCCATGCCATGTGGCAGAACCAGCAAAACCAACTGCAGCCCATGCCCGTCGCGTCCCAGCCTGGCTACATGCCCCAGGGTATGGGCCAGGGTGCCATGGCCTCGGCCTACGGACGTCCCGCGGGTGGCGGGCTGATGGGAGCCCTCAGCGGTTTTCTCGGCTCGGGCTTCGGCCAGGCCATGGAAATGGGTGCAGGCATCGGCCTGGGTGAGGATCTGATCAACAAGATTTTTTGAGGGTATCCCCAGGCCTGCCGCGGCGCATGAGCCGCCCCGGGGGAGTGAGAAAGCCCAAGGGCGGCCCGGCATGTTTCCGGACCTAGACCAGCCCCTCGAACGGCAAAAATTCCACCGTCTCGCCGGCTTGCACGCTGCCTTGCTCGTGGCGCAGGACGATGAAGCCGTCGGCCTCGCTCATCGAGCGCAGGATGCCGGAGCCCTGGTCGCCGGTGGTGTGGGCGCAGTAGCGGCCGGGTTGGTCCGGCAGTGGGGTGAGCACGGCGCGCTGGTATTCGGTGCGGCCGGGGCGTTTGCGCAGAGCGGTCTGTGCCGCGACCGGCAGCAGGGGCAGGGGCTTGGCGGCGGCGCCCATCATGTGCAACAGGGCGTCGCGAACGAAGGCGTAGAAGGTGACCATCACCGCCACGGGGTTGCCGGGCAGGCCGAACAGCACGGCACGCTGGCCGTGGCTGGCGATGCTGCCGAAGGCCATGGGGCGGCCTGGGCGCATGGCGATGCGCCAGAACGCCACGTCACCGAGCGCGGCCATGACACTGCGCAGATGATCGGCCTCGCCGACGCTGACGCCGCCCGAGGTGATGACGGCATCGGCGTTCTCGCAGGCATGGCGCAGCGCGGCTTCGAGCAGCGCGGGGTCATCGCGCACCACGCCGAGATCGAGCACGTCGCAGCCCAGGCGCTGCAGCATGGCCCAGAGGGTGTAGCGGTTGCTGTCGTAGACGCAACCCTCGCTCAGCGGCTGGCCGATGGAGCGGAGTTCGTCGCCGCTGGACAGAAAGGCCACGCGCAGGCGGCGCCACGCCATGACCTCGGCCTGGCCGAGCGAGGCGATGAGCCCGATGTCGGCCGGGCGCAGGAGCTTGCCGGCCGGCAGCGCGGGCTGGCCCGCGCGCAGGTCTTCGCCGCGCATGCGGGCGTTGTCGCCGCGTTGGAGCACGCCCGGGGGAATGTGGATCAGTTCGCCGTCGACGCGGCAGAATTCCTGCGGCACGACGGTGTCGCAGCCCGCCGGCAAGACGGCGCCGGTCATGATGCGCAGGCAGCTTCCTGCGGGAACGTCACCGCTGAACTCGTGCCCGGCCAGGCCTGTGCCGGCAATGCGCAGGGTCGTGGCGCCATTGGTGCCGAGGTCATCGGAGCGCAGGGCGTAGCCGTCCATGCCGGAGTTGTTGTGGGCGGGCACGTCCATTGGTGCGATGACGTCTTCGGCCAGCACCCGGCCGAGAGCGGCGCGCAGGTCCACGCGCTCGGCGACGCGCACGGGCCGCACGAAACGGCGGATGACGTCCTGCACCTTGTCCACCGGCAAAGCCTTGGGGTCGTAGCCGCTGACGCAACTGACGACCTGGGCGAGGTCGGGGGGCAGGGTGCTGGGGGATGCGGACATGGCGAGACTTGAGCGAACGGTTGGAGCCGGGGAGGAGGAAGGAGTGAGGGAGGCCTGTTCCAGCGCGCGCAGCTCGGGCAGGGAATTGACGTTCTCGAACTCGCCGGGATGGTCGAAATCGACTTCCACGGTGTTGAGTGTGGCGGTCCAGGCGTCGATCTTGCTGCCGCCGCCATCGAGAAAACGCGACAGGCTTTCCAGCAGATCGGCGCGCAGCAGGCAGAACACCGGCTGGGTGCGCCCGCCCACGCGCACCATCGCCACCTCCGCCGATGCATCAGCCAGGCCTTGTCCCAGGCGTTGGGCCAGGTTGGGCGGGAATAGCGGGCAGTCGCAGGGCACGGTGAGCAGCCAGGGGGTGTCGCAATGCGTCAGCCCGGTGGCGAAGCCGGCCAGCGGTCCGGTATAGGCCAGGGGGTCGGCGTCGGGCCAGACCGGCACGCCGAAGGCCTCGTAGGCGGCAAGATTGCGGTTGGCGTTGATCATCACCATGCCCACCTGAGCCTGCAGGCGCAGCAGCGCGTGCATGGCCAGCGGCAGGCCGCGAAAGGGTTGCAGGCCCTTGTCGCTGCCGCCCATGCGCGAGCCACGCCCGCCGGCAAGAACGAGGCCGGTGATGGCATCCGGGGCGAGGGTTTCGGGCATGTTGGGCTCGGTGAGCGGGTGGGTGTATGGGGGTTCGCGTGGCGCGGGCGGGGTGTCACGCAGTCACGAGGCGGTGGCTGGCGCCAACCGCATTCAACCGCCGATATACGACATCTCCACCCGTCGCTCGGCGCGCTGGGCCTGGGCGGCGGCACTGCCGCGCAACTCGGAATAGCGATCGTCACGCCGGCCCCAGACTTGGGCGAGAGCGGCCCGCAGGTCGGCGTCGCTCGCCTGCTGGATGCCCTGCTGCGCGTCGCCGCGCAGCAGGGCGCGCAAGTCGTGGCCGTGGTTGGCGAAAAGGCAAAGGTAGAGCTTGCCCTCCATCGACAGGCGGGCGCGGTTGCAGTCGTGGCAAAAGGCCTGGGTGACGCTGGAAATGGCGCCGATTTCGAGGCTGCCGTCGTCCAGCAGCCAGCGTTCGGCGGTTTCGCCCAGCACGGTGGGGTCGAGCGCGTGCAGTGGGTGGCGCTGGGCAATGCGCGCCAGCAACTCGGCCGATGGCAGGACCTGATCCATGCGCCAGCCGTTGGTGTTGCCCACATCCATGAATTCGATGAAGCGCAGCACGACGCCGCTGCCGCGGAAATGCTCGATCATAGGCAGGATCTGGTCGTCGTTCACACCCCGCTGCACCACCATGTTCACCTTCACCGGATGCAGTCCGGCGGCCTGCGCCGCGGCAATGCCCTCCAGCACGGTTTGCACCGGAAAGTCCATATCGTTCATGCGGCGGAACACGGCGTCGTCAATCGCGTCCAGGCTCACGGTCACGCGGTGCAAACCGGCCTGCGCCAGCGATGCGGCCTTGCGCGCGAGGATGGAGGCGTTGGTGGTCATGGTCAGTTCCACGGGATCACCGTCCGGCGTGCGGATGGTCGCGAGCATGGCGACCAGATCTTCCACACCCTTGCGCAGCAGCGGTTCGCCACCGGTGATGCGCAGCTTGCGCACGCCCAAGCTGACGAACACGCGCGCCAGGCGCTCGATTTCCTCGAAGCGCAGCAGATCGGCATGGCGCAGAAATTCATAGTGCGTGTCGAACACCTCCTTGGGCATGCAATAGGTGCAGCGGAAATTGCAGCGATCGGTGATGGAGATGCGCAGATCGTGCAGCGGCCTGCCCAGCTTGTCGGCCAGCAGCGCACCGGGCGCGAGAGCATGCACAGGGACGGTCGGCACACTGGAGGCGTAGCGGTGATCGACGATGGGAATGGTTCGCTCGGACATATCGACATTATCGGCAAAGAGCGCCTGCCTGGGGGCCGCGAGCGCCATCTCCGCACGCTGCGCTCGGCGCCAGGCGTATCGCGGCGTTGTTGCAACGCGGCATCGCTCGTACCATGACCGGATGCCGAGGCTGGCGCTGCAAGTGGGATTCAGGCTGGTCCGTTGGCACGACCCTATTCACACAACATCCATAGAAGACAGACATGGCCTATTCCATTGACTTATCCGGTCGCGTGGTGCTGGTGACCGGCGCCTCCAGCGGCCTTGGCTGGCAGTTTGCCCGCGTGCTGGCGCAAGCTGGCGCCGGCGTGGTCTTGGCGGGGCGGCGCACCGAGCGGTTGAAAGAGCTGCGTGCCCACATCGAGGCCGAGGGCGGCGACGCCCACGTGGTGAAACTGGACGTGACCGACACCGACAGCATCGGCGCGGCTGTCGCCCATGCCGAGACCGAGATGGGCAATATCGACATCCTGGTCAACAACTCAGGCATGTCGGTGGCGCGCAAGCTCAGCGAGATTTCACCCGACGATTACGACCGCATGTTCGACACCAACACGCGCGGCGCCTTCTTCGTCGCGCAGGAAGTGGCCAAGCGCATGATCGCCCGCTCGAAGGGCGCGGCGCCGGGGACCTGGGCGGGGGGGCGCATCATCAACATTGCCTCCATGGCCGGTTTGCGCGTGCTGCCCCAGATTGGCGTGTATGCCATGAGCAAGGCTGCCGTGGTGCACATGACGCGCGCCATGGCACTGGAGTGGGGGCGCTATGGCATCAACACCAACGCCATCTGCCCCGGCTACATCGACACCGAGATCAACCATGGCCACTGGGCCACCGAAGCCGGCCAGAAACTCATCGACATGCTGCCGCGCAAGCGTGTGGGCAAACCCGAGGACCTGGACGGCGTGCTGTTGATGCTGGCCAGCGGCCAGAGCCACTTCGTCAACGGCGCGGTGATTGCCGCCGACGACGGCTTCGGCGTCTGACAACGGAGACGACCGGACGATGCGCCTCGAACTGCCCGCGCGCAAGCGGCCTGTTTTCGACATCGTCGTTCCCATACGCTGGGGCGATATGGATGCGATGGGCCATGTCAACAACACGGTGTACTTCCGCTACATGGAAGTGGCCCGACTCGACTGGCTGAGCAGTCTCGACATGGGTGCGGCGCCGCAAGGGCAAGGGCCGGTCATCGTCAACGCCTTTTGCAATTTTCACCAGGAACTGCGTCATCCTGGCGACGTGCGGGTCAGCCTGTTCGTCGCCAACCCCGGTCGCAGCAGCTTCGACACCTTTTATGAACTGCGCCGCACCGACGACATCACGACGCTCCATGCCACTGGCGGTGCCAAGACGGTGTGGATCGACCACGCCCTGCGCAAAAGCGCGCCACTGCCCGAAGAACTGCGGCG